>CAZXOC010000345.1:0-7071 GCA_964642165.1 uncultured Planctomycetaceae bacterium | reverse complement strand
TGGCCCTGCTGGCGCTGGGCGCCCTGGCCGGGTTGCGGAGACGAAGACGCCGGCGACATTGACCAGCGGCACGGAGGCCCGCCGGGCCGCGCGGCCGTGGCTCCCCCGGACCGTGACCAGCCAAACGCATTCGGAGGCTGGCAAGCAGGAGCGAAACGATGAGGAACAGCAGGTTTGCACTCGCAGGCGTACTGGCGGCCTTGCTGGCCGTCGGCGCGGGGGCGGCATCGGCCGCCGACTTCAACTGGGCCGGCGCCGACCTCGTTGACGGCAACGCCTGGGGTGACGCCGACAACTGGACCCCGTTGCCCAGCGACGACTCCAACGTGCCCGGCATCAGCGGCAATACGGACAAGAGCGTCGATTTCAACACGGCCGATGGTGACATCGTCGATGTCGACGCAGCCTATGACGTCGGCGCGGTGCGGATCCTCAGGAGGATGAGCTTCGTCGACGCCGGCGGTTCGCTGTCGATGGACTCGCTCTTCTTCGATAACAGAGGCGGCAATAGCACCTTCAACATTCCGGTCTCCGTCGACGGTCAGATTACGAGCGACTGGAAGACCTTCGCCGGCTGTACCTTCAACAGTAGCCTGACCCTCGGGGCGGCTGCCACGTTCGTCCATCTCGACAAGACCTGGACCTTCAACGGCGCGCTGGTGGTCAACAACCCCGCCGGTCTGGTCATGGACTTCAAGAGCCAGGGAACCGGCGGAAGCAACCTTCGATTCCTGGTCAACGATACGCTGACCACCGGGAGCGTCACGATTCCGGCGTCGAGCATACTTGAGCTCGGCAACACCGGCAAGACCGACACGCTCGCCGGCGTGGCCGGCCCGACGACCGTCGGGAGCACCGGCTTGCTGAACTTCGTCCTAGCCCAGACGAACTTCGGCGGCGTCGTCGTTCTCGATGGCGGCACGCTGATGGGCGCCACCGGCACGGCCACGTGGGGCGACGGCAACGACATCGACATTCCAGTCGGCAGCGAGGCCGTGTTGGTCATCTCGTCCGGCTCGGAACCGACCCCTGACGATCTCGGCCAGGCTTCCAGCACCATGGACGCCCGGGCATGGATCGGTATCAGCGGCAACGGGACGTATGTCGCCGGCGATGATGGCAACAGCCTCTGGAAGGGCTTCGCATTTGAGAAGACCTACACCCCGAACGCGATGAACAAGACGCTCATCTCCCCGGCCGGCGCCGGCGATGTCGAAATCAAGTGGATGAGCACAGCCCACGGCAACAAGCCACAGCTCAAGATGGATATCATCTCCACCGACGAGACCGGCGTCGCGAACTTCTACATCACCGGCACATTGAAAAGCTCGTGGAACGGCGACGGCGGCACGTTCACCTCTGGGTTGAACATCAGCAACTCCGACGCCAACGCCTGCACCACGTTCAACATGAACATGCTGGCCGGCAGTTCGACCACGGATCTGGTCACGCTCGGCAACGACTTCCGCTGCAAGGACGACCAGACCTACAACCTGATCGGTCAAGGCCGGGCCGACGTGAACCCCGAGGACTGGCATGGCGGCTTGACCGCCACCGGCAAGGTCATGATCGACATCATCGGCACGCAGCGTCAGTTCCTGGGCGTGGGTACGGATCCCAACGTCAAGATTACCCTGAACACCAATGCCGCAATGAGGATCCCGAACAACCAGATCAACGTTCTGAAGCTTCTTAGCCCCAGCCAGCTCGTGGTTAACGACACTCCGTTGATCGCTATCCAGCGCGACTCGGACATCACCGACGCCAACCAGCCGGTCCTGGCGGACCTGATGACCAAGTCGAACATCGCTGTCCAGGGCGGCGATAACGCCAACACCAACACGAAGCACGACTACGTCGTCGGCGTTGACAAGTGGCTGATGACCGGCTCCGGCAGGACCGACAGGCCGGTCAATTTCACCGCGGGCATCGCGGGCGCGAAGATTACCACCACGGCCGGACCGGGCGAGTCGTTCGGCATTGCCGGCCTCAGTGGTGGCGCGACCGACATCGAGATGCCGGTCGACGCCAACGGCGCCACGCTGCTGATCAACAGCAAGGCCGCCGGCGACGGGTTCCGGGATTACAACAACGCCGTCAGGACGCCGGACGGCCAGGTCGGCCTCGGCGCCGAGATCCGCAATGCGGCAGAGGTCCGGCTCGGCAAGGGCAAGATCATTTTGCTGAATGACACCATCGATAACGGAACGTTGGTCGGCGGCATCCTGCCGGTCGTTGTCGAAGACGAAGCCAGACTAGAGATCAAAAGCGGGGGCGTGACCCTGACGAACACCCAGGTAACGATTGAACAGGGAGGCCAAGTGTTCGCCGACCACAACTTGACGGTCAGGAACCTGATCCTCAACAGCACGTACGCCGGCGGCAACGACGGGGACGGGCTGCAGATCGATGACGCCACCGACATCGTGACCGTCACCGGCACGCTGAGCGGCGACGGCGCATGGGGCGATAGCGGCAAGATCGTCGTCGACTCCACCGGCACCGTGGCCCCCGGCAATACCGTCGGCACGCTGAGCGGCACCAACCTGGAACTGGCTGACGGCGCGGCGTACGAGTGGGAGATCGCCGACCCCGACGCCAACGCGGGCATTGGCTGGGACGTGATCTGGGGCAGCCACATCGACTTCGACGCCAACGACGCCGACGACGCCAACGCCGAGGAGGACATCTCCTCGCTGACGTTCCGCATCGTCGACGCCGGCCTGACCCGCGACATCACCGCCGACGAGCAGTTCGTCGTCGCGGCCGGCGGCGGCTTCGACGTCCCCGCCGCGTGGACGGTCACCTTCGAGGCCCCGGTCGGCTGGGACGCCTCCGCCGCGCAGCTCGTCGACGGCGGCAGCGTCGACGTCGACGGCGACGAGTCCGACGAGAGGGTCTACTACCTCACCGGCCTGCTCGCCACACGCATGCTCGGCACGCTGACGTGGGACGCCGGCGCCGACGGCGTCTGGGGCGAGGACGTGGTCGGCAACTGGGCCCCCAGCGGCTTCCTCAGCCCCGGCTCGGAGCCCAACTACCCCGACCATCCCCTCGTCGCCGCGGCGGTCGACACGCCCTGGACGGTCACCGTGCTGGACCCGAACCGCGAGGCCTACCGGCTGGCCGTCTCCGCCGGGACGGTGGCCGTGGACGCCGGCGGCGGCCTGACCGTCACCACCGACACGGTCATCGACGGCGGGACGCTCGATGTGGCCGGGCGCTTCGCCACCGACGTCCTGACCAGCTCCGGCACGCTCACCGTGGCTGCCGGGGCCGACGTCGACGCCAACACCCTCCTCGTCACCGGCGGCGCGGTGAGCCTCTCGGAGGACATCCGCGTGGGCGACCTCGAGGTCACCGGCGGGACGGTGGACACGGGCGACAAGGCCATCGTCCTCAGCGGCACGCTCCAGGCCCCGGGCGTCGTCGTCACGTCCAACGCGGAATCGTTCCAGGCGATCGGCTCGGGCCAGCCCGGCGAGATCACCGTGGGCATGACCGAGAATGGCAAGACGACAACGGTGACCCCGTCGGCCGGGCCGGGCGAAACGCTGAACGCGCCGGACCTGAGCTTCCGAAGCTCCCCCCCGGAGGAGGGGACGGCCGTCCTCTACTTCGATGCCGGCGACGTGCTGGTGGGCGACCTGACGGTCGTCGACGACGCCTCGGTCCAGCTCACCGCCAGCGGGCCCGCCGCCCCCGTGAGCTTCCGCAACCTGGGGGGACTCGGCGCCGTGCAGTGCGACGCGGTCGTCCTTTCGGTTCGCGGGGCGGTGAGGCCGGGACAGGGCATCGGGAAACTGCAGGTGATCGGGGCCCTGGCCTTCGAGGACGGCGCGGCCTTCCAGCCCGAGGTGCAGGGCGCCGACGTCTCAGACGTGCTGTACGTGGAGACCGAACTGGACCTGACGGCCGGCAACGACGCCATCGGACCGTCCTGGCTGCCCGGCAGCGACGCGAGCTCGATGTTCGGCGGGGAGTACGTGGTAGCGAACACGGGAGGTATTGACGGCCAATTCGCCGTGCTCGGCGGCGGGAACATCGGCGCGGCGTACATTGCGGACGTGGCGTACGACGTGGACCTCGGCACCGGCCTGGGCATCGCGGTGACGCTGCACGCCCAGCTCGCCGGGGACGTCGACCTCGACGGCCAGGTCGCCCGGGGCGACTTGCTGGCCCTGCGGGGCGGCTTGGGCTCGACTGACGCCGACTGGCTCGGCGGCGACCTCACCTTCGACGGCGACGTGAACTACCTGGACTACATCGCGCTGAAGCGCAGCATGGGCGACTCCGTCCCCGGCGGCGTCGGGATCACGCCCGAGCCGGCCACGCTGGCCCTGCTGGCGCTGGGCGCCCTGGCCGGGTTGCGGAGACGAAGACGCCGGCGACATTGACCAGCGGCACGGAGGCCCGCCGGGCCGCGCGGCCGTGGCTCCCCCGGACCGTGACCAGCCAAACGCATTCGGAGGCTGGCAAGCAGGAGCGAAACGATGAGGAACAGCAGGTTTGCACTCGCAGGCGTACTGGCGGCCTTGCTGGCCGTCGGCGCGGGGGCGGCATCGGCCGCCGACTTCAACTGGGCCGGCGCCGACCTCGTTGACGGCAACGCCTGGGGTGACGCCGACAACTGGACCCCGTTGCCCAGCGACGACTCCAACGTGCCCGGCATCAGCGGCAATACGGACAAGAGCGTCGATTTCAACACGGCCGATGGTGACATCGTCGATGTCGACGCAGCCTATGACGTCGGCGCGGTGCGGATCCTCAGGAGGATGAGCTTCGTCGACGCCGGCGGTTCGCTGTCGATGGACTCGCTCTTCTTCGATAACAGAGGCGGCAATAGCACCTTCAACATTCCGGTCTCCGTCGACGGTCAGATTACGAGCGACTGGAAGACCTTCGCCGGCTGTACCTTCAACAGTAGCCTGACCCTCGGGGCGGCTGCCACGTTCGTCCATCTCGACAAGACCTGGACCTTCAACGGCGCGCTGGTGGTCAACAACCCCGCCGGTCTGGTCATGGACTTCAAGAGCCAGGGAACCGGCGGAAGCAACCTTCGATTCCTGGTCAACGATACGCTGACCACCGGGAGCGTCACGATTCCGGCGTCGAGCATACTTGAGCTCGGCAACACCGGCAAGACCGACACGCTCGCCGGCGTGGCCGGCCCGACGACCGTCGGGAGCACCGGCTTGCTGAACTTCGTCCTAGCCCAGACGAACTTCGGCGGCGTCGTCGTTCTCGATGGCGGCACGCTGATGGGCGCCACCGGCACGGCCACGTGGGGCGACGGCAACGACATCGACATTCCAGTCGGCAGCGAGGCCGTGTTGGTCATCTCGTCCGGCTCGGAACCGACCCCTGACGATCTCGGCCAGGCTTCCAGCACCATGGACGCCCGGGCATGGATCGGTATCAGCGGCAACGGGACGTATGTCGCCGGCGATGATGGCAACAGCCTCTGGAAGGGCTTCGCATTTGAGAAGACCTACACCCCGAACGCGATGAACAAGACGCTCATCTCCCCGGCCGGCGCCGGCGATGTCGAAATCAAGTGGATGAGCACAGCCCACGGCAACAAGCCACAGCTCAAGATGGATATCATCTCCACCGACGAGACCGGCGTCGCGAACTTCTACATCACCGGCACATTGAAAAGCTCGTGGAACGGCGACGGCGGCACGTTCACCTCTGGGTTGAACATCAGCAACTCCGACGCCAACGCCTGCACCACGTTCAACATGAACATGCTGGCCGGCAGTTCGACCACGGATCTGGTCACGCTCGGCAACGACTTCCGCTGCAAGGACGACCAGACCTACAACCTGATCGGTCAAGGCCGGGCCGACGTGAACCCCGAGGACTGGCATGGCGGCTTGACCGCCACCGGCAAGGTCATGATCGACATCATCGGCACGCAGCGTCAGTTCCTGGGCGTGGGTACGGATCCCAACGTCAAGATTACCCTGAACACCAATGCCGCAATGAGGATCCCGAACAACCAGATCAACGTTCTGAAGCTTCTTAGCCCCAGCCAGCTCGTGGTTAACGACACTCCGTTGATCGCTATCCAGCGCGACTCGGACATCACCGACGCCAACCAGCCGGTCCTGGCGGACCTGATGACCAAGTCGAACATCGCTGTCCAGGGCGGCGATAACGCCAACACCAACACGAAGCACGACTACGTCGTCGGCGTTGACAAGTGGCTGATGACCGGCTCCGGCAGGACCGACAGGCCGGTCAATTTCACCGCGGGCATCGCGGGCGCGAAGATTACCACCACGGCCGGACCGGGCGAGTCGTTCGGCATTGCCGGCCTCAGTGGTGGCGCGACCGACATCGAGATGCCGGTCGACGCCAACGGCGCCACGCTGCTGATCAACAGCAAGGCCGCCGGCGACGGGTTCCGGGATTACAACAACGCCGTCAGGACGCCGGACGGCCAGGTCGGCCTCGGCGCCGAGATCCGCAATGCGGCAGAGGTCCGGCTCGGCAAGGGCAAGATCATTTTGCTGAATGACACCATCGATAACGGAACGTTGGTCGGCGGCATCCTGCCGGTCGTTGTCGAAGACGAAGCCAGACTAGAGATCAAAAGCGGGGGCGTGACCCTGACGAACACCCAGGTAACGATTGAACAGGGAGGCCAAGTGTTCGCCGACCACAACTTGACGGTCAGGAACCTGATCCTCAACAGCACGTACGCCGGCGGCAACGACGGGGACGGGCTGCAGATCGATGACGCCACCGACATCGTGACCGTCACCGGCACGCTGAGCGGCGACGGCGCATGGGGCGATAGCGGCAAGATCGTCGTCGACTCCACCGGCACCGTGGCCCCCGGCAATACCGTCGGCACGCTGAGCGGCACCAACCTGGAACTGGCTGACGGCGCGGCGTACGAGTGGGAGATCGCCGACCCCGACGCCAACGCGGGCATTGGCTGGGACGTGATCTGGGGCAGCCACATCGACTTCGACGCCAACGACGCCGACGACGCCAACGCCGAGGAGGACATCTCCTCGCTGACGTTCCGCATCGTCGACGCCGGCCTGACCCGCGACA
>CAZXOC010000344.1:0-7119 GCA_964642165.1 uncultured Planctomycetaceae bacterium | reverse complement strand
CGTTGTGAGCGTAGACCGCGTCGATCTTCGTGCCGGAGTCCAGGAAGGTCTTCATGACCTTCTTGCCCTCGGCGCGCTCGAACTTGCCGGTCTCGGTCAGGACGATCTTCAGATCCGGGTGCTTGGCGATGGCCTCCTCGAAGCCCTTCTTGCGGTCGATGGCCGGGGCGGCGCCCTCCGTGCCCCGAAGCTCCGCGATGCTGCCCTTGCCCGACAGCTTCTTCGCCAGCCACTCGCCGGCCAGACGCCCCTCGAAGACGAAGTCGCTGGCGATCTTCGTCGTGTACAGGCTCTCGTCGGCCACCTTCACCCCGCGGTCGACCAGGATGACGGGGATGCCGGCCTTCTTGGCCCGGCCGAGGACCTCGTCCCAACCCGTCTCCACGATCGGCGCCAGGACGATCACGTCTACCTTCTGGTTCACGAACGACCGCAGGGCCTTGATCTGGTTGGCCTGCTTGCCCTGCCCGTCGGCGAACTTCAGGTCGCAGCCGCGCTTGGCGGCCTCGTCCTGGATGCTCTTGGTCTCCGCCGTCCGCCAGGAACTCTCGGCGCCGACTTGCACGAAGCCGACGGCGACGCCCTGGAGCGGTCCCGCGGCCGTCGGACCCTTTCCCTCGCCCGGCTTGGCGGGCGGAGGGGCGGCTTCCTTCTTGCAGCCGCCGAGGGCCGTGACGCCGACCACCACGCCCACCACCAGAACGATCCGCAGATTCCTGATCATTGCTTCTCTCCTGTTCATGGACGCCCGCGCATCGGGACGCCCCACCATTATCCGCCGCTCGCGCCGCCTCCGCCAGCCTGTTTGGCCGCGGCCCGCGCCAGCGGCCACCATCCCTCGATCCGCTCGCGCAGGTGCGCGACCCTGTCCGGCTGGCGCTCGGCGAGGTTGCGCTTCTCGTGAGGGTCGGTGATCACGTCGTACAGCTCCACCTTGGCCTTGGGCAGGTTAGGCGCGTGCGGGACGATCAGTTTCCAGCGCCCTTCGATGCCCCATCGGTGCCGCAGCCCGCTGGACGGGTCGGCAAAGTTCGCGATGTCGTGGGCGAAGGCGGCCCCGAAGATCGACTTGCGCCTGGCGACCGCGGCGGCGTCCAGCAGGTTGAGCCCCGGCAGGTCCCCCGGCGCCTTCACGCCGCAGGCCGCCAGCACCGTCGGGGCGATGTCCACGCTGCTCGCCAGCGTCCGCTCGTCCCGCCGCGGCTCGATCCGCCCCGGCCAGCGCAGCATGATCGGCGTCCGCACGCCGCCTTCATACGGCGTCCGCTTGCCGCGGAGGGCGTCGAACGACAGCCGCTTCCCGGACCACTGGACCCACCCGTTGTCGCAGACGTAGACCACCAGCGTGTCGCCCGCCAGACCGCGCTTCTCCAGCCCGTCCAGCAGCTCGCCGCACGTCTCGTCGAACCACTCGCACATGGCGTAGTACTTCGCCACGGCCGCCGGGCGGCCCGCCGCGGTGTACTTTCCCAGCAGGCGCTTCGGCGGCGTGTGGGGCGCGTGCGGCAGGAACGGCGCGTACCACAGGAGGAACGGCTTGCCCGAGTGGCGGTCGAGGAAGTCCCAGATGGGCTTCAGCCCCTTTCGCCCGATGGCGAGCCCCGCGTCGCCGTGGCGCCCGCCGCGCTTCGGGTCGCCGTGGGTCATGCCGTCGGTGAAGCCGCCGCGACGGGGGTGGCCCTCCCACCACTTGCCGGTCTGGAAGCTGACGTAGCCGGCCCGGCCCAGCACCTTCGGCAGCGTCTCCAGCGTGGCGAAGTGGCGGATCATCTCCTCCCGCCAGCCAGGGCCCCGCGTCGCGCGGTTCGGGTCGTTGCCGACGATCCGGTGCTGGTGCGGGTAGAGCCCCGTCGAGATCGTCGCGAGGCTCGGGCGGCACAGCGCTGTCGGCACGTAGCCGCGGGTGAACACCAGGCTTCGGGCGGCGAGACGGTCCAGCCGCGGCGTGCGGACGACGCGGTGGCCCATGAAGCCGCAGTCCGTCCAGGCCTGGTCGTCGGAGATGATCAGGACGACGTTCGGGCGGCGCTTCGGCGCCGGCTTCGCTTCGGCCGGCAGGACGCGTCCCAGCCAACTCGCCGCCGCACCGGCGGCCGTGCACTTCAGAAACTCGCGTCGGTTCATTCGTTTGCCCTTTCGCGGTGGTCACTTGGGGGCGTCCAGCTTGCGCAGGATCGCCGAGAGCTTCTCGATGTAGTACAGGTCCGCCTTGCACCAGGGCTGGTCGAGCTTGGCGGCCAGGTCCTCGGGCGCCGCGCGGACGCCGTCGGCCAGGGCCGCGAACAGCCCCCGCGCCAGGTGCGGCGGCGAGATGTAGTTCTCCCCGCCGATCATCCGCTCGCCGAAGGCTTGGTACCACAGCGGCAGCCCCCCCGCCAGGCCGCGCACGTTCCGCGCCAGGGGCTTGCGGGCGTGCTCGCCGAGCATCGCCGCCGTCTCCGGCACGAGGGCGAGGTAGCGGGGCACCTTGGCGGCGTGGCCGCGCCGCCCGCCCGTGCCGCGGATGAGGTCGCTGTCGGCCCGCTCGTGATGCACGCGCTCGGTCAGCAGCTTCGCCAGGTGCGCCAGGGCCTTGGCGGCGGCCGGGGCGTCGCCGGCCTTGTGCAGGATGCGACCGGCGGCCAGCGTACCGGCGATCTGCCCGTTGAGGCGCTCGGCGGCGTCGTTGACCCAGTCGCGATGATCGAACGTCACGCCCTTGGCGGCGAACGTGTCGAAGACCTTGCGGATCGCCGGCAGCTTCGCCCGGACCTTCGCCCATCCGCCGGCGTAGTGGGCGTAGGCCCACAGGGCGTAGAGGTCCTCGACGTTGGCCTGGTGCCGCGGCGGGCGCGCGGCGAAGGCCTCCATGCCCGCCCCCAGCTCGTAGGCCTCGCGCCGCTTCGCACGCGGAATGCGGAAGACCGGCACGTCGAGCGGGCAGCCGGCCTCGACCAGCTCGTCGAGGAACTCCCCCGCCTTGGCCCGCACGCTCGGCGAGAGGTGCGGCAGGGCGAGGGCGACGATCTGGATCGTCTCGGCCGTCCGCCAGAAGTGGCGCTCCTCGCGGCTGATGCCCAGCTCCACGACGAACGGCGCCCAGGGCCCGTCCTCGACGAGCTCGCGCACCTCGCCGTCGAGGCGCTCGCGAAGGGCCCGGGCCAGCGGCGTGGCCGCGTGCTTGCGCACCGTCGCCGGTGGGCGCTCCACGCGCCGACGAAGCTGCCCCGGGCGGATCTCGATCTTCTCGACGCTCTCGTCGAACCGCCCCGCGCCCTGCGTGGCGACGTTCCCCCCGGCCGTGCCCGCGAACAGCCGCTTCTTGATCAGCGGCGGCGGCTTGAGCCCGCCGGTGGGCGTCCTCGGTGCGTCCGGGCCGGCGAGGCACACCACCTGCGAGCCGACCACCCAGAAGATCCGCCCCTCGGCGATCGCCACGATCGACCGGTCCGGGCCGTGCCACTCGTTCGGCATGCCGGTGAGGTACCCCTTGCGGGCCAGCTCCCGGGCGCCCTGGAAGCTCCCCGGCACGGCGGCCGGGCCGAAGATGCCCCCGTACGTGTCGCGACCTCGCCAGATCCGCATGACCTTGCCCGTCCGGACGTGCAGCGCGCCGACGTCGCCCTGGTGCGTGGCGATCAGCCAGTCGCCCATGAGGCTCAGCGCCTGGCTCTCGTCGCCGATCATGGGCATGGCGTACCACGCGCGCCCGGCGTCGTGGCGCTGCTCGGGGTAGGAGAAGTCGACGAGCCCGTCGGCGCGGCGGAGGCGGCACAGGGCGTTGTAGCGCCGCACGCCGCGGACGTAGTACGTCAGGGCCGTCCGCCAGAACGTGTACAGCTCGCCGGTCTTCGGGTGGAACGCCGGCGGCGTCGGGGGGTTGTGCAGCCCGCAGGTGTAGAAGACCGGCGCGATCCAGGGCTCCGAGCCGTCCGCCAGGGCCAGCGCGTGGAAGCTCCGGTCGCGAGGGTTCGCGCGCAGGTACCGCACGATGCCGTCCAGCTCGGCCTTGCGCCGCCGCGGCGTGGGGTGCATCAGCAGGTCGCCCCACTTGTCCATCAGCACCTTGTCCTCGGGGCCCGCCGGAATGGCCCGCTGGATGCGCTCCAGCTCCTCGCCGTTGCGCCCCAGGACCGTGTGGAAGCCGTCGGCGGGGTTCGTGCGCACGATCGCCAGCCCGCGCCAGATCGTCGGCCCCTGGTCCCGCAGCGACAGGCCGGGCAGCTTCCGCGACCGCCACAGCAGCTTGCCCTCCGGCGAGAGGCAGTAGACGTGCATGTCCTCGCTGCCGAAGACGATCCGCTTTCCGTCCGGCGAGAACGACGCGGGCTTGAGGATCATCCCGCCGGTGGCGAACGTCCAGGCCCGCTTGCCGTCGGCGATCGAGACGGCGTGGAAGACGCCCGCCCGGTCGCCGAAGTAGACGTTCCGCCCATCGCAGGCCGGCGAGACCCAGACGCCCGCGCCGGCGTCGTAGGACCAGGCGAGCTTCCCGTCGGCCGCCCGGAGGCAGTACAGGCGCCCCGTCGCGAAGCCCTCGTCGGCGCCGACGTACAGCCTGCCGCCGTGGTAGCACGGCGAGGCGCCGATCGGCCCGGCGGTCCGGAAGGTCCAGGCCGCACGGCCGTCGCGGACGTCCAGGGCGTGCAGGGCACCCGCGAACGTGCCCACGAAGCACTTCCCCTCGGCGACGATGGCCTCGACGCGCGTGGCGATCATCTCGTCGTGGAAGTCGCGGTACCACTTCCGCTCGTACGGGCCCCGGACGACCTCGTCGGTGTAGCCGCTGCGCTGGTAGTCCTTGTGCAGCGTGGGCCAGGTCGTCCCGCCCGCCGCCGAGCAGGCCAGCACGCACAGCGCCACCGGCCCGGCCAGGCGGCGGGCTCGCGGTCCTCGCGGCGTGCCACTAGGGATCATGGCGTCCTCCCGCGCCGGCCTCGGCCAGCGGGCGCATCGCCAGCGTCGCGGGGTCCAGGCGCATCACGAAGGTCTCGACCCACTGCTCGCGCGTGGCGTGCGTGAACCGCACCAGCAGGCGAAGCTGGGGGTCGTAGATCGGCGAGTGGCTCAGGCCGTCGTTCGCGCGGGGCGCCCGGTCGCCGCGGTACGGGGCCTCGTACCACCGCCGCTCGCCGGCCAGGGCGACCGCCGCCCGTCCGCGCAACCGTCGGATCGCTCCCGGGCCCTCTGCCGCCATGGGGCTCCTCGCGCTGACCATCCCGTTCGAGCCGGCCTCGACGGCCCATGCTACCGGCTCGCCGCGCCGCCCACAACCGCCGGCGAAATCGGTTGCCAAGGTCCGGGGCGGCCGCTACAGTCTTCGCCATTCGCCGGCGGGTTGGGGCGAGTCTTCCGGTCCCTCGGCCGCCCGCTATCCCGGTTGCCCGTCGCCCCGAGAGGGGCACGGAGACGCAGGCGCCCCAAAGGAGAACGGCCCATGGATGCCGCGAAGTTCATCGAGGACGCGGTCGCGGAGATCCGCGGCGAGGTCGGCGACGGCAAGGCCATTAACGCACTCAGCGGCGGGGTGGACAGCTCGGTGGTGACGGTGCTGGCCCACCAGGCGCTGGGCGACCGCCTGCGGACGCTGTTCCTCGACAACGCCCTCATGCGCGAGGGCGAGCCCCAGCGCGTCGCGCGGATCTTCGCCGACATGGGCATCCCCGTCGAGCTGCTGGACGCCCGCAAGGAGTTCCTCGACGCCCTCGCCGGCGTGACCGACCCGGAGGCCAAGCGCCAGGCGATCACCTCGACGTTCTACGAGAAGGTCTTCGGCCGCGAGGTCAAGCGGAGCGGCGCGACCTTCCTCCTCCACGGGACGATCCTGACCGACATCGAGGAGACCGTCGCCGGCATCAAGCGCCAGCACAACATCCTCGCCCAGCTCGGCATCGACCCGGAGGAGGCCTACGGCTACAAGGTGCTCGAGCCGCTTCGCACCCTCCGCAAGGACGGCGTGCGGGAGGTCGCCCGGGCGGCCGGGCTGCCCGGCGAGATCGCCGAGCGCATCCCCTTCCCCGGCCCGGCGCTGGCGACGCGGATCGTCGGCGAGGTCAACGAGCAGCGCCTCGCCACGGTGCGGGCCGCCACGGCCATCGTCGAGGAGGAGCTCGACGACACGGGGGCGTTCCAGTACCTGGCCGTCCTGCTGGCCGACCGCGCGACGGGCATCCGCGACGGCCGGCGCGAGTTCGGGCAGATCATCGTCGTCCGCTGCATCGACAGCACCGACGCCCGCGAGGCGACCGTCCGCGAGCTGCCCTGGGAGACGCTGCACCGCATCACCGAGCGGATCACCGGCGAGGTCCCCGGCGTCAACCGCTGCCTCTACGACCTGACCCCCAAGCCCCCGGCGACCATCGAGTACGTCTAGCCGCCGCGCCCGAAGCCGCCCTGCCGACCTCCGGCTAGGGCGCTGACCTGTCGGCGGGAACTACCTGGAGAAGCGGATCCGCCAGTCCACGGTCTTGCTTGCGGCCGGGGTGATGCGGACGCGGGCGACGTGAGGCAGGGCCTTGACCGCCGCCTTCTCGCCGTCGACCTCGGCGCTCTTCAGGCGGTAGCCGTCCGGGAGGTGGATCGTCAGTACGTACGGATCGCCCTTGACCACCGCGCTTCGGCCGGAGAGGACGTTGCGGTCGCCGTGCCACCGCTCGTCGAGCAGGCTCACGCCGCCCTGGGAGATGTGGCGCGTGGTCGAGATGACCCACGGATGTTCGCGCGCCTCCCGTATGGCGAAGACGTGCATGCCGGTATTCTCGTCCATCGCGGGCGCGGTGAACGAGCCGTTGAACTTGCCGAGGAACTTCTGGGTCCAGAACTCGCAGACCAGGTACTCGCGGTCGGCCCGAAGCCCCAGGTCCGCGAACTTGACCTCTTGCTGCGGCACGCCCTTGAAATGATACACGTGCTTCGACTTCTCCTTCTCCCCCCACTGGATCCGCGCCAACACAGACCAGTGGTCGAAGGGCCGATCGATCTCCTGAAGCCACCACGGAACCGTGCGGCGACCGAGGCCGTAGAGCTGCCCCGGAACGGTGAAGAGCACGGGAGCGCTGCGTTTCATACCTTCGATGTTTGCGTCGTTCTCGTAGACCTCGGCCTTGTCGCTGACCATGAGAACCGTGCCGGACATGGCGC
>CAZXOC010000343.1:0-7147 GCA_964642165.1 uncultured Planctomycetaceae bacterium | reverse complement strand
GCGAAGAGAAGAGTGTTGCCCCGAGCGGACCCGTTCTGAACCAGGCCCAGAGATTCGACAACGACGTCAAGACGCCCTGACGGACCCGTACCAGGTTCCCCTGATTCCGAGCTCCCTGAGACGCGCAACGCGTGGGCAGCCTTGACGGACTCACTCAAGACTCATGGCCCCCTCAGTGGGGGGATTCCCGATTGTGCTGTGCTGATTTCTGAGTGCCCTGTGTTTTGTACAGAGATCTAGAAAAGCGCCGAGCGCACACTAGTTTTAAGTACCTTTTATAAAGGTATTAATAAGTTATATCCTCCTATTTTACTATCCGCGCGAAGAGACACAAGACTGCACATCCTTGAGGTCGAGCCGGTCGAATTGAGCATAGAGAAATCGAGTTTGACGCCGCGCCGGGCGAAGGAGCGGCCCGCACGACGGGCCGATGGCTCAGGCGGCCCCCGCGGCCAGGCCCATCAGGAAGAAAACCAGCCAGACCGCGTGCAGGGCCGTGCCAATGATGCCGAGCACCAGCCCGGCGATGGCCAGGCCGTCGCCCGAGTAGATCCCTCGCCCGCGGCGGACGGCCCCCCGGGCCTGCGTCGCAAGGATGATCGCGATCGGCCCGAAGAGGAAACCGAAGCACAGCAGGCCGAGGATCCCGCACACCAGGGAGGCGACGGCTCCCGGGGCGGTGCGCATCGGGGCGTGGGCACGGTAGCCGGCGGGGGCGCGCCGCCCCGGGCGCGGCGCGGCCGCCGAGGCGAGCTCCTCCAGGGGCGTCTTCGGCTCGGCGGGACCGGCGGCGCCCGCGTCGGTCGGCCCCAGCGCGGTGACCTTCCCGCAGGCCGGGCAGCGGAACGACACCACCCCCTCCCCGACACGCAGTCGCTGGCCGCAATGAGAGCAGAAGCCTTCCGACATGGCCGGTCGCGCCTTTGATGCCTTACCGGGACCACCCCGAGCCAAGTGGGCTGGCGGGACCTCGTATACGCGGATCGTGCCGGAAGGTCAAAGCCGAATCCGGGCAATCCCCCGGGCCGCCGCCTCCCGACTTGACACGTCGGGGGCCGGCCGGGGTAGGATAGCCCCCCACGGGAGACGCCGCGATGGGAAGCACACTGAGCATCGACGCGGGCGCCGAGCGGTTCCTGCTCGACGGGCAGGCGGCGTTCCTGTTCGGGGCCAGCTACTACGCGGGCCTGGGCGCCCCCGAGACGTTCGTCGAGGAGGACCTCGCCGAGCTGCGCCGCTGCGGCGTCAACTGGATCCGCGTGTGGGCCACGTGGGGGGCGTTCGAGCACAACGTCTCGGCGTTCGACGCCGACGGGGACGAGCGCTCGCCCTACTGGGAGAAGCTCCTGTGGCTGCTGGAGCGGGCGGACGCGGCGGGCATGGTCGTGGACGTGACGTTCTCGCGCGGCGACGGCGTGGTGGGGGCCGACCTGCTGCCGAGCGACGAGGCGCACCTCAACGCCGTCGGCATCCTCGCCGAGGCGATCGGGCCGTTCCGCCACGCGACCATCGACGTGGCCAACGAGCGGAACCTCCCCGACGCGCGGCACGTGACGCTCCCGTTCGTCCGGCAGCTTCGCGACCGGATCAAGGAGATCGACCCGCAGCGCCTGGTGACGGCCAGCCACGCCGGCGACATCGAACCCGAGGTGCTCTATTCGTACCTGACGACCGCGAGGGTGGACTTCCTGGCCCCGCACCGCCCCCGGCACGCCGGCTCGCCGGCCGAGACCGAGCAGAAGACCAAGACCCTCCGCAGCCGCATGGCGAGGCTGGGCAAGGTCGTGCCGATCCACTACCAGGAGCCCCTGCGGCGCGGCTTCGGCGAGTGGCAGCCGCGGGCGGAGGACCTGCTCGCCGACCTGAAGAGCGCCCTCGCCGCCGGCGCGGCCGGGTGGTGCCTCCACAACGGGCATACCTCCGGCGCCCCCGACGGCCGCCCGCGACGCAGCTTCGACCTGCGCCCGGCGGAGGGCCGCCTCATGGACCAGCTCGACGACGAGGAACGCACGTTCCTGCTCCGCGCCCGCAGGCACCTGCGCGGCGAGCCGGAGTAGCCGGCCGGACGTGACAGCCCTTCGCGCGCGGCCCGCGCCGCGGCTCCGGGGGTGCGTGCCCTACCCGTTGGCCTCCAGGACCTCGGTCAACAGGTATTGGTGCTTGTACTGCTCGCCGCGGCCGTGGCGGCGGACGACGGCGTCGCGCTCCTGCCGCTCGAAGAGCCCCCGCTCGACGGCGACCGCACGGATGGGCCCGAGCCGGTCGCTGCTTCGCTTGCCGGCGTACTCGATGTTCAGCCCGGCCAGCGCGGCGTCCATCCGCTCGGCGAGGCGCTGCGGGTCCCAGCCGTCGGCCGGCTCGACGCGCAGCTCGTAGTACGGGGTCTCGGCGAAGCGGCCCCGGAGGGTGAAGCGCTCCAGGTCGGCGCCGATCTCCGAAGCCGCGCGGCGCATCGCCTCGACCACCTGGTGCTCGGTGATCTTCTCGCCGGTGATGTTGGCGGTGTGCCGCCCGCGCGAGAGGAACTCGAAGACCGGCGTGCGCGCGAGGAAGTCCACCACGCGGACGCGGTCGTCGATGCTGTACCGCCAGAGCCCCGCCCAGTTGCTCAGGACGAGGAAGTACTCGCCGCCGACCTCGAGCTCGTGGACCCGCCGCACGGCCGGATCGTCGCGGGCGTACTCGTCGGCGGGGATGAACTCCAGGAAGTTGCCGGTGATCTCCGCGACGCCGGCGGGCGTGGCGTCGTCGAAGGGGATGGAGAAGCGGCCCTCGCTGGCCAGCAGCCCGATGTCGCGAACGGGCACGTCGCCGAACAGCTCCCGCAGGCGGCGAAGGTAGAGCTTCAGCGTCCCCCCGGTCCAGTTGCAGAGGACCCGGACGGTCCAGAAGTGGCGCGGCAGCAGCGTGCCGTCGCGGCGGATCCCGTCCTCCAGTCGGCGTGCGAGCGGGGCGTCCGGCCGGAAACGCAGGCGCCGCGCCAGCTCGGCGGGCAGGCCGCCCGGCGGGGAGATCGTCCCGTCGCGCACGTCGCGGACCAGTCGCTCGGCATGGGCCTGGCCGGTCTCGATCAGCTTGATCGTGCTGGACGGGTTCGCCGTGGTGATCATGCCCACGTCGCGCCCGACGCCGCAGCGGAGGATGGTGTAGTACTTGGCGGCGGGGTCGTGGATCTCCGCCGCCTCGCGCGGGGCCACGTACATCCGCCGGACGATGCGCTTCTGCGTGTCGGCCAGCAGCCCGCTGATGGCCCCGCACGGCAGGCCGGTCGGGCTGGTCGTCTCCCGCATGGAGGAGCTGATGGTCAGGATGCCGCGCAGCCAGGCGCCGGGGTGGTCGGTCAGGGCCTTCAGGCCGAAGATGTTCCACCCCCGGCGCATCTCGCGGAGGAACCGCCGCGTGACGGGGATGTGCTTCGGTCGGCCGGTGGTGCCGCTGGTGCGGGAGAACATCAGGACGCGCCGGCCGGGCGGCAGCAGCGCGACGGGGCGGCCCTCAAGCACGCGGTCCACGTAGGGGCGATGCGTCTCGTACGAGCCGACGGGCACGGCGCGGCGGAAGTCCTCGTACGTCCGGATGCGGGCGAAGTCGTGATCGCGCCCGAAGTCCGTCTCGGCGTGCGCGGCGAGCAACTCGCGCAGCAGGCGCTGCTGGACCTGTCCGGTGCGCCGGTGGGCCGCCGCGAAGAGGCGCACCTGCCGCGCGGCGTGCTTCCCGGCCAGGTACGCGACCGGCCGGAGCAGTGTCCGTCGGAGGCCCATGGCTCAAGCCGCCTCGATGCCGCTGGGCGCGGTGATCTCGCTTTCGGCGACGTCCTCGCCGGCCAGGTGACGGCGGAAGAAGGCGATCGTGCGGGCGGCATACTGCCGCGGCTCGACGACGACGGACTGGTTGTGCTTGGCGCCCTCGACGATCCAGACGTACTTCGGGGAGGGGGCCAGATCGTAGAGCAGTTGGGACTGCTCGACGCGGATGTAGCTGTCCTTCTGGCCGTGGATGAAGAAGATCGGCCGCGGCTGCATGTCGCGCAGGGCCTTGCGGACGGAGAGGTAGCGGCAGCCCATCTTGGGCTGGGCGAACCGCATCATGAGCCAGAGCATGAGCTTGTAGAAGCCGTCGGTCTGCGTCTCGTAGACGAGCTTGACGCGGGCGAAGATGTGGACCCAGCGTTTCATGAAGGCGGTGACGGTCGTGTCGGTGCTGAAGGCGCCGTCGCAGACGATGGCCTTGATGTAGGGGTCGCTCGCGGCGGCGAGCAGCGCCGCGCCCGCGCCCCGCGACGTGCCGAACACGCCGATCTCGACGGGCTTGCCCTCCGCCGCCAGGGCCGCCTGCACGTACGCGCACGCGCCCAGCACGTCCTCCATCTCCTTGTCCGACGGCCACTGCAGCGGGCGATACTTGCCCCAGTTGCTGCTCTCGCCGTGGGCTCGAAAGTCGAACGTGAAGACGTCGAAGCCCGCCTCGACCAGCGGGCGCGTGTACCGCGCGCAGCTATACATGTCCGAGCCGTACTCGTGGCAGAAGACCACCGTGCCCTTGAAGGCCGAGCGGTTCGCCGTCCGGAGCAGCATGCCCCGCAGGCTCGTGCCGTCGAAGCTGCGGAAGCGCACCTCCTCGCCGGGCAGCCTCTGAAAGTCCACCACCCCCATCGACAGCGGCGGCGGCGTGTCGCAGAAGATGTTCAGGCAGATGCGAACGAACTTCTGGAGCCAGAGGACCACGAAGGTCAGCAGAGACAGGCAGGTCAGCGCAATGGTGATGGCCGCCCAGTTCTGGCGGACCCAGGACGAGGCGACGAGACACGCCTGTGCTGTCAGAAGCGGCTCATCCATGTCAGCGTCGGCCCGGCGGCTCGCGGGGCGCAGCAAGGCGAGCCGGACCGCGGGGCGGCTAGAACCTGAACCTGGGCGGATAGACCCCGCCGCCACTGGCGAAGTTGATGATCGTGATGACGACGGCGAGCAGGCTGAGGATCAGCCCGACGATGCCGCAGACCTTGCCGGCCCGCGCCTTGCCCGCCGACGTCGGGTCGGCGATGCCGACGGCGATGTCGTTGACCGCCTTGTTGCCGAGGACGATCGCGATGATGCTGCAGACCAGGCCGCCCGGCCAGCAGCAGCAGCCCAGGACGATGGAGATGATCCCGAGGACGAGGGCGGCGGTGGCGTTGCCGGAGGGCTTCGGCGGGCCCAGTCCCGCCCCCGGCGGTTGGACCTGCGGGCCGTACGCGCCGGGCGCGCCCGGCCTGGGCGGCGGCGCGGCCACGCCGGGCGGGCGAGCGGGAGGCGGCGGCATGCCGGGGCGAGGCGGTCCGGCGCCGGGCGGCGGCGCGGCCCCCGGCGGCCGGGGCACGCCGGGCGGCGGCACGGGGCCGGCGGCGGGAGGCCGAGGCGCACCCATCGGCTTGGGCACGCCGGGCGCCGCGGCGGGACCCTGGGGCGCCGGTCCGGGCCCGGGCGGCGTGGCGGCTGGTCCCGGCGGAGGCTCGGCCGGTCCCGTCGGCGGCGTGGGAGCCGCTGGGGTCGGCCCGGCGGCCGGGGTCCTCGGCTCCGGCAGCGCCGGCTCCCCGCCGGCGCCGGCCCCCGCCTGCGCCGTCGCAGTGAACCGGGTGCCGCATTTGCCGCAGACGACCTCCTTGCCGAGCACACTGTCGGGGGCATCCAGTCTCGTCCCGCACTTCGGACAGGCAACAATCGGCATTGCTGACTCCCTGCTCTCACAGTGTTGTGCGAGCCGCCACCCGGCGGCTGCATACGGCGCAATCACGGCGCCGCCAGATCATAGCGCAACGTCGTCATCGAGGCAAGGCTCGCCACGGCGACCGCGAAGACAACGTGGCGTGGCGCGGCGCGGCACCGCGCCCGGCGCCCCGGCCGGGAACGTCAGAATCCGCCGCTCACCGCCACGAGCCCGATGATGAGCCAGATCGCCGCGATGACCAGCCCGAAGATGCCGCAGATGCGTCCGGCCCTGGCCATGCCCGCGGAGGAGATCGACGCCCTGCCGGCCTGGATGTCGCGTGTGGCGTGGCTGGCGAAGACCAAGGCCAGGATGCCGCAGATCAGCGGAAGGACGCCGTAGCAAATGCAGGTGACGAGCGAGCAGATGCCGAGGATCATGGACGCGACGGCGAAGCCGGAGGTGGCGGGGCCCTGGGCGCTGGCCGGCGACGGCGGCAGGGGCACGGGCGAGCGCGTGGCGCCCGGTGGCGGAGGGGGTGCCATCGGCGCCGACGGGACGCCGGCCCGGGCGGCGGGCGGCGCCGGTTGCGGCGCCGGCGCGCCCGGCGTCGCCGACGCCACGAACACGTTGTTGCATCGCCCGCAGACGACCTGCCGCCCGAGCAGACTCTCGGGGGCGTCCAGGGGCGTCCCGCAATGCGGACAGGTCACCACAGCCATCGGTTGCTCCCAGCGGCCCCCTTCCGTGCCTTCGGCCCCCTTTCGGGTTGTCGCGCGCGGACGCCGCGGATTTCACCCCCGCGCCGCGGTCAGAGGTCCTCGCCGGCCGTGATGATCAGCGTGTTGTTCTGCCCGCCGAAGCCGAAGCTGTTGCTCATGCACGTCCGGACGGTCGCCTTCCGCGGCTCGTTGGGCACGTAGTCCAGGTCGCAGTCCGGGTCGGGATGGCGGTAGTTCGTGGTCGGGGGCAGGACGTGATCGCGCATGGCCAGGACGCACGTGATCAGCTCGGTCGCCCCGGCGGCGGCGATCAGGTGCCCCGTCATGCCCTTGACGCTGGAGACGGGGATGCGGTAGGCCAGCTCCCCGAAGACGCTCTTCATCGCCCGGGTCTCGACCTGGTCGTTCTGCTTGGTGGCGGTGCCGTGGGCGGAGATGTAGTCGATCCGTCCCGGCTCGACGCCCGCATCGGCCAGCGCCGCCCGCATGGACAGCGCCGCCCCCTCGCCCTCGGGGTCCTGGTCGGTAATGCGGAACGCGTCGGCGCTGCTGCCGTAGCCCAGGACCTCCGCGAGGACCTTCGCGCCGCGCCGCTTGGCGTGCTCGACCGTCTCCGCGACCAGGATGCTCGCCCCCTCGCCGAGGACAAAACCGTCGCGGGTCATGTCGAACGGGCGGCTGGCCGTGTCGATCTCGTCGTTCCGCGTCGACAGGGCCGTCAGGCGGATGAAGCCCGTCACGCC
>CAZXOC010000342.1:0-7196 GCA_964642165.1 uncultured Planctomycetaceae bacterium | reverse complement strand
GCGCCGCCGGTCAGCAGGAGAACGAGCATGGGGCGTCGAGGGCTCGAGCTTGCCGCGATCGCCGTGCTGTTCCTCGCCGCCGGCCTGCCCGCCGGAACGGTCACCCTCCAGCAGGGCGCCGGCGGCTACGACGGCTGCCTCACCGAGACGATCTCGCGCGACGGCAAGGGTCAGTCCGCACCGGCCGGCACGCTGGCCCTCCGCGGGACCCGCAACTACCTCCGCATCCGCTTCCGCCTGCCGGAGGAGCTGCGCAACAGACACCTCGCCCGGGCGCGCCTGGAGGTGTTCGTCCCGGAGATCCGCCGGCCGCGAATGATCTGCGAGATCGCCGGCCGCGAGGTGCTCCGCGCCTGGCCCGGCGGGCTGGTCGACCAGACGACCGACTACGACAACGGCCGCCCGCCCGGCGTCGTCGACTCCCATGCCATCTGGGAATACGACGGCAAGTACTTCCCCCACCGCTACCGCTTCCTGACCGTGCCCCCCGGCGGCAAGTGGATCGACCTCAACGTCACGCCGCTCGCGCGCAAGTGGCTGCGCGACCCGAAGGCCAATCGCGGCGTCGTGCTGACCGCGCTTCCCCTCGGCGATCGGCGCTTCAACCGCGAGATCGACCGCACCGAGATCGACGTGCCCGGTGCGGCCGCCCGCGAGAAGGCCAGGCGGCCGCGGCTCGTGCTGGACTTCCAGCCGCTGGCCAAGGGCTATCTCGTCGGCATGACGCACACGCTGCGGAAGTTCTGCGACCGAAGCACGCGGTACCGCTTCTTCGGGCCGTTCGACGAGCACTACGAGATGCACGCGGCCCGCAACGAGTTCGAGGGCTTCCAGGTGCTCGTGCATCCGCTGGCCGGGGCGCTGAAGGGCGTGACGTTCCAGTGGACCGACCTGGCCGGCCCCGCCGGCGCGACGATCCCCAAGGCGGACATCCGCTACCACCTCCAGGACGTCTTTGGCCTGCACCCCAACAACAAGGTCAAGGACTGGTACTTCCACGGGCACAACTTCGACGTGCCCGACCCGCTGACGACGGCCCGGCCGATCGACCTGCCGCCGCACGTCTCCACGCCATTCTGGTTCACCGTCCGCACGCGCCCCGGCACGAAGGCGGGCGTGTATCGGGGGACGGTCACCGTCCGGCCGGGCAACGCACCGCCGCGCGAGCTGAAGCTCACCGTCCGCGTGTGGGACTACCAGGTCCCGGCGAAGTGGAACTTCCGCACGATGGGGCAGACGTGCTGGGGCTACATCCGCCGCTCGTACGAGAAGCTCACGCCCGAGCTGAAGCGCCGGTACGTCGACTTCCTGCTCGATCACCGCTTCAACCCCACCGAGCAGTACATCAACAAGCTCTCGCCGGACCTGGGCGACATCCCCTACTGCTTCGAGCGCGGGGGCAACACGATCTACCTGTCGGGCAACTTCACGAGCAAGGACAGCATCGAGGAGTTGCGGAAGCGCTACGACGCGGTGAGGAAGCTCGGCCTGATCGACCACGCGCTGGTCTACATCGGCGACGAGACGAAGGACTGGGCCGAGATGCGCCGCCGCAGCGACCGCATCCGCCGCGCCTGCCCCGAGCTGATGATAATGATCGGCGGCTCGTTCCCCCGCAGGGAGCTGGACGGCGTTATCGACATCTACGACCCGCAGATCGACCGGCGTACGAACCGGGTCTACAGCCTCCCCGCCGATGAGATGCGCCCGCTGATCGGCGCGTCGCAGGCCAAGGGCGAGAGCTTCTTCTGGTACGTCGCGGCCGGGCCGATGCTGCCCTGCCCAAACGTGCAGATGGAAGACCCGCTGATCGCCTCCCGCGTGCTGTTCTGGATGACCTGGAAGTTCGGCGTGACGGGCTTCGAGTACTACTGCTACAACATCTGGAGCCACAACCTGCCGGACAAGCAGCGACGCCGCTGGCCCGCCAAGGCCTTCTACCCTCGCGGCTGGGGCGAGACCAACGGGGACGGCATGCTCTTCTACCCGGGCCCGGACGGGCCCTTCAGCAGCGTGCGTTTCGAGAACATCCGCGACGGCATCGAGGACTGGGAAAGCCACTACGTCCTCCGCGACTACGCCGACGCGCTGGAGACGAAGATGAGGACCGACGCCGCGCTGCGCCCCAAGGCCGCGCCGCTGCTCGCCCGCGCCCGCGAGGTGCTCACCGTGCCCGACGCCGTCTGCCCGATGAACTTCACCGAGTGGACCTGGCAGCCGCAGGTGCTCCTCGCGGCCCGCCGCAACCTCGGCGACACCATCGAGGCCCTCACGAAGCACGTCACCGACGACGAAATGCTCGCCGTCCGCCGCGCCCGCCAAGCCGCCGAGCGGAAGCGCCAGCGCGCCATGCTCCAGAAGCGCGCCGCCGCGGCGCGGGCGTCCGACCGGTAGTCCGTGCCGGCTCGCGCGCCGGCCATCCGCGCTCGACCACGCCCGGCACAGGCGGCGTACATCACGCAACGGAAGGACGCTTCGTGAACTTCCTCCTGCTCATCTGCGATACGTTGCGGTACGACCATCTGGGCTGCAACGGGCGGCGGGCGGTTCGGACGCCGAGCTTCGATCGGTTCGCGGAGATCGCGACGAACTTCGGCCGCTGCTACGCCGGCTCGTATCCCTTGCAGCCGCACCGGTGCGACTGCGCGACAGGGCGGTTCGTGTTCCCCTTTTGCGGCTGGCAGGAGATGCCGGCGGGCGGAACGCACCTGATCGAGCGCCTCGGCGAGGGGGGCTGGCGGGCGCACCTCATCGCCGCCACGCGCCGCGCGCGCCCGTCTTACGCGTACCGTGCGGAGATGTGGCGGCACAGCTCGACGGCGTCGAGGACGCGCCGGTCGGGCGTGTCGGCCCCGACGTCGGCCAGGACGACGTCGCACGGGCCGCAAAGCTCGGCGATGCGCTCGAAGTCGGCGCGAAGGGCGCCCGGCGGCTTGCCGGCCAGGTCCATCGGCGTGTACATGACGGCCCGGCGGGCGCGGGGGAACAGGGCCTTCGCCCGCGCGAGGTCGGAGTCCAGCCCCATGTCGATGTAGCCCACGTGCGGCACGCGGGCGTAGTGGTCGAGGTACGGATCGGCCCGCCAGGCGCAGTTGTGGATGCCGAGGCAGCCGAACGCCTCGGCGATGCGGACGTCGAACGGCAGCAGCATCTCGGCGTAGAGCCCCGGCGAGACCATGTTCACCAGGCAGTTGCTCACGGTGAAGAAGCCGACGGCCACGCCCGTCTCGCCCTGGCGAGCGTGCACGCGCCGCGCGGCGTCGATCATCGTCGTGCAGACGCACTCGAGGACGCGGCGGGCCCGGTCCGGGCACTGGAGCATGTCGGCGAACAGCGCCTCGCCGCGGAGGCGGTAGGCGTTGTTCAACACGCCCTGCCAGTTGACGAAGCCCTCGGCGCGGCCGTGGCGAGCGGCGACCCAGTCCACCTGGCGCATCAGCTCGGCCAGCAGCGCGCTGCGGTCCAGGTCGGGCGGGCGGAGCCGCTCGGCCTGCCCGTCGGCCAGGTAGGCGTGCTCGCAGTCGGGCCAGCGGTCGGGGGCGTAGACGATCGGCACGCCGTAGAGGCCGGCCACGAAGCACGCGCCGTAGGCGCCCGTCAGCAGGTCCGGCGGCTCGTCCGGACGGTCGATGCCGCCGATGGCCGTGCCGCCGAAGCGCCGCCGCAGCTCGCCGCGCATGGCCCGCACCGTCTCGCGCCGGTGCGCCGGATCCGTATGCCACCGCCGCGAGAAGTCGATGCCCAGCGCCTTGCGATACCACGCCGGGGCGAAGCCCACCTCCGGGCGAAGGAAGGGCTCGTCGCCGCGCGCCGGTCGGCGCGTCGCCGGTGCCGCCGGCGCGATGTAGCTGACGAGCTGCACGGCCAGACCTCTCGGAACTACGCGCCCGTGTCGGAACTGCCGCTCGAGAAGCGCACCAGCGCCCAGGCGGCGAGGAAGCCGACGAGCACGATCGTCGTCGCGCCGAACACGGAGATGAGGAACGGATGGAAGGGGCTCCGCAGGGCGGCGGGCAGGAACGACCACGCCGGCGTGAACGTCATCCACGCAATGAGCAGGACGCCGCAGACCACCCCGGCGACGGCGGCGGCGCTGCGGGCGCGTCGCGAGAGGAACCCCAGCAGGAACAGCCCCAGCAGCGCCCCGGTGAAGATGCCCGACAGCTTCCACCAGACGTCGAGGGTGTTCTCGCGCGCCCCGACCAGGGCCAGCACCAGGGCGATGCCCGTGCCGAACGCGCCCACCACGACCGTCGCGGCGCGGAGAACGCGCATGGACTCCCGCTCGCCGGCGTCCCTGCGGAAGTACCGCTGGTAGACGTCGCGCAGGATCAGCGTGGCGGAGCAGTTCAGGCTGCTGTCCGCCGAGCTCATGGCGGCGGCGAAGACGGCGGCGATCAGCAGCCCGCTGACGCCCGTGGGCAGCCCGTGGACGATGAAGTGGGGGAAGACGCGATCGGCGGCGATCCCCGCCGGCAGCAGGTCCGGCCGCGCTCGGTAGTAGGCGAACAGCGCCGTGCCGATGAAGAAGAACAGCGCCGAGACCGGGATGTACAGCAGCCCGCCGAGCCAGACCGACCGCTTCGCGGCGGCGTCCGACCGGGCGGCGATGTAGCGCTGGACGTAGCTCTGGTCGATGCCGAAGTTCTTCAGGTTCGCGAACAGGCCGTAGAGCAGCACGACCCAGAAGGTGGCCTGGGTGAGCTCGGCGCCGAAGCTGCCGAGGCTGAACTTGCCGTGCTCCGCGGCGATGCGGACCAGCTGCCCGGGTCCCTCGGGCATGCCGAACAGCAGCAGCACGGCACAGAGCACGGCCCCGCCCATGAGGACGATGCTCTGGGCGACGTCGGTCCAGATGACCGCCTCGATCCCGCCGAGCAGCGTGTAGAGCGTCACCAGGACGCCCGTGGCGAGGATGATCGACACGTCGCTCCAGCCCAGCAGGCGCTCCAGCGCCAGGGCCACCAGGAACAGGATGGCCCCCACCCGGACGACCTGGGTCAGCAGGTAGCACACGACGGCGTAGGTCCTCGCCCAGGGCCCGAAGCGCCGCTCCAGGGCGTGGTAGGCCGACACCTCGCCGCTGCGCCGGTAGTACGGAACGAAGAAGCGCACGCCGATCCAGCACGCCAGCGGCAGCGACAGGCTGAAGACGAACGGGTTCCACGTCGCCTTGTACGCCTTGCCCGGCAGCGCGAGGAAGCTGATGCTGCTGACGTAGGTGCCGAAGATGCTCAGCCCGACCGCCCAGCCGGGCAGCGACCGGCCCGCGGCCATGAACGTCTCCGTGGTGCGGCTTCTCCGCACGAACCAGCACCCAAAGCCCACCACGGCGGCGATGTACACCACGAGCACCACGACGTCGGCCACCGGAAGCGTCACGGTCCAGTCTCCCTGCGAGGATCGGGATGGGCGGCCGGGCCGCAGCACCGCGCGCCAGGGCGGCCCCGCCGCGACCCGCCACGTACGGCATCCGGCGGCGCGTGTCAAGCCAAAGCGCGCCGCGTCGCACGGGCGGATTGCATTGGGCGCCGACCCCGCTACGATGCACTCCGTCCGGGGCGCCGGGCGATGCGTCCCCGCGCGCCCCCGGCGAAGGAGCAGGCCCATGAACAGACGGCGATTCCTGAAGAACGTTGGGCTCGGCGTGTCCTCGCTGCTGCTGCCGCGCGGCGCCGCCCGGGCCGCACCCGAAGAGGAACGCCCCCGCCGCAAGCCCAACATCGTCTTCATCTTCATGGACGACCTCGGCTGGAAGGACGTCGGCTACAACGGCTGCAAGTTCTACGAGACGCCGAACATCGACCGCCTCGCCGCCGAGGGGATGGTCTTCACCCAGGCCTACGTCAACGCGGGCAACTGCGCGCCCAGCCGGGCATGCCTGATCTCCGGCCAGTACACCCCTCGCCACAAGGTCTACGCCGTGGGAAGCATCCGCCGGGGCGCCGACGCCCTCAAGCGGCTCGACGTGACGGGCATCCCGGAGAAGCACTCGCTGCCCCCGGACGAGCCGACGATGGCCGACGCCCTGAAGGCCGCCGGCTACGCCACGTGCTTCATCGGCAAGTGGCACCTCGGCACGAGCGCGGAGACCCAGCCCGGCGCGCAGGGCTTCGACAAGGTCGTCCTGCGGGGGGCGAGGAGGAAGCGGGGCGCCGCCCCGGGCGACGACCCGAAGAGCATCTACGCCTTCACCGCCGCGGCCAACCGGTTCATGGAGGACAACCGCGACCGGCCGTTCTTCATCTACCTCGCCCACCACGCGATCCACTCGCCGCTGGAGGCGCGGGCGGAGGTCGTGAAGAAGTACGAGGCCAAGAAGGTTCGCGACATCCACCACAACGCGAAATACGCCGCGTGCATCGAGCACGCCGACGACGGCGTCGGGCGCGTCCTCGCCAAGCTGAAGGAGCTGCGCCTGGAGGACAACACGCTGGTGGTGTTCTTCTCGGACAACGGCCCGACGGGCTCGAGCTCGGCCGCACCGCTCCGCGGGCACAAGGGCATGTACTACGAGGGGGGCATTCGCGAGCCGATGGTGATCCGCTGGCCGGCCGTCGTCAAGCCGGGCTCGACGTGCGACGTGCCCGTCCTGGCCATCGACCTCTACCCGACGTTCCTGGCCGCCGCCGCCGGCGCCAAGCCCAAGGGCAAGCTGCTGGACGGCGTGAGCCTGATGCCGCTGCTGAAGGGCGGCTCGAAGCTCGGCCGCGAGGCGGCGTTCTGGCACTTCCCGGGGTACCTCAACGGGACCTGGCCGGGCGCGAGGGACCCGCGCTTCCGCACGCCCCCGGTCAGCGTGATCCGCAAGGGCGACTGGAAGCTGCACCTGTTCCACGAGGAGTGGTCGCTCGAGGGCGGCTGGGACGCCCGCGACACGCACAAGGCCGTGGAGCTGTACCACCTCGCCGACGACATCGGCGAGTCGAAGGACCTCGCGAGCCTCCACAAGCCCAAGCGGGACGAGTTGCTGCGGGACCTGCTGGCGTGGCTCAAGGCCACCGGCGCCCCCGTCGCCACGAAGCGCAACGCCAAGTACGACCCCACCGCCAAGCCCCAGCCCAGGAGGGGCCAGCGAAAGAGAAGCAGAAGCAAGCAGCCGTGACGGGCGGGTGTCCCGGGACACCGAGCCCCAGCCGCTCAGCGAACCGGGTTACTCCCGGGCCGTCTGCGACGTCCGCCCCTGCCTGCGGGAG
>CAZXOC010000341.1:0-7216 GCA_964642165.1 uncultured Planctomycetaceae bacterium | reverse complement strand
CCTGTCCGAGGCGATCGGCATGGCCCTGCCGGGCAACGGCACGTGCCTGGCGACCTCGCCGGCGCGGATGGCCCTGTACACGGCGGCCGCCGGGCGCGTCGTCGAGATGGCCCGGGGCTGGATCCGCAGCGGGCTGAAGGAGACCTACCCCCTGCTGCCGCGGCGGATCATGAACAAGAAGGCCTTCGAGAACGCCTTCACGCTGGACATGGCCATGGGCGGGTCGAGCAACACGGTGCTGCACCTGCTGGCGATGGCCAACGAGGCGGGGGTGACGTTCGGCCTGAAGGACATCGAGCGCGTCTCCCGCCGCACGCCGAACATCTGCCGCGTCGCCCCCTCGGAGACGCCCGAGGGAAGGCTGTATCACATCCAGGACCTCCACCGCGCCGGCGGCATCCACACGATCCTGGCCCAACTGCGGGCCGACCGCCCCCGGCTGGTCCACGGCGAGATCATGACCGTCACGGGCAAGACGGTCGACCAGAACCTCCGGCAGTGGTCGCTCCGCAGCGGGCGGATCTGCCCCGAGGCGAAGAAGCTCTACCGCCAGGGCTGGCAGGCGACCGGCCGAAGCGTCGAGGAGGTCCGCGCGATGCTGCGGGGCGCCAAGCCCCGGAAGCTGCCGACGAAGAACGCCGGGCGCCTCGACGCGACGGACGTCATCCGCCGGCTGGATCGGGCCTTCACGAAGCGGGGCGCCCTGGTGGTGCTGTACGGCAACATCGCCCGCGACGGCGCGATCGTCAAGCGCTCCGGGCTCGCCCCGTCCATGTACCGTTTCGTCGGGCGGGCCGTGATCTGCGAGAGCCAGGAGGACGCCTGCGAGGTGATCCTGGACGGCAAGGTCAAGGCGGGCGACGTGGTGGTCATCCGCAACGAGGGTCCGCGCGGCGGCCCGGGCATGCAGGAAATGCTCGCCCCGACGAGCTACATTAAGGGGTTCGGCCTGTACGACAAGTGCTTCCTGATCACGGACGGGCGCTTCAGCGGCGGCACGAGCGGGCCGGCGGTCGGGCACGTCGCCCCGGAGGCCGCCGCCGGCGGAGAGATCGGGCTGCTGCGGAACGGCGACGTCGTCGAGATCGACATCCCCGCCGGCACGCTCAACGCCCGCGTCAGCCGCGCCGAGTTCGCGCGCCGCCGGAAACGACACAAGCCGCGCCCGCCGCAGATCACGCACGGCGCGCTGGGGCGCTACGCCGCCCACGCCACCAGCGCCGACACCGGCGCGGTGCTCGACTGGCCCGGCAAGACGCGCTCCTGACGCCGCGCCTCGCGCGGCCGTCGCGGGCAGACGTTGTGCCCGAAGGCCGCCTCGGGGATAATGCCGGTATGACCGCGGCAGAGCTCATCCGGGACAAGCGTGAGGAGATCTTCCGCCTGGCCGCCAGGCGCGGCGCGTCCAACGTGCGCGTCTTCGGCTCCGTGGCACGCGGCGAGGACGATGAGAAGAGCGATGTCGACTTCCTCGTCGACCTGGAGCCCGGGCGCAGCCTCCTGGACCTCGGCGGGCTGCTGATGGACCTCCAGGACCTTCTCGGGCGCAAGGTCGACATCGTCACCGAGAAGGGGCTCCACTGGTATGTCCGGGACCGTGTCCTCGAAGAGGCGGTGCCGATTTGAAGGATGACACGCTCTTCCTGATCCACATCCGCGAGTGCATCGCTCGGGTGGAGAACTACGTCCAGTCCGGGCGCGAGGAGTTCCTCGCGCGCACGTTGATACAAGACGCCGTGCTCCGCAACCTGCAGGTTCTGGCGGAGTCGACGCAGCGCCTTTCCGACAACCTGAAGGCTCGACACCCCGACGTCGACTGGCGACGGATCGCCGGCTTCCGGAATATCCTCGTGCATGACTACCTCGGCGTCGACGTCGAGCGTGTGTGGGACATCGTCCTCACCGACCTTCCGGACCTGAAACAGGCCGTCGAGGGAATGCTCGGCAGCGAGTGAGGACTTGCCCGGGCTTCCCGTCACGCAGAGCGTTCGGCCAGACGGCGGTGCCGCAATGAGGCCCAGCGTATGCAATCGGAGCTCGTCGAAGACATCCAGCTCGAGTTGAAGCTGCTGCGGAAGCTGCTGGCGCAGTCCGAGGCGGTCCGCGAGGCCGTCGCCGAGGGCGCCGCCGCCGAGACGGAGAAGCTCGCCGCCGCCTCGCTGCTCCAGTCCTTCTACAACGGCGTCGAGCGGATCTTCGACCTGCTCGCCGAACGCCTCGACGGGAACCGTCCCACCGGCGAGGGCCGACACGAGCCGCTGTTGGACCAGATGACCGAGCCCACCGCCGACCGTCCGGCCATCCTCAGCGAGGAGCTGCGCGCCGGCCTGAAGCAGTACCTGGAGTTCCGCAACTCCTACCGCTACTCGCACTACTTCCGCCTGAACTGGCCCCTGACGGCCGAACTCGTCAAGCAGTGCGGCGCCACCTTCGAACGCCTGGAAGCGGAGCTCGACCACTTCGTTCGCGAGCACGGCAAGATGCGGCTGCTGGGCCGGCCGGAGCCCGAAGGCCTGCCCCCCTACTGGTTCGCCCCGCCGACGGAAGGTGTTCCGGCCCGCTGGCGGGCGCTCGGCGGGCCCTGCCTGCTGGCGTGCCTGGTGGGTATCGTCCTGGGCGTGGGCCTTGCCGCCGCCTTTCGATACGGCCGCAGCCGCGTGCAGACGCAGGACGTCCCCCCGGCGCAGATCCGCAAGCTCACCGCGCTGCTGGCCGCAGAGCTCGAGCCCTGGCAGGCCGAGCCGCACGTCCGCCACGCGATCGGCGTGTTGGGCTTCTTCGACCGCGGCGACTGGCAGTTCACCTTCACCGGCGACAAGTGGGACTACACGGGCGACGTGACCGGCACCTGCCCGTCGCTGGAAGGCTCGGCGACGCTGTCGTTCCACGAGGGCGCCCTGGCGAGGATCGACATCCGCACCTCCTGGGACCAGTACGTCTTCACCCTCGCGGGCGGGCGCGTGGCGCGGGCCGGCCACTTCCGACTGCCGTCCGGCGCGCCCCGCAGCCTGATCGAGTTCGACGCCGCCGGCAACCTCGTCTGCCTCAGCGAGTGGCTCGAGCAGGCCGCCAGCCCGACGCGCCACGACCGCTTCTTCCGCGACGGCAAGGTGCTCGTCGAGGTCGTCCGCCATGCCGACGGCGCCGTCGAGAAGCTCGTCCTTCGCGCCGGCGACAAGGCGGCCGTATTCTACCCCATGCCCGGCGGCCGGCTCACTCGCGACCCCAACGCCCCCGCCGACCTCCGCGACCTCCCCCCGCGCGCCGAGAGCCAACCGGCGGGTACTTGATGGCCCCGGGGGCTTCGGTTACCGTGTACCTGACCCCCTCGGAAGAGGTCTCACCATGAGTTCCCGTGAAGGCGACGATGGGACGAAGCCCTTCCTGGCGCGGCTGGCGCTGCGGAACTACAAGAGCATCGCCGCGTGCGACGTGCATCTCCGCCCCTTCACGGCCCTGGTCGGGCCGAACGGCGCCGGCAAGAGCAACGTCCTGGACTCGCTCCGCTTCGTCGCCGACGCCCTGCGCAACTCGCTGGAGTTCGCCTTGCGGGACCGAGGGGGCGTGCAGGAGGTGCGCCGCCGTAGCGGCGGCCATCCAACGCACTTCGGCATTCGTCTGGAGATGGCCCTGCCCAATGGGAGCGAGGGCTGCTACGCCTTCCAGATCGCCGCCAGGGAAGACGGTGGCTTCGCCGTCCAGCAGGAGGAGTGCAGCGTCTGGAAGCCCGGCGAGCAGGGGCGGCATGTCGCTCACTACCGAGCACAGACCGGGCAAGTGGTGGCGTCGTCGCGGGAGCTTCCCGCGGCCATCGAACCAGACCGCCTGTACCTGGGCGTCATCTCGGGCCTGCCCGAATTCCGCCCGGTGTACGACGCTGTGACGCGGATGGGTTTCTACAACCTGAGCCCCGCCAAGCTCCGTGAGCTCCAGGACCCCGATCCCGCCGAGATCCTTGTCCGCGACGGGGGGAACATCGCGAGCGTCCTGAAGCGCCTTGGCGACTCGAATGTCCAGGAGCGCGTCGAGCAGTACCTCGCCGCGATCGTGGATGGACTCAGAGGTGTGGAGGTCAAGCCCTTCGGCCCCAAGGAGACCGTGGAGTTCCGCCAGGACGTCGCGGGCTCCAAGCACCCGTGGCGGTTCCTGGCTGCAAGCATGTCCGACGGCACGCTGCGTGCCCTGGGCATTCTGGTGGCCGTCTTCCAGGGCAGGGCCGCAGCGCAGGCGGTTCCTCTGGTCGGCATCGAGGAGCCGGAGATCGCCCTGCATCCGGCGGCGGCTCGCACGATCGCCGACGCGATTCTGGAGGCGTCGCAGCAGACCCAGGTGGTCATCACGTCGCACAGCCCGGACCTCCTGGACCACGAGGAGATCGCCTCCGAGAGCGTTCTGGCCGTGGTCTCGAGGAAGGGCGAGACGATCGTAGGGCCCATCGACAACGGCAGCCGGCAGATGCTTCGCGAGGGGCTGTACACGCCGGGGGAGCTCCTGCGGCTCGAGCAACTCGAGCCGGAAGGTGAGCCGCCGCGACAACTGGCGCTCTTCGGAGGCGCCGAGCACTCATGAGGCCGGCCGTGGTCTGCGTCGTCGAAGGTCACGGCGAAGTGCAGGCCCTGCCAGTCCTGATCCGCCGAATCGCCGCGGAGCGGGGGATCCATGGTCTGGTGATCCCCAAGCCCATCCGCTGCCCGAAGAGCAAGCTCCTTCGCAAGCGGAAGGGAGTCCAGACGGAGGAACTCGTCCGGCGGCTGCGCCTGGCCACGGCCAAGTTGTCCAACTGGGAGGGAGGCGCCGTCCTCATCCTCGTCGACGCCGACGAGGACTGCCCCGCCGAGATCGGGCCCGCTCTCTCGATGGCGGCCCGGACCATCTGCGGGAACATCCCATGTGCCGTTGTGCTGGCCAAGCGGGAATACGAGGCCTGGTTCCTGGCCGCCATCGAGTCGCTCAGACGAGCGGGCAAGCTCGTGGGGCATGCCGAAGCGCCGGGCGAGCCGGAATCCGTCTCGGACCCGAAGCGATGCCTGTCTCGCCTGATGCCCCCCGGCCGCTCGTACCGGGAGACCGTAGACCAACCGGCGTTCTCAGCGCTGATGGACCTGTCCGAAGCGCAGAAGTGCCCCTCATTTGCCAAACTTCGGCGTGACGTCGCAAGCCTCCTCGACCGGCTGACAGGGCCTGGGGTGCAGCCGAACTCCCCGGGCTCGCAAGAGGCGACGCCATGACGATTCCCATCTACCAGGTGGACGCGTTTACGGACCGGGCGTTCGCGGGGAACCCGGCGGCGGTGTGCGTCCTCGACGCGCCGATGCCGGACGAGTGGATGCAGCACCTCGCGGCCGAGATGAACCTGTCCGAGACGGCCTTCCTGTCGCGGCGCGAGGGCCGTTGGCCGCTCCGCTGGTTCACGCCGACGACGGAGGTGGAGCTGTGCGGCCACGCCACGCTCGCCAGCGCGCACGTGCTGTGGGAGACGCAACGTCTGGGACCGGACGAGCCGGCGCGCTTCGAGACGCGCAGCGGCCGCCTGACCGCTCGCCGCGCGGGCGACTGGATCGAGATGGACTTCCCCGCCACCTGGCCGGAGCCCGCGGACGCCCCGCCGGGGCTGATCGAGTCGCTGGGCGCCGAGCCCGTCTGCGTGTGCGGGTGCGGCTGGACGTGGCTGGTCGAGGTCGCCGACGCGAACGTCGTCCGCGGCGTGCGGCCGGACTTCGCCGCCCTGGGCGCCTCCCCCGCCGGCGGCGCCATCGTCACGAGCCGATCCGACCTGCCCGCCTGCGACTTCATCAGCCGCTGCTTCGCCCCCGTGGTGGGCGTCGACGAGGACCCCGTCACCGGCGCCGCCCACTGCTGCCTGGGCCCGTTCTGGGGCGAACGCCTGGGCAAGGAGGAGCTGGTCGCCCGTCAGGTCTCGAAGCGCGGCGGGGTGGTGAAGGTCCGCGTCGCCGGCGAGCGCGTCCACCTCGCCGGCCAGGCCGTCACCGTCTTCCGCGGCGAGCTGCCCGAATCGGCATTGGCCACTGGACGCGACCCCAGTACGATAGGCTCAGACTGAGCCCTTCCGCAGGACACGGGATACCATGAAGACAGTCCATCTCCTCTACGGCAAGGACGGCATGGAGCTTTCGGTGCCGGATTCGGCCGAGGTGCTGGCCGGGCAGGACATCCCGGCGGTCGAGCGGCCGGATGAGGCGGTCGCCGCGGCGCTGGCGAGGCCCATCGGCTCGCCGGCGCTGGCGGAACTCGTCGCGCGGAAGCGGCCCAGGACCGTCGCGATCACGATCTCGGACATCACGCGGCCGGTGCCGAACCAGGAGTTCCTGCCGGCGATGCTGAAGGTGCTGAACGACTGCGGCGTGGCCGACTCGCAGATCGTGATCATCATCGGGACGGGCATGCACCGTCCAAGCACGCCCGCCGAGCGGGAGATCCTCGTCGGCGACGACATCCAGCGGCGGATCGAGGTGATCGACCACCGGGCGACGGAGCCGGACACGCTGGTTCGCGTCGCCGAGGATCCCCCGGTGAGCGTCTGCCGGCGCTTCGCCGAGGCGGACCTGCGGATCGTCACCGGGTACATCGAGGCGCACTTCATGGCGGGTTTCTCCGGCGGGCGCAAGGGCGTCTGCCCGGCGCTGGTGGACCTCGAGACGGTGCAGCGCTTCCACGGGTTCGAGACGCTCGGCCATCCGAAGGCCGACAACGGCGTGCTCGACGGCAACCCCTGCCACGAGATCGCCCTGAAGGTCGCCCGGGCCGTCGGCGTGGACTTCCTGTTCAACGTGGCCATCACGAAGGACCGCCGCATCGCGGGCATCTACTGCGGCGATCTGGTCGAGGCGCACCTGGCCGGGTGTCGGCAGGTGGCCCAGTGGACGACCGCGGACATCCCCGGCGCGTACGACCTCGTCATCACCAACGGCGGAGGCTTCCCGCTGGACCAGACGTTCTACCAGACGGTCAAGGGCATGTGCACGGCGCTGCCGGCGCTGGGCGAGCAGACGACGTTGCTCCAGGTGAGCCACTGCGGCGAGAAGCTGGGCTCGGAAACGTTCGCCGAGCTGATGATGAAATGGGCGGACGACTGGCGGGGCTTCCTGGCTCACATCGAGGCCCACAAGGACCGCACCGAGCTGGACCAGTGGGAGCTCCAGATGCAGGCGAAGGTGCTGGCGGTGATCGGCCCGGAGAAGCTGTGGTTCGTCAGCGA
>CAZXOC010000340.1:0-7225 GCA_964642165.1 uncultured Planctomycetaceae bacterium | reverse complement strand
GGCCTATGAACTGCGTTGTGATCTGTTGCGACACGTTCCGCTACGACATGATCGCCCACCCCGTCGTGAAGGTGCCGAACCTGGACCGCCTGGCGGCCGAGGGCGTCACCTTCACGAACGCCTTCGCCGAGGGCCTGCCGACCATCCAGGCCCGCCGCACGTGCTTCACGGGCAAGCGGTCGTTCCCGTGGCGGTTCGAGATGGGCTGCCGGGGGCTCTCGCCGGCGATCCCCGGCTGGCACCGCATCCCCGACGAGCAGACGACGCTGGCGGAGTGGCTGTTCGAGAAGGGCGTGATCACGGGTTTCGTGGCCGACACGTACCACATGTTCAAGCCCACGCAGAACTTCACGCGGGGCTTCTGCTCGTGGGCGTTCATCCGCGGGCAGGAGGGCGACCCGGTCCGCAGCGGGCCGTTGAGCGCGGTGGATGTCTCGCCGTACCACCCCGAGGGGATCAACGACCACAAGCGCTGGCCGACGCTCACGCAGTATCTGCTGAACATGCTGGACCGGCACGGCGAGGAGGACTACCTCACCCCGCGCGTCTTCCGCCGGGCCTGCACCTGGCTGGAGGAGAACCGCCGGAACGCCCCGTGGTTCCTCTGGGTCGACTCCTTCGCGCCCCACGAACGATGGGACCCCCCCTTCGAGTTCGCCGACGCCTACTACCGGACCGACAAGAGCCGCAACTACATCCAGCCGCAGCTCGTCAACGGCACCGACCCCAGCGAAGAGGAGATCGAGCGCACGAAGGCCCTCTACTACGGCTACGTCACGTTCGTCGACAAGTGGATGGGCGCCCTCCTGGACAAGCTGGCGCAGATGGGTCGCCTGGACGACACGGCCGTCATCTTCACCAGCGACCACGGCACGGAGCTGTGGGACAAGGGGCGCTTCGGCAAGGGCGGCGACCGGCTGTACCGCTACAACACCGCCATCCCGCTGGTCGTCCGCCTGCCGGGCGCTGAGCGCGCCGGGACGGCGTGCGACGACTTCGTCCAGCACCAGGACTTCTTCCCCGCCATCTGCCGCCTGATGGGCGTCGAGCCCGACGGCGAGACGGATCTCGATGGCCGGGACTTCCTCGACACCTCGACGATGCCGCCGGAGAAGGTCGTCACCGCGTGGGGGACGAACGTCGGCGTCCGCGACCGCAAGTGGAACATGGTGATGGACTTCACCGCCGGTGGCGAGCGGCGCGAGCTGTATGACCTGGAGGCCGACCCCGGCGAGTCGAGCAGCGTCTACGAAGGCCATCCCGACGTGGTGCGGGAGATGACGGCGTTTCTGGAGGCCACGTGCGGCCCGCTGCCGTACGAAATCAGGCACACTGGCGACCGGCGCCAGGTGCCGCCGCTGGGGTTCGTAAAGCGGTAAGGCTCGCGGCGTGCGCCGGGAGGTCGTGAGATCGTGGGTGTCAGGGGAATGGAACCCACGGGCAACGACCCGTGGGCGTGTCCTTTCGCGCAGTTGCCCGCGGGGCTTACGGACCGGCGGGGCCCTCGTCGTCTTCGGTCCGCGCCTCAGGCGAGGACAGCACGTCCGGCTCGCCCAGCGCCAGGGCAAGACGCTCCAGGGCGCGGCGCTGGCGCGCCACTTCCGCCTCCAGCCGCTCGACGCGATCGGCGAGCCGCGGGGCCGCCTCGGCGGCGGGCGCGACGACGTCGCCCGAGGTCCCCGTGGCCGGCTCGATCGGGTGCAGCTCGGGGCAGAGCAGTTGCACGTAGCGTTCGGCGCGGCTGCCGGGGGCTGGGGGGACGCGGCGGATCAGCGGCTCGTCGCGCTCCATCATGTGCCGGAGCAGGTTGCGGAGCTCCTCGAGCGGACCGAGCGGATGCATCCGCGAGGCCCGCGTGCGGATCTCCCCGGCCGTTTGCGGCCCGCGCAGCAGCAGCTCCGTCAGCACGACGAGCTCGCCCGTGCCGACCTGGAGCACCTCCCGGGCGTTGTGGCGGTACTTCATGACGCGGCTGCCGACCGTATCCGCAAACAGCACGAGCTTCTTCTCCCGCAGCGATTCCAGCGCGGCCACGAGGCGATCTTCGTCGAACGCCATCACGGGGTCGCGGTTGCTCTTCTGATTGCAGCCGGTCGTGACGGCGTTGAGCGACATCGGGTACTGCGACGCGACCGTGTGGGCCTTCTCCACCAGCACGCCGAGGACGCGGCACTCGTCGGGATCCAGTTCGATCATGGCGGTCCTTCTCTCCACGACTCCGGCGGGCAGCGCCGGGCATGGCGTCAACCGTTCCTTCTCATTGTCCATCGCCGCGGCGGCCCAGCATGCCGCGAAGGAAACGCCGAAGAGCGCCGGGCGGCTTGCCCCGCTGCCAGCCCCACTTGTGGGCGATGCCCGACGGGAGGAAGTTGGCGTGGATCGCCGTCACGCCCAGGCCCTGCAGCGCCAGCCCGTACGCCACGGCCAGCGCGGGAACGTTCTCGGCGAACGCCGGCTCGCGGGCCCTCGCCGACCCCGCCAGGCGGCGAAAGCCCTCGATGCGACCGACCGGCATGCCGAGGGCCTGCTCGAGAGAGGCGCGCAGCGCCGGCAGCCGAACCGCGCCGCCCGTCGCGAGGACGCGCCGGAAGGCGGCCTCGGGGTGCTCCGAGGTGTAGGCGTCGGCGGCCCGCCGGACGGCCTCGGCCAGCTCACCCGCGACCGGCGCGATCGCCTCGGTGAGCCGCTCGCCGCCCAGCTCGATCGCCCGCGTGTAGATCCTCCTGCCGTCGGCGACCACGACGTTGGTCTCAGCGGCCCCGACGTCGACGAGCATCGTCGCGCCGTCCCCGGCCAACTGCCCGTCGAACGTCATGACGTTGTGCAGCGCCAGCGGGACCATCTGCATCGTGTCCACGTTCACGTTGGCCTCGGCGAACAGCAGGAGCATCTCGCCGACGTCGGAGCGTCTCAGCGCGAAGATGCCGACGTCCACGTCGGCGACTTCCGGCCGGTCCGGGTCGCGAAAGGTCTGCCAGCGCCAGATCGATTCCTCGAGGGGGAACGGGACCTGTTGGGCGGCTTCATAGCGGACCAGCTTCGGCACGCTGCCGCTGTCCACCGGCAGGAGGTGGACGAAGTGCGTGCACCCGCAGCGCCCGGGCACCGAAACCACCACGTGCGTCCCCTCCAGGCTCACCCGGTCCAGGAAGCGATGGAGCGTCTCGCGAAGGAGCCGTCCCCGGTCCGGACCCGGTGCCGGAGGCGGCCCCGCGTGCTCGATGACCTCGAAGCCCTCCAGGTCGACGCCCTCGCCGGTGCCGCGGAGCTCGACGGCCTTGAGGGCCCACTGCCCGATGTCGATGCCCCAGACGGTCTTGGCGGTCTCCATGCGTCACACCACTTCGCCGACGGCGGCGGGCGCTGCCCGCGCGGGCGCCCCGGCGCAGCCATTGTACCGCCGCCCGGGACGGCGCCAACGGCCTGGCCGAAGCCGCAACGCCCTCAGTGCCCCAGGAGGGCCGCCAGGTCCTCCTGCGGCGTGGTGATGGGCTGGACGTTGAACTTCTCGACCAGCACGTTCAGCACGGCCGGTGTGACGAAGGCCGGCAGCGACGGGCCCAGGCGCATGTCCCGGATGCCCAGGTGCAGCAGCGTCAGCAGGATGCAGACGGCCTTCTGCTCGTACCAGCTCAGGACCAGGCTCAGCGGCAGGTCGTTCACGCCGCACTCGAACGCCTCGGCCAGCGCGACGGCGATCCGGATGGCCGAGTACGCGTCGTTGCACTGCCCGATGTCCAGCAGCCGCGGGATGCCCCCGATGTTGCCGAACTCCAGCTTGTTGAAGCGGAACTTGCCGCAGGCCAGCGTCAGGATGATGCAGTCGTCGGGCACGGCCTGGGCGAGCTCCGTGTAGTAGTTCCGCCCGGGCTTCGCGCCGTCGCAGCCGCCGATCAGGAAGAAGTGCCGCACCGCGCCGCTCTTGACGGCCTCGATGACCTTGTCCGCGACGCCCAGCACGGCGTGATGCCCGAAGCCCACCAGGGCGCTCTTGGGCTCGGCGTCCTCGGCGAAGCCGTCCGCCGTCAGCGCCGCCTCGATCACCGGCGCGAAGTCCTTCGTGCCGTCCGGACCCGTCGGGATGTGCCTCACGCCCGGCCAGGCCACCAGGGCGGTGGTGAAGATCCGGCCCTTGTAGGAGTCCCGCGGCTTCTGGATGCAATTGGTCGTCATCAGGATCGCGCCGGGGAAGGCGTCGAACTCCTTCTGCTGCTCCTGCCACGCCCCGCCGTAGTTGCCCACGAGGTGCTTGTGCTTCTTCAGCCCCGGGTAGCCGTGGCTCGGCAGCATCTCTCCGTGCGTGTAGACGTTGATCCCTTTCCCCTCGGTCTGCTCGAGCAGGTCGGCGAGGTCCTTCAGGTCGTGCCCGCTGACGGCGATGCACTTGCCCGCCACCGGCGTGACGCGAACCGGCGTCGGCTCGGGATCCCCGTACGCGCCGGTGTTGGCCGCGTCCAGCAGCTCCATCGCGCGCAGGTTCACTTCGCCGCACTTCAGTGCCGCAGCAAGCAGCGCGTCCACGTCCGTCGCGCCGTCGCTCGTCAGGAACTCCAGCGCCTCGTGAAAGTACGCGTAGACGTCGTCGTCCTCCTGGCCGAGGATCCGGGCGTGGTCGACGTACGCGGCTGCGCCCTTCAGGCCATAGGTCAGCAGCTCCTGGAGGCCCGTCACGTCGTCGCCCTGCGCTTCCCGGCGCCCGGCGATGGAGACGTCCCGCCCCTGCTGCACCAGGCCCGCCACGTCGTCGGCGAGCTCCTCTCCTGCCGGGCAGGACAGGTCCTCCGGGTCCCTGCCCGCCTGGCGGCAGGCGGCCTCGTACATCGCCCGGGCCTTGCCGAGCATCTCGCCGGCCTCGCGAACCATCTCCGCCACGCGCTCGGGGTCGAAGTTGACGTTCGTGACGGTCGTGAAGAGGGCTTCGATCACGAACACGTCGATCGCTCGATCCCTCGTGCCCAACTGCCTCGCCCGGTGCGCGTAGCGCGCGATGCCCTTGACCAGGTGCACCAGCAGATCCTGCAGCGTCGCCGTGTCGGCGTCCTTGCCGCACACGCCGCGGGCCGTGCAGCCCGTGCCCCGGGCCGTCTGTTCACATTGGTAGCAGAACATGCTCATGAGCGCTCTCCTTTCGCAATAGGGGCCGCGCCGTTGCGGGCGGCCTCCAGCTCGTGGGTTGCGAGAATCTCGCCGGTCGCGGCGATCGTCACGACGTTCAGCGGCAGGTCCCTGCCGGCCCGCTCCATGGCGGCTTGCACGAGCCGCACCAGCCCGCCGCAGCAGGGCACCTCCATCCGCGCGACGGTGACGCTGCGGATGTCGTTGGCCGCAAAGATGCGGGCAAGCTTCTCCACGTGGGCCTCGGCGTCGTCGAGCTTGGGGCAGGCCACGGCGAGGCTCCGCCCGGCCAGCAGCCGCTCGTGGAAGTCCGGCACGGCGAAGGCGACGCAGTCGGCGGCGATCAGCACGTCGGCTCGGTGCCACATCTCCCCCTGCACCGGCACCAGGGCCAGTTGGACGGGCCAGTGCCCCAGCCGGGACGCCGCCGCGACCGATCGGGCGCGAGCCGGCGGCGCCGCGTCCGCGCCGTTGAGCTTTCGCGCCATCGTGCCCGGGCAGCCGCACGGCAGCTTGTCGTCCTCGGCCGGCGCAAGCTCCCGCTTGTGCCGCCGGACCGCCTGCTCGTCGAACGCCTCGGCGGGACGCTCCTCGATGGTGATCGCGTCCCGCGGGCACGTCCCGAGGCAGTTGCCCAGCCCGTCGCAGAGGTTGTCCGCCACCAGGCGGGCCTTGCCGTCGATGATCCGGATGGCCCCCTCGGCGCAGCTCGGCACGCAGAGCCCGCAGCCGTCGCACTTGTCCTCGTCGATCCGCACGACCTTCCGCATCAACGCCGCCTTCATCGTCTGCCCTTTCCGCCGGGGGGATCGCTTGCCGTTCACTCCCATTATTCCCGCGGTGAGGCCGGTAGGCCTTGACGTAGGTCAAACGAGGCCCGTTTTTCTGCGCCCCCGTCCCGTACGCGACCGAACGGACTGTGGGAAAAGAAGATGCAGAGGGAGACGCTACAGGTGTTTCTCGAGAAACGCCAGGAGGTCGGCCTGGTCCAGATCAACGGTACACCTCCCCGCCTGGCCTCTGGGCTCGGAAGGAGCGTATGCCTTTGTCATACAGACGGTTGCGGACAACGTGCCCGGGGCAGGCCCCGCCGAAAGTGTTCCCTACCGCGAAACAGGGCCAACCAGCGTGGACCCAGAGAACCAGCACTCCGGAATCCATGCGACCCAAAGCTCTTTCAGCAAAAACTTTAGATCTCCCTGCTGCGGGCCGGACCGTTGCGTGGACGGTGCGTTTCTGACTCTGAGGCCCTGAACCAGGGGGGGGGATTCCGTGTGGCGTAGTGTAGATTCCGGAGATCTGAGCTGATTGTCCGGACTTCCGGAATACCGCTTGCGCCACAGGATATCTAACTCTCGGTATTTATTGACATAATGATTTGGACGCTATTGTGTCAGTCGGATAAAAAGTTGACACAATGGCGCCGCGTCGTGGACGTCGACGCCATCGAATCTGGCATGGACGAATGCAGATTGCCGCCCCGCGCGGCCCTCTCCGGCGCGCCACGCCGCGGCGCTCCTCGGCGACCGTCCTCGCCGAGACGGGACGGTCCCGGTCCGGCAGATCGCCCAGAAGCGAGTAGAGCCGCTCTCTCCGCCCTTCGGCATCGGGGGTCATGGCGCGCCTTTCGCTTCGCCCTCGTGGGCCGCCCGGGACAGGCCCTCGCGGTCGAGGATCGTGATCTCGCCCCCGCGGACGCGGATGAACCCGGCGTCCTTGAGCTTCGCCAGCGCCCGGCTGAGGGTCTCCGCGACGGTGCCGATCTGGGCGGCCAGCTCGCGCTTGGTCTGCCTCAGCCGGAATGTCGGGCCCCCGGCCTCGTCGGCCATGCGCAGCAGCACGCCGGCCAGCCGGGCCGGTACCTCCTTGAGCGACAGCTCCTCGATCAGCCGGTTGAACTCGTGCAGCTTGGCCGACAGCCCCGCCAGCATACCCATCGCCAGGTCCGGATTGGTTCGGATCGCTCGGCGCAGCTCGCGGCGGTCGATCGCCAGCAGCGTGCAGTCCTCGGCCGCCTCGGCGAACGCCGGATACTTCCCGCCGGCCAGCACCGCCGCCTCGGCGAACGCGTTGCCCGGCCCGTACATGTGGAGGATCTGCTCGTCGCCCC
>CAZXOC010000339.1:0-7267 GCA_964642165.1 uncultured Planctomycetaceae bacterium | reverse complement strand
GCTGGATGCTCAGTCGCGGCCCCGCCGGGGCAAGCCCGACGGAGGCCCGATGCCGGAAGCCGACCGCACCCCGTGCCCGTGCAGAGCAGTAGCGGGCGCGCCCCGGCCGCCAACTTCGGGTGTACTGGGAGCGGCCGAGGAAGAGAGGCCATCCAGGCCATGAAGTCACGAAGATCCATCAAGGCCCGCTTGGTCCGTCGCGACGAGGACGACGGGTCGTTCGACCGGAAGTTCTGGCAGGCCCAGGGGGCCGAGGCGCGCTTCGCCGCCGCCTGGGAGATGGTCGAAGAAGCTCGGCGGTTCCGAGGTGAGGATGCCGGTCAATCCAGACTTCAGAGATCTGTTCAGCGCATTGAACGACGGGAACGTTGAGTACTTGGCGGCCGGCGCCCACGCCGTCATGCACTACACGGAGCCGCGCTACACGAAGGACCTCGACGTCTGGGTCAACCCGACCCACGAGAATGCCGAGCGCGTTTACCGGGCGTTGGCTCGCTTCGGCGCCCCGCTGGCGGGCGTCTCCCCGGAGGACTTCCGCGACGAACAGCTCGTGTATCAGCTCGGCGTGGCGCCCAATCGCATCGCCGTCATGGCGGGACTGGCCGGGGTGGACTTCGCCTCGGCCTGGGGCGAGCGGACCGAGAGCACCTACGGGGAGGTCCCCATCCACATCATGGGCAGGGACAGCCTGATCCAGGCCAAGAAGGCCTGCGGCCGCCCGCAAGACCTGCTCGATCTGGGCAGGCTGCAATAGGGCTACGAGCCCTTCGCCGGCAGCCGCGGGTGCTCGCCCGGCCCGGGCGCCACGTAGCCCTTCACGTCGGCCGGCCAGGGGCCGCCGCAGCCGGCCTCCGCGGCCCGCAGCGTCCCCGTCGCGGCCGCGAGGGTACGCCCCCGGGCCCTGCGGGGCCACCGCCATTCGCTCCTGCGGCATTGACACGGCGCCGAGGCGCCCGGCATGATGGCGCGCGGCGGCTCGTCAGCGCCCGCGACGTCCTGCCGGCGGGCCTGCGCCCGTGACCGAGCCGCCCGAGCGGCCTGACTCGGACAGGGAGGCAGCAAGATGCATCGAACGCGAATCACGTGGGCGTTGGGGATCATGTGGTGCCTGGCGGCGGGCCACGCACAGGGGCGGCGAGAGGCCCTGCTGCCCGTCAGCGAAGGCCGGCGGCCGACCGACACCGGCAGCGACGGGCTGACCAAGTTCACGCTGGAGAAGCACGACGTCCTCGGCGCGAAGGTGCTCAAGGTCGTCTTCGCCCCCGGGGACAGCTTCGGGGACCGCATCTCCCGCGTGGCGGACTGGAAGCAGTTCGTCACGCTGGAGTTCGAGGCGTTCAACCCGGCCAAGGAGAACGTCTCCCTGACGCTGACGGTCAAGCACGCCCGAACGACCGGCTACCCGACGCGCGTGGACGCGCCCATCGTCCTGAAGCCGGGCAGGAACGCCGTCCGACTCGGCATCGACGAGCTGAAGAACGTCAACGGCACGCTGCCGGACCTGACGGCGGTGCAGCGATGGTACCTCGCCTGCGCCGAGGGCCAGAGGCCCACGCTGTACTTCGGCGACATCTGGCTGGTCGGCCCGGACGTCAAGGCCTCCGCCCCGCGTGCGGCCAAGCCCCCGGGCAAACTCCGCCTCAACGGGGCGTACCGCGTGACGGGGCGGATCGGCGACCTCACCGTGGACCTCCTGATCACGCCGCTGGGCAGAACGGCCGAGCCGGCGGCGCCCACGCCGCGGACCGGCGCCACGCCGCCCCGGGCGCCGCGAAGCGATCCCGCGCGCCTCCGGCGCATCCGCGCGGCGAAGATGCCGAAGATCGCCCGGCCGGTGGCGTTCCACACGCCCGAGGCCGACGCCGTCTGCTCGGCCCTGGAGGTCTTCCCGCCGGACAACCCGTGGAACCTCCTCGTCGACGACTGGCCGCTGCACCCCAACTCGGACGCCATCATCGCCTCCATCGGGACCGACAAGCCGTTCCGCTGCAACATGGACATGGGCTTCGTCCTCGTCCCGCCGGACCAGCAGCGGGTGGACGTGAAGATCGACGGCTACCCGGACGAGTCGGACCCGGGCCCGTACCCCGTGCCGGACGGCGTGCCGATCGAGGGCTGGCCGGTGCACGGCGGCCCCGGCCCGGACGGCAAGCCGCTGACGCTGGCCGACGTCCAGCGCGACAAGCTCAACCGCGGCGGCGACCGCCACGCCATCGTGGTCGATCCGGCCCGGCGCATGCTGTACGAGTTCTTCGTGATGAAGCGGACGGACGCCGGCTGGCAGGCGCAGCAGGCGTCGATCTTCGACCTCAAGACGAACGAGCTGCGCCCGCGCGGCTGGACCAGTGCCGACGCGGCCGGGCTGCCGATCTTCCCCGCCGTCGTGCGCCACGACGAGCTGAAGCGCGGGCTCGTCGAGCACGCCATGCGCGTGACGGTCCGCAAGACCCGCCGCGCGTTCGTCCACCCGGCGCGGCACTTCGCCAGCAAGCACACCAGCGAGGACTACCCCCGCATGGGCGAGCGGATCCGCCTGCGGAAGGACTTCGACGTCTCGGGCTTCTCCCCGCCGGTGCGGGCGATCCTGAAGGGCCTCAAGCGCTACGGCATGTTCGTCGCCGACAACGGCATCGAGTGGGCCATCTCCGTCGCGCCGGACCCGCGAATCCCCACCCTCCACGCCGAGCTGCGCCGCGTCAAGGGCGCCGCCTTCGAGGTCGTCGTCCCGCCGAAGTGAGCCCCCGCGAGGCCCCGCCTGCCTTGGGGGCGCCTCGGCCGTGCAATTCGGGCATTCGATGCCCGATTTGCAGGACGTATCTCAAGCATCCCGTCGTCCGGGGGCGCCCCGCGAAGCGGCATGGCGTCGCGGGAGTCGCGGCCCGTTGCTCGACGGGCCGGGATCGGGTAGAAGGTGCCCGGGCCGCCTCGACCGGAGGAGACACGCCGTGACGCCGCGCGAGATCGTACGACGGGCCGTGACGTTCGGAACGCCCCCTCGCCTGCCGCGACGCCTTCCGGAGCCGTACGGCAGCGATTTCGTCACCGTGGGCATGCGGCCGAACGTCGACGCCCGGCCGACCGGCAAGGGCGAGGCCGTCGACGAGTGGGGCGCCGTCTGGCAGAACCTGGGCGTCAGCAGCATGGGGGAGGTCAAGCGGCCGGCCCTGCTCGACTGGGATGACTTCGACCGCCTGCACGTGCCGGACATCCACGACCCCGCCCGCTGGGGGCCGCTGGCGGACGCCCGCGCGCAGGCCGGCGAGAAGTTCCTGCTGGGCGGCGGCGTCTCGCTCTACGAGCGCGTGCATTTCATCCGCGGGTTGGAGAACTGCTGGGCGGACATCCACGAGCATCCCGCCGAGCTGGCCCGGCTGCTCGACCTCCTGGCGGAGATGAACGTCGTGGCGATCGAGAAGTACGCCGCCGCCGGGCACGACGGGTTGTTCTTCTGCGACGACTGGGGCCTCCAGGACCGGTTGATGATCGACCCGGCCCGGTGGCGCGAGATCTGGAAGCCGCGGTATGCCCGCGTCTACGCCGCCGCCCACGCCCACGGGATGCTGACGTTCCTCCACAGCTGCGGGCACATCGTGGCGATCCTGGACGACCTCATCGAGGCCGGACTGGACTGCATCCAGATGGACCAGCAGGAGAACATGGGCCTCGAGCTGCTCGGCGAGCGCTTCGGCGGGCGGATCGCCTTCTGGTGCCCCGTGGACATCCAGACGGTCATGGCGCGCGGCGACCTGAACGAGATCCGGGCGTACTGCCACCGGCTCGTGGAGCACCTGGGGCGCCCGGCCGGGGGCTTCCTGGTCACGTGGTACAGCGACATCCAGGGCGCCGGCCATCGGCCCGAGGCCGTCGAGGCCATGTGCGAGGAGTTCCTCCGGATCGGCGGCGCAACGCCGGGCCGGTAGGCACGCGCCCGCTCGACAGGCCGGCTTGCCCGCGTTCGGCCTGCGACGCCAGCGCGGAGGGGGATCACCGGTTGTTGACATCCCCCGGCTCCGCGGGCGCCGGGTCCGCGCGCATCTCCCGAGGGGGCGGAGCGCCGCCGGCCCTGCCGAGGAGCATCATCGGCAGGAGCGTCATCGACGCGGCCCCCTTGAGCTGAGCGGTCGCGGTCACCGTCCCGCCGTCCTGTTGTGTCTTGATCGAAGCCAGGAAGTCCCCCATCGGCTTCAGGAACGGCGCGCGCGCCGCCTCGCGCGACACCTCTTGCATCGCCTCCTGGAGGCCCTCGTGGAGCTTCTTCACGGCGGCGGCCACCGCGTCGGCATCCGAGCCGCGGGCCACCAGTGCCAGCTCCAGCGTCTGGCGATCCTTGGTCGGCTTGCCCACGAGCGTGACGGTGTCGAAGGGCTGGACGATCGGCCCACCCTCGCGGTAGGCGTCGGAGATCTTGACCACGGCCCAGAAGGGCGCGGCCGTGTCGGCGGCCTTGATCAGCTTCCCCACGTCGCTGTCGGGGGTCAGCGAGCCGCTGTTCTTCTTGATGGCCGCGGCCATGGCCGCCACCGCCGGCCGGATCGGCCGGACCGGTCGAGGCGCTTCGGCGGGATCGATCCCCTCCGCCTTCGCCCGCGCGCGCCGGTCCGGGCCGGGGCCGCCGACAAGGACCAGCAGCTCGTTCGACGGGAGGATCAGCGCGACCTGCTCGTCGGGCCAGAGGACCTCGACGCCGTCGATCTTCTCCGTCTCGCCGGAGCCTTCCTCGGCCGCGAAGTGCCTGATCGCCTTGGCGTCGTATATTCCCCGGGCCACCACGACCACGAAGCCCTTGTGGGGCCCCACGTCGCCGGCCACGCCGACGGTCAGCGAATGGAGCCGAACGTTGCCGACGCGCTCGGCCCCCTCCAGCAGGACGCGGGTGACCATCTGCATCGCCTGCTGGGGGTCGTGCCCACCCGGCATCGGGGCCATGGCCTTCAGGGCCTTGTCGAAGTCGAAGCCGCCGCCCTGGGGGAGGGACAGCTGCCCCACGATGCCGCAATCGGCCGGGAGCATCCACGGGTCCTTGGCGACGGTCTCCGCCGCGATGCCGGGGCGCTCGTAGCGCTTGCCCTCGACGGCGGCGATGGCCGCCCGGGCGTAGTCGGCCTCGAACGGGGCCTTGGACTTCAGCAGCCCCCGGAGCGTGTCCAACGCCTCGCGCTTCTTCAGCTCGCCCAGCGTGCGGATCGCCATGAGCCTTCGCACCGCCCCGGCCTTGGGCTTCTTGAGGACGTCGCCGATGGCCTCCTGGATGGCGGCGGCCTTGTCCGGGTTGCCCTGGGCGGCCCCGGCGGCCTTCTGCAACGCCGGCAGCGCGCCGGCGCCGAGGGCCCGGATCTTCGCCGCCGCAGCCTGCCGCCCGGTCGCGTCGTCGCCGGAGAGGGCGTCGAGCAGCTTCGCCACGTCCGCGGCCTCGACCGGCGCGAGCTGGGCTCGCATCGACGCCGCCGAGACCTCCACGCCCTGGAGCTGCCAGTACGCCTTGGACTGGACGTAATCCAACAGGTCGCTGCCGCCGCCCTGCGTCAGCAGCGCCATCAGCATCATCAGGGAACTCGGGGCCATAGCGACTCGCTCCTTTCGCCCGGCGCGAGGCCCCGTCCGGCGATTCCGGGAACGGGTTCCTTCGCACTCCTGCCGCGTGCGGCTATGGAGATTCTACTTCGTTTGCGGGCCGGGGGCCAGTCGCTCCCGAGGGATCTGGCCGGCGGCCCCCCCGCCGGGTCCAGGCGCCCTTCCGGGGGAGGTCCGCATCCGCCACGCCGTGGAAATACACAGGTTCGGCGAGTAATTGGGTGGCCCGGCGGCACGGCAGGGTCACGGCCCGGCGGGGCCGAAAACCGTCGCGGCGGCCCCAACGAAGGTGGAATCTACCAGGCGGACGGGGTATTCTCTCGGCGCGGGGGAGGTCGACGAACGCGGTTCCTCGGGAACCGGAAAGGAGCCAGCATGAACGGCGCACATCGATCGATCGGCGTGGTGGCAGGCTGCGTGGTCCTGATCTGCGTGGGCGCGGCCGTCGCGCAGGACTGGCCTCAATGGCGTGGGGCCGATCGCGACGGGAAGGTCGCGGGCTTCACCGCGCCGCAGACCTGGCCGAAGGCCCTGACGCAGACGTGGAAGGTGACGGTGGGCTCGGGCGATGCCACGCCCGCCCTGGTGGGCGAGAAGCTCTACGTCTTCGCGCGGCAGGGCGGCGACGAGGTGGTCCTGTGCCTCGACGCCGGCAGCGGCAAGGAGCTGTGGAGGGACAAGTACGCCGCGCAGGCCGTCACCGGGGCGGCCAGCCGGCACCCGGGGCCCCGAAGCTCTCCCGCGGTGGCCGCCGGGAAGGTCGTCACGCTCGGCGTCGGCGGGGTCGTCTCCTGCCTGGACGCCGCCGGCGGCAAGCTCGCGTGGCGCAAGGACCCCTACCCCAAGGTGGTGCCCCGCTTCTTCACGGCCATGTCGCCGATCATCGTCGACGGGATGGCCATCGCCTATGCCGGCGGGGCCGGCAACGGGGCGATCGTCGCCTTCGACCTGGACGGCGGCGGCGAGAAGTGGAAGTGGGACGCCGAGGGCCCGGCCTACTCCTCGCCCGCCCTGATGACCGTGGACGGCACGAAGCTGCTCGTCACGCTGACGGAGAAGAGCGTCGTGGGCGTGGGCGCCGCCGACGGGAAGCTCCTCTGGCAGATCCCGTTCGCCACCGGGCGAAGGGCCTACAACGCCGCCACGCCCATCGTCCACGGCCGGACCGTGATCTACACCGGCGCGGGGCGCGGCACGAAGGCCGTCCAGATCGCCAAGCAGGGCGACGGCTTCGCCGCCAAGGAGCTCTGGAGCAACGGCGACGTCGCCGTGCAGTTCAACACGCCGGTGCTCAAGGACGGGCTGCTGTTCGGCCTGACCGACCGCGGCAATCTCTTCTGCCTCGACGCCAAGACCGGCAAGACGGCCTGGACCGACCGGGCGCGGCACGGGCGCGGCTTCGCCGCCGTTCTCGACGCCGGCTCGGCCATCCTGGCCCTGCCGAGCACGTCCGAGCTGATCGCCTTCCAGCCCAGCGGCAAGGCGTTCTCCGAGCTGGCCCGGATCAAGGTCGCCGACACGCCGACCTACGCCCACCCCGTGATCGCCGGGAAACGCATCTTCGTGAAGGACAGCGACGCCCTGACGCTCTGGACGATGCAATAGCCGGCCTGTCCCCGATGGCCCTGAGATAAGCGTTCTACCGGGCGTCTTCCGGAGCCCGAAGGGCTCGAATCCACCAGCCCTCTTCGAGCCT
>CAZXOC010000338.1:5224-7277 GCA_964642165.1 uncultured Planctomycetaceae bacterium | reverse complement strand
GCTGGCCCTTCAGGCCCCGCGGCAAGGCCGCGTTGTGAATCGCCAGCGCGGCCAGTTGCGTCAGTTTGAGGAACGGACGATCCGCCTCTTGCGTCCCCGCGGCCCGCTGACACCCGCCGAGCGGGAGCTGGCGTGGGAGGCGTTCCTCCTGAGCCTGTACCGTCGGGGCCTGACGGGCCAAGAGACGACGTTGTTCATCCACGACGGCTCGGACGCCCTGGAGCCGGCGGGTGACCATGGCGTGCGTGGCGATCGCGGCGGCGGGCTTGCGGCGGCGGCGGGCGGCGGCGTACACTCACGTGCCTGTGGCGCATCCCGCGGCCTGGCGGCGGGGCGGCCGGACAAGAAAGGAGTCGTCATGAGATCGACGGGGAAGCTGACGATCCCATGGGTGCTGGTTGCGGCGGGCCTGTCGGGCTGCGCCGACGCCGGCGTCGGGCAGGCGGGCTTTCAGCGGATCATCGCGACGGCCAAGCGCAAGGTCTACCCGGCGCTGGTGTTCGTCAAGCCGATCCGCGAGGAGTTCCGCGGCGGCGAGCGCCAGCGGGCGGAGGTCTTCGGGTCGGGCGTGATCATCTCGCCGGACGGCTACGTCGTGAGCAACCACCACGTCTGCGAGAAGGCCATCGAGGTCAACTGCGTCCTGGGCGACCGGGAGCAGGTTCCGGCTCAGGTGGTGGGGCTGGACCCGGAAACGGACCTGGCGCTGCTGAAGCTGAAGCTCGACCCGAATCGCGGGCCCCTGCCGACGGCGGAGCTGGCCGACAGCGACCGCGCCGAGGCGGGGCAGTTCGTCATGGCGCTCGGCTCGCCGTTCGGCTTCACGCGGAGCATCTCGCTGGGCATCGTCTCGAACACGGCGCGGTACATCGGCTTCACGACGCGCTACCGCTACAACCTCTGGCTCCAGACCGACGCGGCGATCAACATGGGCAACAGCGGCGGGCCGCTCGTCAACATCGAGGGCAAGGTCATCGGCATCAACACGCTGACGAGCGGCGTGGCCGAGGGGATCGGCTTCTCGATCCCCTCCAACGTGGTGGCGGACGTGATCGACCGCCTCCGGGCCGCCGCCGCCGGCACGGACGAGAAGCAGTGGCCCGTCAAGGTCCGCCGCGCGTACACGGGGCTTCGCCTGCAGGCCCTCAACGACTTCAAGACGAACACCTTCGCCGACAGCGAGCGGGGCGTGCTGGTCCAGAGCGTGGACAAGGGCTCCCCGGCCGAGCGCGGCGGCGTGAAGGACGGCGACATCCTGCTGGCCGTCGGCGGGCAGGCGGTTGACGGGCGGTACGTCGAGGACCTGCCGGCCCTGCGCGTCCTGCTGGCGGACCTGCCCGCCGACGCGGAGTCGAGCCTGCTCGTCGCGCGCAAGGACCCCCACGTGCCCGACGCCAACGAGCCGCCCGAGCCGTACGCCGGGAAGATCGGCGGGCGCAAGGTCCTGACCCTCGCCTTCCAGCCGGTCACGCGCGGCAAGTTCGAGGGCGAGGACTACGACTGCCGCCGCTGGAACATGACCGTCAAGGAGATCACCAAGTTCTCCAACCCGGGCCTGTACTTCCTCCAGCCCGCCGGCGGGGTGTTCATCCAGGGCATCCGCTCGCGCGGCAACGCCGCCGACGCGGGGCTGTCCGCCAACGACATCCTCCTGAAGATCGGCGCGCAGGACATCAAGACCATCGAGGACGTGCAGAAGGCCTACAAGGCCCTCGTCGACGACCCCCGGCGCGTGGACAAGAAGGTCCTGGTCACCATCAAGCGAGACGGCTTCCCGGACTGGAAGGTGCTGGGCTGGGAAAAGGACTACCTGCAAGGGGACTGACCATGAGACGGATGGCGATCTGCGCCGTCGCCCTGTGCGTGGCCCTGGCGGCCGCGGGTGCGGCGACCACGAGAGACGCGCCGCCGACCACCAGGCCGGCCGCCCGCGAGAAGAGGGCCCGCCCCCCCGCGCCGCGCGCGAAGCCCCGGCGCAGGGGCAAGCCCGCCCCCAACACCAAGCCGGCCGGGCCCGAGCGCAAGGACGACGAGGCCGTCCCGCAGCCGCTGA
>CAZXOC010000338.1:0-5124 GCA_964642165.1 uncultured Planctomycetaceae bacterium | reverse complement strand
ACCAAGCCGGCCGGGCCCGAGCGCAAGGACGACGAGGCCGTCCCGCAGCCGCTGATCGACGCGGCGCGGCGCAGCTTCGTCGTGGTCAAGTACCACTTCCAGAAGGACACGTCCGAGACGCCCCAGGCCGTCGAGCGCGACTACCGCATCAGCCAGCTCTACGAGCAGTACGTGGACAGGAAGCTCCCGGGCGAGCTGCCCGGCCTCGTGCTCGACGGCAAGGGCCGCATCCTCGTCGTCGACGGCGGGCTGGAGAACCGCTTCATCCGGCTAATCGAGGTCGAGTCCGCGGGCAAGGCCTATCCGGCAAAGCGCGCCCGCCTGCTGCTGGACGCCCCGGCGGTCATCCTCCAGACCGGCGCGGCGGCCATCGCCAAGCTCCGCCCGGTCCGGTTCGCCGCGCTGGACGGCCAGGGCGTCAACACCGCCCTGCTCCAGGCGAGCCTCTACAAGGCGGACGACGAATGGCGACTGCGCTTCGCGCCGCTGCGCCCGTCGCTGCGGCTGGCGCCCGGCGGCAAGCAGAACGTCTTCTTCGGCGGGCGGTCCAGCCTTCGGTCGGACCCGCGGTACGGCCGGCGCTACGCCGCCGTCGAGCACGCGCTCTACCTCATCGGCAACGCCGACGGCGCCCCCGTCGGCTGCGCGACGAGCAGCTTCTTCGACCTCCAGGAGGCCGAGTGCCTCTGGAAGGGCTCCAGCCTCCGCCGGGCCGCCGGGCTGGACTGGCCCGAGTTCCAGCGCGCCGAGTACGCCTGCCGCCACGGCCTCATCGCCGCCATGCAGGAGATCGTCATGGTCCTGCGCCAGGAGGCGTCGCCCGAGGACGACTCGTACCGCTACCGCAGCCGGGGCGGCGCCGCGGGGCGGGAGGTCAGCACGTACGGCCTGGCGACCAGCCCCACCGAGGCGGTCGTCCTGAGCCCGATCGACAGCAAGATGGCCCGGCAGATCGAGCGGCTGTACGTCAAGGATTCCCCGACGCACCGCCGGGACGTGGCGTTCGTCGGGGCGTACGAGTCGATCGGCGGCTTCGTCGTGCGGCTGACGAAGGGGCGTTTCGGCGCCTGGGTGCGACCGGCCGACCGGGACCCGCAGCGGATGCGCCCGTTCTGGATGGCGCGGCTGCGGAAGCGCTTCGGGCAGAAGTACGTGGACCTGTCCACGAACCGCCTGTACGGCAAGTCGCGGGGCTACGCGGGCCGCTACCACTGGTACGCCGCGCGCCCGATCCCGCTGGGCACGTTCCTGGTGGACCTGGACGGGCGGCTCGTCGGGGCGTACGCCCGGGAGCGGACGGAGCACGAGGAGGAGCGCCGCCTGGGGGCCTCGCGCAGCTACCGGGCCCTGTCGCCGACGTACCGCGTCTTCCCCGTCTCGGAGCTGCGCGAGAAGCTCTCCCGCCCGCAGGCGCACGTGGACCCGAAGATCAAGGTCCGCCCGAGGACCCTCGCCAAGCGCCGCGCGTGGCTGGGGGTGGAGTTCGTGGCGATGAACAGCAAGCTCGCCGAAATGCTCCAGCTCGAGACGCCCACCAAGGACGGGCAGTTGGGCTTCCGCATCAACGCCGTCTACGCCGCGAGCCCCGCGCGGACGATGAACCTCCAGGTCGGCGACATCCTCCTGCGCCTCCAGGCGCCGGGCATGCCCTATCCCATCGAGCTGGCCAGCCGCCTCGCCCGCAGCACGCACCGCAGCCGCACCCGCTGGTACTCCTCGCCCGAAGAGGAGGACGCGCTCGGCCCGGTGCAGCCGACCTGGAAGACCCGCCGGAACTTCCTGACGCGCGCCCTGGACGCCGTCGGCGTCGGCAAGACCGTCCGCCTGACCTACTTCCGCCCCACCGGCGAGGGCAAGGGCCGAAGCGTCACCGCGGACTACAAGATCGAGCTGGCCCCCCCGGACCTGGAATCGGCGCCGAAGTGGAGGAACCGCAAGCTCGGGCTGACCGTCAAGGACGTGACGTACGAGGTCCGCCACGCGCTGAACCTCACCCCCCCCGCCGGGGCGATCGTCGCCAAGGTCGAGAGCGGCTCGCCGGCCGTCATCGCCCGGATCTTCCCCAACGAGATCATCACGCGGCTGGACGACCGGCCGCTCCAGTCGGCCCGGCAGATGCGCGACGGCATCGCCGCCGCCCGAAAGGCCGGGAAGAACAAGGTCCGCCTGACCATCCTGCGCCTGGGGCGGACGCGCTTCGCCGACCTCTCGATCGCCGAGTACGACCCCGCGGACGACGAGGGCCTGGAGGAAGTTCGATAGACCGCCCGAGCGGCGTCCGCGGCGGGCTGCCCGGGGTCACCCGCGACTATGCGGTCGGCGGCCGGGAGACCCCCGCCGCCGTGCCAAGGAGATCGAGGTGAGCGCGACCGTCGGATCCGTGCCCGTGGCGTCACTGCCTGTCTGCCTGGCTGCCGCGATGTGTTCCCTCCTCTCCGGCGGCGCGGGCCTCTCGGCCGCGGAGACGGCCCGGCAGGGCGCCGTCGAACCGATCCCCCTCAAGCAGGTTCGCATCACCGGCGGATTCTGGGCTGCACGCATCGAGGCCAACGCCAGGACCACGCTGCCTCACGTGCTCGAGCAGTGTCGCCAGACGGGGCGGCTGAGCAACTTCGAGATCGCCGCCGGCAGGAAAGAAGGCAGCCACCAGGGCGCGTACTTCAACGACTCCGACGTCTACAAGATCCTCGAAGGCGCCGCCTACGCCCTGCACAACCGGAGGGACGAGAAGCTCGCGAAGTTCCTTGAGGACTTCATCGACATCCTCGCCGCCGCCCAGCGGCCGGACGGGTACCTGAACACGCATTTCCAGCTCAAGGAGAAGCCCGAACGCCGGTGGCGGAATACCCAGAACATGCACCAGCTCTACTGCGCGGGGCACATGTTCGAGGCCGCCGTCGCGCACTACCGTGTCACGCGGAAGCGCAAGTTCCTGGATATCGCGATCCGCTTCGCCGATCTGATCGAATCGGTCTTCGGTCCGGGCAAGCGGCTCGATCCGCCCGGTCACCAGGAGATCGAGCTCGGGCTGGTCAAGCTGTATCGCGTTACCGGCAGGAAGAAGTACCTGGACCTGGCGCGTTTCTTCCTGGATCAGCGGGGCAACTCCAACCGCGAACGGGTCGGGAACTGGTACCACCAGGACCACGTCCCGCTGGTCGAGCAGACCGAAGCGGTCGGCCACGCGGTACGCGCGGTCTACGGCTACTGCGGCATGGCCGACGTGGCGATGCTGACGGGCGACAAGCAGTACGTCGCCGCGCTGGACCGCTTCTGGGGAAATGTGGTTGCGAAGAAGATGTCGCTGACCGGGGGCATCGGCGGAGGGCTGTGGGAGGCGTTCGACAGGGAGTACTTCCTTCCCAATACGACCGCCTACAACGAGACGTGCGGCGCGATGGCCAACACGTTCTGGAACCACCGGATGTTCCTGCTGCACGGGGGGGCGAAGTACCTCGACGTCCTCGAGCGGACGCTCTACAACGGCGCGCTGGGGGGGATCTCGCTGGCCGGCGACCGCTTCTTCTACGTCAACCGGCTCGAGAGCCGCGGCGCCCGACGCCAGCCGTGGTACAACTGCGCGTGCTGTCCGAGCAACGCAGCGAGGTTCGTCCCCTCCGTCTCGAAGTACCTGTATGCCACGCGAGGCGACACGCTCCTGGTCAACCTGTACGCCCGGAGCAGCGCCGAGGTGAAGCTGGGCGGCCGGGCGGTGAAGGTTCGCCAGGAGACGGATTATCCGTGGTCCGGGCGCGTCCGGGTTCGCATCGACCCCGCCGCGGCCGCGAGCTTCGCCGTCGCGCTGCGCATTCCCGGGTGGGCGATGGACCGGCCGGTCCCCAGCGATCTGTATCGCTACCAGGATATGAAGGTGAGTTCCCCGACGCTGAAGGTCAACGCCAAGCCGGTCAAGCTCGAACTGGCCAACGGCTTCGCGATGATCCGGCGATCGTGGAAGAGCGGAGACGTCATCGAGCTGCTCCTGCCCATGCCCGTTCGCCGCGTGGTGGCCAACAAGGCCCTGCTGGACGACGTCGGCCTGATCGCCCTGGAGCGCGGGCCGCTCGTCTACTGCGTCGAAGGGGTGGACGTCGGGAAGAAGACCGAGACCCTCAACCTGCGCATCGCCCCCGATGCCACGTTCAGCGCCGAACACAGGAAGGACCTGCTCGGCGGCGTGACGGTCATCACCGGCGAGGCCAGGGAGGTCTCCCGCGGTGCGGACAAGGTCTCCGTCGTCGAGAAGAGGATCCCCCTGGTGGCGATCCCGTACTACGCGCGGTCCAACCGCGATGCCACGTCCATGGTCGTCTGGATGCTCGAGGACCGGGCCCGCGCGATCCTGCCGCCGACGCCCACGATCGCCGCCACCAGCCGGGCGACGGCCTCGATCGAGAAGGCCAACTGCCGCGCCCTGAACGACCAGATCACCCCCGTGCGGTCGGGCGACGCGTCGCGCGGCGTCTTCGTCTGGGGCAAGCGGGGGACGACCGAGTGGGTCCAGTACGATTTCAAGAAGCCCCGGGAGGTATCGGCCGTCGAGGTCTACTGGTACGCGCGCTTCGGCACGGCGGTGAAGCTGCCCGGATCATGGACCGTCCTGTACCGTGACGGCGAGCAGTTCAAGCCGGTCGCGAACAAGGACCCGTACGCCGTCGAGGCCGACCGGTTCAACCGCGTCACGTTCCAGCCGGTCAAGACCGACGCCCTGAGGATCCGGGTGAAGCTCCAGGACAAGTACCTCGAGACCTACCTGGCCGGGAAGGACGAGAAGCCGAAGAAGACGACCGGCGGCATCCTGGAGTGGCGCGTGGAGTAGAACCGCCGTCCGCGCTGTCACGGCGACGGGGGCGACCAGACGCCCTCGATCTTCTCGCCGCACTTGGGGCACGCGCCGTCGGCCAGGTGGTTCGCCCGGATCGAGTAGCCCATCCGGTCGATCAGCATCTCGCCGCACGCGGGGCAGCGGGTGCGCTCGTCGGCGTGGCCGGGAACGTTGCCGCTGTAGATGAAGCGCAGGCCCTCCTCGGCGCCGATGCGACCGGCCCGTTCGAGCGTTCCGACGGGCGTGGCGCCGTGGTCGGCCCACTTGTAGTCGCCGTGGAAACGGCTGACGTGCCAGGG
>CAZXOC010000337.1:0-7278 GCA_964642165.1 uncultured Planctomycetaceae bacterium | reverse complement strand
ATGAGCCCAAGCGTATCGAATCGGCTCCTCCCGGCGCGAGCGGCGGCGGCGGTCGCCGCGGCACTCGTCACGGCGGCACTCGCCGGCGCGGCGGAGGACGGCGGCAAGAGGTCCCTCTTCCTGGTCGGCACGACCGACGGGGCCTCCTGGCAGGACTTCGCCTACCTCGCGGCGGTCCCGGCCGCATCGCACCGAACCGGCAGGAAGCCCGCCGTGCTCGCGGTGGAGGCGTCCGGCAAGATCGGACGCGAGGTGGCCGACTACCTCTCCCGCTACCGCCCGGAGGAGGTCTACGCCCTCGCCGTCGCCCCGGGCGCCAAGCCCCCGAAGGGGCTGACGTGGACGCTCCTCGAGGCCGACTCGGCCGGGGCCGCCTCGCGCGCGCTGGCGTCCCGGTTCTGGGGCGAGTGCGGGCGGGCGGTGGTCTGTCGCGAGGACGAGTACGGCTCGGCGCTGCTGGCGTCGTCGCTGGCGGCGAGGCTGGACTGCCCGCTGCTGTACTGCCAGGCCAAGCGCGTGCCCCCGAAGGTGCTGTCGGCCCTGGATCGCCTGCGGGCGAAGACGGTGCTCGCCGTCGGCGGCGTCCCGCGCGGCGGGTTCGGCCGGGGGCGCAAGGCGGTGTTCCTCGCCAGCGCCGAGGAAGCGATCGGCTGGGCGGCGAAGAACGGCGCCGCGTGCGACTACCTCGCCGTCGCCAACCCGTTCGACAGGACGGGCACGATGCAGCGGAAGCTCTCGCTGATCGCGCCGCTGCTGTGCGCCGCGCGAGGCGGCCTCGCCGTGCCGCTCGAATACGAGTCGCACTGGATGAACCGGTTCGAGGGGAAGGAGGCCTCGGGCAAGCCCCCCGCGGGCATCCCCGCGGGCAAGGAGCCCGTCCACGCCGGGACCGCGACGATCGGCGGCAGGAAGATCGGCTTCGCGATCGTCCGCCGCCCGGGCGGGCGCGGCCGAGCGGGGCGAGGCGGTTCACTCCGGCGGATCTACCTCGACGTCGACGGCGACGGCAAGTTCTCGGGTGCCGGCGAAGGCCCGTTCTGGTCCGCCGACACGGTGGCGATCGGCGCCGCGCGGTACACCCTCGTCGCCTCCGGGCCGAACCGCAGGAGGAAGGACAAGCACGTCTCGCTCAAGACGTGCACGCCCACCGCGGAGGAGATCCAGCGGCGGCTGAAGGGCATCTGGCGCGCCGCGGGCCGCACGCCGTCGTACCTGTGCATCGTCGGCCATCCCGACGCGATCCCCTTCCGGCTCGTCCTCGACGGCCCCGCCGCCGAGACGTTCGTCGAGTCGGACGTCCCCTACGCCGACACCGACGACGACCCGTTCTTCGAGATCGCCGTCGCCCGCGTCATCGCCGAAAACGCGCGCTTCGCGACGCTGCACGCGTCCCGGCTGATCACGTACGCCTCGCTGCTCGACCCGAGGTGGAGCCACAGCGTGGGCTTCGCGCGATGGGAGGACTCGCTCGGCCCGCAGTTCGCCAACGTGGGCATCTGCACGCAGTACCTGCACACCCAGTACGACCGCCCGGAGACGAAGGACCCCAAGGGCAGGACGAGGCGGGCGGGGACGTGTTACGCGCACTCGCCGCTCACCCACGTCGCGGCGATCGTGCACGGCGCCCATTCGTGGTTCCGGGGCCTCGGCGAGACGTACACGGTGGACGCCAACGTGCTGCTGTCGCCGTGCGTGGTCGAGTCGGCCGGCTGCGGGACGACCGCCCTGCACGCCGAGCACAAGTTCATCTCGATCATCTCCCGGCTGTTCCGCAACGGCGCGGTGGCGTTCTGCGGCAATGCCGTGCCCGCGCCGGCGCCTCACCAGGAGCTGCGCTACGCGTTCTGGCAGTCCGTGCTGGGCGGCGCGACGCTCGGCGCCGCCAGCCGCGACGCGCTCAACCGCAAGATGCTCACCGTCCGCGAGGGCGGCCAGCTCGAGCGCGGCGGCACGGACCGGCGGACACTGATCGCCCGTCACCTGTACGGCGACCCCGCGTTCCGGATGCACATCCCGCTCGCCCGTCGGGAGGCCCCCGCGCGGACGGAGGTCGACGGCAGCCGCCTCACCGTCCACGGGCCCCAGCGGTGGACCATCGCGCGGATCCGCGTGCCGGGAGACTGGAAGAAGTGGGCCGACAAGCCGCTGTTCGTCCTCCGCGCGCCGGGGGTGTACATCCGCGCCCAGTGGTGCAAGCAGGAGTACGACCTCGAGGAGATCTACACCGACGTCGCGTTCACCACCCGGCGCAAGGTGAGGTCCATCAAGCAGGAGTCCGATCTCCCGAAGCCGCTGGGCTGGCGCGGCAAGTACTTCGTCGATGCCAACGCCGACGGCACGCGCACCTATCGATGGCGGGTGCGGCTGGCCGACTTCGACCAGATCGCCGGGAAGATCCGGGCGAAGGCCGACCGTGTCGACTACCGCATCGAGTACTGACACTCGCCGCTCGACCAGGAGGCCCGGAGCTGGAGGAACCCCGGCCATGCAGACACGACGCCTCGCCCCGGCCGCTCCGCTCACCTGGGCCCTGCTGATCGGCCTGGCCGGCGGCGGCCCGGCGACCCTCGCAGGCAGCCGGGTCGAGAGGGATCGCTACCTCGTCCACTACCACCGCCGCCTGGACAGCCCCCAGGAGCTGCGCCTCCGGCTGGGGCCCACCGGGGCCTGGGGATGGGCGAACGGCCACACGATCGTCGTGCGCGGCTGCCGGCCCACCTCCCCGGCCGACGGGGTGCTCCGGAAGCACGACGTGATCACGGGCGCGAACGACAGGCCCTTCGCCGAGGGCAAGGACCCTCGCCGCGAACTGGCCCATGCCATCACCGACAGCGAAACGGAGGAAGGCAAGGGCAGGCTGGTCCTGTCGCTGGTCCGGGAGGGCAGGGCCGGGAAGGTGACGATCCGGCTGCCCGTCCTGGGCAGCTACAGGGCGACCTGGCCGTTCGACTGCCCGAAGTCCCGCAGGATCCTCCACAACGCCTGCCGGTACCTCGCCGACGCGCAGCGGCCGGACGGCGAGACCGACTACTTCTGGAACCCCCTGCTCCTGCTGGCGTCGCCCGAGCCGTGCCACCGGGACCCGGCCCGCCGGGCGGCACACCACTTCGCCCGCGACCTCGTGCCGCGGGACGTCGGCGTGCGGCCGTACCGTCACGGGCTCACCTCGTGGCGATGGGGGTACAAGCTCCTGTACCTCAGCGAGTACTACCTGCGGACGGGCGACGTCACCGTGCGGCCGGCCATGCGGCAGATGGCCGACTTCCTCTGCCTGAGCCAGATGAGGTGCGGCAGTTGGGGGCACAGGGCGTACACGCGCGGGTACGGCGCGGTGAACCAGACGGGGCTGACCGACTGGCTGGCGCTGGTCCTGGCGCGGGAAGCGGGGATCGGCGTGACGCCCGCCGTGCTGCGGCGCTGCGACGAGTTCTTCGGCCGCTTCGTCCGGCGGGGCTCGGTCCCCTACGGCGACCACCTGCCCTACGGGTCGCTGGAGAACAACGGCAAGTGCGCCCTGTCGGCGACGGTGTTCTCCCTGCTGGGCCGCCGCGACGAGCGCCGCGTGATGGCCTCCGTGGCCTGCCTGTCCTATCACGGGTACGAGCAGGCGCACACGAGCAGCCTCTGGAGCTGGATGTGGGGGCCCGTCGGGGGCATGTACGCCCCGCCGGATGAGTACCGGACACTGCTCGACGAGATCCGCTGGTACTACGAGCTGGCGCGCACGGACGAGGGCGGCTTCGTCTGCCAGCCCAGCCCGGAGAACATCTCCGGACGAACGTGGAAGGTGTCGAACGCCCGCTTCACCACCGGGGCCATGGGGCTCGTCTACGCCCTGCCCTACAAGAGACTGCGGATCCTCGGCCGGGCGAAGGGAATGCTCGACCGCGCCCTGATGCGGGCCGAGCGGGCCGAGGACGTCCGGTCCACGCTGGCGGCGATCCGCGCCAACATCGCCAAGGGGAACGTGTACCTGGCGCACGAGCAGCTCTCGGCCCTGAAGCGCTTCCTGAGGGAGGACAGGCCGGAGTTCGCCGCCCTCGCCAAGGCCACCGCCTCCGGCGCCCTGGCGGCGGAGAAGCAGGCGGCCGAGCTGTACCAGCCCGGCCTCAGCGCGAGAGGCTGGCGCCTCGACGACGACAGGCTCGTGTCCATCCGCCGCGCCGCCGCGATGGGCGATCTGTACTACGCGAAGCTGGCGCGCGAGGCCCTGCCCACGCTCATCACGCCCAAGCCCTCGGTCTACAACGGGCGCCCTCGCACGTGGCGGCCGCTGGCGGGAACGCTGGGCTCCCAGAGCTACGCGGTCCGCCTCTGGCAGGCGGGGGCGATGCCCGCCCGCGCCGCCGACGCGGCCTTCGATGACGGCAAGTGGACCCGGAAGAAGGCGCCGGTACAGAAGGCGCCGGACCGGCAGATGCTGCTGCGATGGCGGTTCGACCTCGGGTCCGTCCCCAAGGGGCGAGTCGCCCTGAGCCTGTCCTGCCCGCCGGACTCGCGAGTGTATCTGAACGGATGGGCCGTCGTGGACGTGGCCCTGCCGAAGGCGGGCGAGGCCGCCACCATCCCCCTGCACCCGAAGGCCCGGGAGCTGCTGCGGCGCGGCCCCAACGTCATCGCCGTGCACTGCCGCCGCCAGGCCGCCAAGCCGAAACGGACTTCTCCCGTGGACGTCTGCCTCGTCCACGAAGGCGACGAGAAGGCCGCCGGCGGGGGGGCGAAACGATGAAGACGGACGTGCGGATTCTCTCCGCCCTTGTGGTGCTCGCGGCCCTCGCGCCGGCGGTATTCGGCCAGGCGGCGCCGCACAACCGGTTCGCCGCCGAGTACATGGCCATGCCCATCGAGAAGCTCCGGACGAAGATGGGCCACGACGTTCCCACGCGCCGCCGGTACGTGGCCGAGGCCATCGCGGCGAAGGGCGCGGCCGCCTGGCCCGTGCTGAAGCCGGCGCTGGCGGACAGGGACTGGCGCGTGCAGAGCTGCGCCATCGAGTCGATCGTCGTGCGGCTCGAGCCGCTCAAGGCCGACGCCTCCGCCGCGGCCCGCCGGGCGCGCGGTCGCATGGCGAAGGAGATGGAGGGCGTGGTACCCGCTCTCGAGGCGTGCCTCGGCGCGCCGGAGTACTGGGTCCGGTGCCGGGCCGCCGTCGCCCTCGGGATGTTCCGGGAGCAGGCCGAGCCCGCCGCGGCCGCCCTTGCCGCGGCCGCCGACGACGAGGACTGGTGGGTCAGGGCGGCGGCGATCGAGGCCGTCCAGCAGGTGACGGACAGGAAGAAGCCGCTCGTCGAGGCCGCGAGGAACGCCGTCCGCAGGCCCTGCACGTCGTTCGCCATCCTCAGGCAGTGCGTCCCCATCCTCCGGAAGCACGGCATGGACGACCCCGGTGTCGCCGAGGCCGTGCTGCGGAACCTGGCGAATCCGGGGCAAGGCATGTGGTCGGGTTCGGTGGGCTCGGCCCTGGCGAAGCTGCTCGAGGCGAACCCGAGGACGGAGGCGATCCTGCCGCTCCTGACCGGGATCGTGACGGACCGGGCCTACCGGGCGTTCGACAACGACCCGCGCAAGGCGGCCTGCGAGGCGCTGGGGAAGCTCGGCCCGAAGGCCCGCAAGGCCCTGCCCGCCCTGCGGAAGGCCCTGGCCGCGGAGAAGCGGGACGTCCGGGCCGGCAAGCGCAAGAGCACCGAGAGCCTCGTCGACCTCCTGGAGGCCGCGATCCGGGCGATCCAGTGACCTCCGCGCCAAGCCCCGCCCGTCATTTCCGAGGGCGCGGGCCGTAGTGAGGCACGCCCTTGCCGACCTCGTGGCAGCCCAGGTCGGGCGCCTTGCCCGTGAAGCCGTCGTTCACGTTCGGCAGCACGCAGCCGGCGTCCACGGGCGCCGCGCCGCGCTTCAGCCGCAGGTCGAAAGCCGAGGGCACGGACGTCTTGCCCTCCTCGGGCCCGGCGGCGCGGACGAAGGCGTCGTAGTCCACCAGGATGCCGTGCCGCTCGTGGCCGGTGGCCCGCGTGAACTCCTTGAGGGTCCGGTAGCGGCCCCACTTGCTGCCGTCGTACCACTTGATGAAGCGATCCGGATCGCCCGCCCGGCGGTAGCCGTTGTAGTCCAGCGAGGTCTGCGCGGTGATGGAGCCCGTCTCGACGGCGTAGCGCTGAACGCCCAGGATCAGGTTGTTGCGCAGGATGCCGTTCTGCCATTTGTAGAAGGACTGGAAGCCCTGGCGCGCGGTCAGCAGCGTGTTGTGGTAGATCTCCAAGCCCGTGCAGTAGTTGTGCAGCTTGAGCGACAGCGCCGTGACGGCGAACACCTCGTTGCGGATCAGGTAGATGGGCCCGCCGTAGGACGGCTGCACCGACAGGCCCGTGTGGGCGTTGGTGCAGCGGTTGCGGTACACGCGGATGTTGTGGCATCCGTAGTCCGCCTCCAGCGTGTCGTCCTGCGCCCAGGACAGGTCGTTGTTGTAGAAGTCCACGGCCACGCACTGATCGCGGGCGTCCGTCGAGCGCGGGGCCTGGTTCGCGATGGCCAGGGCGTCGCTGAAGCGGCTGATGCGGTTGTGGCACACGACGATGCCCTGCCCGTAGACGTTCACCCCCGTGTGCGACGGGCTCATGTAGGCCTTCGGCCTGGGGTACCACGTGCGGTTCGTGCCGGTGAGCACGCAGTCGGCGATGTACCAGTCGGCGGACTCCTTCGACGTCGACCAGATGCCCATGATCACGTCCTCGATCTTGCAGCGGCGGACGACCAGCCCGCGGGCGCCGGCGCTGCCCCTGCCGGCGAAGATCGCCGTCCGTGCGCGACGCAGCGTGAGGTCCTCAAACCACAGGTGGTCGGCCCGGGTCATCTCGATGAGGTTCCCGCCGTGCCCCTTGCCTTGGAGGATCGCCTCCCCGTCCGCCGCGCCGCGGAAGACGATCGGCTTGCCCGGCTCGCCGGACGTGGTCAGTTCCAGCGTTCCCTCGTCGTACACGCCGGCGTGCAGCAGCAGGATGTCGCCGGGCCTGGCCTGGGCGCAGGCGGCCTTGACGGTCAGGATCGACCCGGCCGGGCGCGGGCTATCGTGCCCCTTCGGGAATACGTGCAGCGTGCGGCCGCCGGTCGGCGCTTCGGGCTCGCGGCGCGTCCTGGCCGTGACGACCTTGGGCGCCGCCGCGCCGCCGTCGGGGTCCCGCATCTCGAAGCGGACCTCGTAGGCCGTCGCCGGCTGGAGGAACATCACGCTCCCGGCGAACAGGTTGCCGCAGCGGAACGGGCCGTAGTCCTGGTTGGCGATCT
>CAZXOC010000336.1:0-7332 GCA_964642165.1 uncultured Planctomycetaceae bacterium | reverse complement strand
CACGTCGACGACCATCACGGTGAACATGCCGGCGGCGGCCGCGGCCGTCGGGGCCGAGTGCGACGCCCAGGTCCGCTGGGCGCCGGAGCGGCACGGGCGCCCGACGCACCTGGACGGCCACCGCCACCTGCACGCGCTGCCGCCGCTTTTCGCGCGTGTCGCGCGCGTGGCGCGGCGATATGATATCCGGTTCGTGCGGTGGCGCCGGGAGGTGCTGCCGGGGCGGGCGTCGCGGAGATCATGGCGCATCCGGCGCGAGGAAGAGCGGCATTGAGGCCCGCCCCGCCGATGGCGAGGCGGCGGATCGGAGAGGATCGACGACATGCCCGAGATGACTCGCAGAACGATGCTCAAGAGGGCGGCGGCGGCGGCCGGGGTGGTCGCCGCGCGACCCTTCGGAGAAACGGCCATGGCCGCAGCGCCCGCCGGGAAGACGGCCGGGAAACCCAACCTGCTGTTCGTGTTCGCCGACCAGCTCGGCACCACGCGGTGCGGGTACGCCGGCGAGACGAAGGCCCGCACGCCGAACATCGACCGCCTCGCCGGCCAGGGCGTGAACTTCCGCCAGGCCGTCTCGAGCATGCCGGTGTGCTCCGCGTACCGCGCGTCGCTGATGACGGGCAAGTACGCCACCAGCACGGGCATGGTCATCAACGAGCTGCGGATGCGGACCGACCACGAGTGCTTCGGGCACGCGCTGACCCAAGGCGGCTACGAGACCGGGTACATCGGCAAGTGGCACCTCTACGCCAACCAGCTCGGCCACCACCTGGACCCGAGGAACAGCTTCGTCCCGCCCGGGCCCGACCGCCTGGGCTTCGACGGCATGTGGGCGGCCTACAACTTCCACCATGGCTACTACCGGGCCTACTACCACACCGACTCGCCGAAGAAGATCTCCTACGGCGAGGGCGTCTTTGAGCCCGACGGGCAGACCGACCTGGCCATCAACTTCCTGAACAAGGCGGCGGGGAAGGACAAGCCCTTCGCGCTGTTCCTGTCCTACGGCACGCCGCACGACCCGTGGGGCCGCAACAACGTCCCGCGGAAGTACTACGACATGTACCGCGGCGTGGCGCTGCCCAACCCGCCCAACTACAAGCCCGCCAACGACCCCTACGCCGACGGCTGGGGACGGCTTCGCCCCGAGCAGCGCCGGCTGCTGCCCAGTTGGCGCCGCGGCTACTACGCCATGGCGGCGAACCTCGACTGGAACATCGGCCGCCTGCTCGCGGCGCTGGACAAGGCCGGCGCCGCCGACGACACGATCGTCGTGTTCACCTCCGACCACGGGGAGATGTTCGGCGCTCAGGGGCGGCGGGCGAAGAACATCTTCTACGAGGAGGCCGCCCGCATCCCGCTGCTGGTCCGCTGGCCCGGGCACATCCCCGCCCAGCGCGTCAGCGACGCGGCCGTCTGCGGCGTGGACTTCCTGCCGACGGTCCTGTCGCTGATGCACCTGGCGATCCCCAAGGACGTCGAGGGCACGGACCTGGCCCACTGTGCCCTGGGCAAGGCGGGCCCCGAGCCCGAGGCCGCCTTCCTCCAGAACACCGGCGCCTGCGCCGCCTGGCAGGACGGACACGAGTGGCGCGCCCTGCGCGACAAGCGCTACACCTACGCCACCTACCGCGTGGACCGCTCCGAGCTGCTCTTCGACAACGTCGCCGACCCGTACCAGACGAAGAACCTCGCCGCCGACGCGGCGCACAAGGACACCATGCGGCGGTTCCGAAAGATGCTGGCGGCGAAGATGGAATCGCTCCACGACACGTTCGAGGCCTGCACCTGGTACCGCGACCACTGGACGAAGGACCGCATCATCCTCCGCGGCGCGAGAGGCTGAGGCGGCCGCCGCGCGTCGAGAGGCCGGCCGGCCCGCGTGACGCATCGCACGAGCAAGGGAGAGAGACATGAAGATCGGGTGTTTCGCACTGGTCGAGCCGTTCGCGGGCATGGCGAGGCAGTTCCAGGCCATCGCCGAGATGGGCATCCGCTGCGCGGACGTGACGGACAACCACAACGGCGGCATGCTGGGCGTGGAGTACGGCTTCACGGCGTCGATCAGCCTGGACATCCACCCCGCGAGGATCCGGGAGATGGCCGCGGCGGCGGGCGTCGAGCTCACCGCGTTCTGCGCCCACGCCAACCTGCTGGACGCGACCTCGCCGGACGTCTACGGCACGGCGGAGATCATCAAGGCCATCCGCCTCGCCCGCCTGCTGGACATCTCCCACGTGATCACCACCGAGGGCGACGCGAAGACGCCCTTCGGGCACGGGCTCACGCCGGCCGAGCGGATCTTCACGATCCGCGAGAAGCTCACCGCCCCGGTCGAGTGGGCGTGCGAGCTGGGCATCGAGCTGCTGCTGGAGCCGCACGGCGTGGTGACGGACACGATCGACGGCATGGGGGCCGTCCTGGAGGCCCTCGGGCACGAGGACCTCGTCGGCATCTGCCTGGACACGGGCAACAGTTGGTTGGGCGGGGCCGAGCCGCTGGATTACGTCCGCACGTTCGGCAAGCGAATCAAGCACGTCCACTGGAAGGACATGCCCGCGGAGATGGAGCCGCGGCGGGGGGAGATCTACGGCACGGGCATGGCGACGATCGCCCTCGGCGACGGCGTGATCGACCTGCCGGCCATCGTCCAGGGCCTGAAGGACATCGGCTTCGACGGGGCGACCACGCTGGAGGTCGCCGGGGCCGATAACGTCAAGACCTCCGCCGAGCGCCTGCGCCAGTGGGGCGCGTGAGTCGGCGACATCCAGGCCGGGCGGCGTTCCGGCACACCGGGAGACACACATGCACGACAGGCGAATCGCGGCGTTGTTGCTGGGAGCAATTGTGATGGCCATAACCGGATCGGCCCGCGGCGAGGTCAAGGCCGTGAATCGGCCCCGGATCAACACCAAGAGCGACTTCTACATCGCCAACCGCGCCCCGCTTGCGCCCAGCCCGCTGATCAAGCTGCCGATCGGCGCGATCAAGCCGCGCGGCTGGCTGCGCAGGCAGCTTCGGCTCGAGGCCGACGGCTTCATCGGGCACCTCGGCGAGATCAGCCGCTTCCTCAAGAAGGAAGGCAACGCCTGGCTGAGCCCCGCCGGCGAGGGCCACAGCGGGTGGGAGGAGGTGCCGTACTGGCTGAAGGGCTACAGCAACACGGCCTACGTGCTGGGCGACAAGGCGATGATCCGGGAGGCGAAGCTCTGGATCGACGCGGCGATCGCCAGCCAGCGGGAGGACGGCTACTTCGGGCCACGAGGGAACCTCAAGGGCCGCCGCCGGGGCCGGGGCAAGCCCGACCTCTGGCCGAACATGATCATGCTGTTCATCCTCCAGAACTGGCACGAGCACACCGGCGACGACCGCGTGCCCCCGCTGATGACGAAGTACTTCCGCTGGGAAATGACCATCCCCGACGAGGACTTCCTCCCGCCGTTCTGGCAGCAGCAGCGGGCGGCGGACAACCTCGCCAGCGTCTACTGGCTCTACAACCGCACGGGCGACAAGTTCCTGCTCGAGCTGGGCGAGAAGATCCAGCGCAACAAGGCCAACTGGACCGACGGCATCCCGAACTGGCACAACGTGAACATGTCGCAGGCCTTCCGCGGGCCGGGCATCTTCTGGCAGCAGGCGAAGGACGCCAAGCACGCCCACGCCGCGGACCGCAACTGGCGCGAGATCCGCGCGAAGTACGGGCAGGTGCCCGGCGGGATGTTCGGCGGCGACGAGAACTGCCGCCCCGGCTACACCGGCCCGCGCCAGGCCGTCGAGACCTGCGGCATGGTCGAGATGATGCTCTCCCACGAGATGCTGCTGCTCGTCGACGGCGACTTGACCTGGGCCGACCGCTGCGAGGACGTGGCCTTCAACTCCTTGCCCGCCTCCACCACCGCCGACTTCAAGGCCCTGCGCTACCTCACCTCGCCGAACCAGATCCGCTCCGACGCCAAGAACAAGAACCCCGGCGTCCAGAACGGCGGGCCCATGTTCCTGATGAACCCCCATGCCCATCGCTGCTGCCAGCACAACATGGGGCACGGCTGGCCGTACTTCGCCGAGCACCTCTGGCTGGCCACGCCGGACGGCGGCCTGGCGGCCGTGATGTACTGCGCCAGTGAGGTCACCGCCAAGGTCGGCGACGGCACCGAGGTGACCATCGCCGCCAAGACGCGCTACCCGTTCGACGAGACGATCGAGCTGGCCGTCGCCGCGGCGAAGAACGTGGCCTTCCCGCTCTACCTCCGCGTGCCGGGCTGGTGCGAGGCGCCGAAGCTGTCGATCAACGGCAAGGCCGTCGACGTGAAGGCCCGCCCGCGGACGTACCTCCGCATCGAGCGGACGTGGGCCGACGGCGACAGGGTCCGCCTCGAGCTGCCGGCGAAGGTCGCCCTCCGCACGTGGAAGCAGAACGGCGACTGCGTCTCCGTCGACCGCGGGCCGCTGACCTACTCGCTGAAGATCGGCGAGAAGACCGTCCGCCGCGGCGGCACGGACGACTGGCCCGCCTGGGAGATCCACCCCACCACGGACTGGAACTACGGGCTCGTGCTGGCCGAGGGCGACCCGGCCGCGTCGTTCGACGTCGCCCCGGGGACCTGGCCCAAGGACGACTGCCCCTGGAAGTTCGACGCCGCGCCGATCGCCCTGAAGGCCCAGGCCCGGAAGATCCCCGGCTGGAAGGAGGACCGCCTGGGGCTGGTCGGCAAGATGCGGCCGAACCCGGTCAAGACGGACGAGCCCGTCGAGGCCGTCACGCTGATCCCGATGGGCTGCGCGCGGCTGCGGATCTCGGCCTTCCCGCGGATCGCCCGCGAGGGCGAGAAGGGCCACGACTGGCCCATCCCCGAGGAGAGCTCGCACCGGGCGTCGCACTGCTGGGGCGGCGACACGGTCGAGGCCCTCACCGACGGGCGCGAGCCGAAGTCCTCGAACGACCACAGCATCCCGCGCTTCACCTGGTGGCCGCGACAGGGCGGCAGGGAGTGGGTGCAGCTCGGCTACAAGAAGCCGCGGAAGGTCTCGTCGGTGGCGGTGTATTGGTTCGACGACACCGGCCGGGGCGGCTGCCGCGTGCCGGCGTCCTGGCGGGTGCTGTGGCAGGACGGCAAGAAGTGGACGCCCGTGAAGGCGTCGGGCGAGCCCGGCTGCGCGAAGGACACGTTTAACAGGGTGACGTTCGAGCCGGTCACGACGAAGGCCCTGCGGATCGAGGCGCGGCTCCAGGAGCGCTTCTCCGGCGGCATCCTGGAAGTTCGCCTCGGCGGCACGTAGGGCAGAGGGAGACACACCATGCGAAGCTATCGGATCGCCCGGCGGCGGTTCCTGAAGGCGGCGGGCGGAGCGGCCCTGGCCGTCGGCGCGCCGCGCGTCCTGAGCGCCCGCGCCGCCGGCAAGACCGGCGAGAAGCCCAACGTCCTGTTCATCATCACCGACGAGCACAACGCCTCCGTCACCGGCTGCTACGGCAACGAGGTCGTCCGCACGCCGAACCTGGACGGCCTGGCCGCCCGCGGGCTGACGTTCGACGCGGCCTACTGCAACTCGCCGCTGTGCGTGCCGTCGCGGATGAACTTCACGGCCGGGAAGTACGTCTCCCGCACCGGCTCGTGGAGCAACGCCTGCTGGCTGCCGTCGGAGGACTACCCGTCCATCGCCCGCGTGATGACCGCCGCGGGGTACGACTCGCTGCTGTGCGGGAAGATGCACTACGACCGCACGCGGCGCTACGGCTTCCGCGAGATCGGCGGGAACATGAACAGCAGCTTCAAGACGGGCCGCGGCGGCCGGCGGAAGGCCGACGACCTCGCGCCCAAGCCCGGCATCTCGGGGCGCTTCAAGGACTTCCACCCCGGCGAGTCGCGCATCCTGACCCATGACCGGAAGGTGACCGCCGGCGTGGTGGAGTTCCTCCAGCGGCGCAAGGCCGCCGACAAGCCGTTCTTCCTCGCCGCGGGCTACCTCGCGCCGCACTTCCCGCTGATCGTCCCGCAGCGCTACTGGGACCCGTACCGGGGCAAGGTGGCCATGCCGCAGATCCCACCCGGGCACCTCGCCGGGCAGGTCCGCAACTACCAGCACCTGCGGATCGGCTTCAACGTCGAGGACGCCCCCGAGGCCATCGTCCGCAAGGGGCGCGAGCTGTACTACGGGCTGACGCAGTGGGTCGACGAGGAGATCGGCAAGGTGCTTCGGGCCCTGGCGGCCGGCCCGCTGGGCGAGAACACCGTCGTCATCTACACCACCGACCACGGCGAGAACCTCGGCGAGCACGGGCTGTGGTGGAAGAACTGCATGTACCAGCACGCCGCGCGGATCCCGCTGATCGTGAGCTGGCCCAAGCGATGGAAGGGCGCCCGGCGCCGCGCGGGGGCTTGCTCGATGGTCGACGTCGTCCAGACCATCGCCGCCCTCGGCGGCGGCGAGACCCCCGGCGACTGGAACGGCGACTCGCTCGTCGGCTGGCTCGACGACGCCCGCGCCGCGTGGAAGGACCTCGCCGTCAGCGAGTACTACGCCCACAACATCGCCTCGGGCTTCACCATGCTGCGGCGGGGGCCCCACAAGTACGTCTACCACACGCCCGCCGACGCCGGCCACCCCGCCGAGCGCGAGCTGTACGACCTGAAGGCCGACCCGGGCGAGCTGACCAACCTCGCCGCCCGGCCCGACCAGGCCGCACGCGTCCGGGCCATGCACGCCGCGCTCGTCAAGGAGATCGGCGAGGACCCCGACGAGACCGAGCGGCGCTGCCGCGCGGCCTGCGCGAAGGGCTACGGCCGCACCGGCGGCCGGCGAGGCAAGCAGGCCAAGAAGCGAAAGGCGGGCAAGGGCGCATGAGGCATCCCCGGGCCACGCGGCGGGCGTTCCTGAAGGCGCTGGGTGCGGGCGCCGCGGCGGCGCTGCTTCGGCGGCCGCTGCGGGCGGCGACCAGACCGCCGCGCAAGTGCAACGTCGTCTTCATCCTGGCCGACGACCTGGGCTACGCGGAGCTGGGCTGCTACGGCAACACGTTCAACGAGACGCCCCACCTGGACCGCCTCGCCCGCGACGGCGTGCGCTTCACCGACGCCTACGCCGCCGCGCCGGTCTGCTCGCCGTACCGCGCCGCCCTGATGACGGGGCAGTGGCCCGCCCGCGTGGGCATCACCGACTACCTCCGCCCCAACGACGCGAAGCACCTCGCCACCGACCACGTCACCGTCGCCGAGGCGCTCCGGGCGGCCGGCTACGCCACCGGGATTATCGGCAAGTGGCACCTCACCGGCTACGCGAACCACGGCGCGAAGGAAGTCCCCCCGCGGGCGCACGGCTTCGACGAGACCATCG
>CAZXOC010000335.1:0-7352 GCA_964642165.1 uncultured Planctomycetaceae bacterium | reverse complement strand
TCACTATACTCGTACTGGCAAGATCTTACCCAGTGGGATGGCGCAGTCAAGGCTCCTTGTTGTTTGGGCTGTGCAAGGGCACCGAACTCGCTGGTCCGGTTCACAAGCCCCTGCAAGAACAGGACATCGAAGCTCCGCGGCCCGATCCCGGCCACGCCGGAGGTCCTGCCGGACGGGGAAGCGCCGCAGCCACTGCCCCCTGCGAAGACTCCCTCCGCTGCTTCGCGCCTGCGGCATCACTGGCCGTCTCCTCCGTCGCCGGTAAAATCGGCTGCAGACGGCTTACCGACCCTCTGCCGTGATGGCGGAAGCCGTTGCCTGTGAAGAAACCCTGGCTTTCTCTGCTAATTCTGCCCTTTGAGCGGCAGTCCTATTGTGAGATGACAGGCGACCCTTCCGACACCTCGAACGACCACGCTCTGCACGTTCAGCAGTTGTTTGTGCGGCATCAGCAGACGGTGTTGGGCTACGTGTTGTCGATCGAGCCGAACTTCGCCGACGCGCAGGACATCGTGCAGCGAGTCTTTCTGGCTGTCAGCCGCAAGGCCCAGACCTGGTCGGCCGGCACCGACTTCCTCGCGTGGGCGTGCACCGTGGCGCGGTACGAAACGCTTCACTTCCAGCGTACGCGCGGGCGCCGCGCCGCTCGTCTGGATGAGGATGTGATCGAGTTGGTGTACGCGGACGAGGCGGTGGACGAGTCCGAATGGCAGCAGCGCGTCGACGCCTTGCGGCGCTGTCTGGGTCGTCTGGCCCCCCGGGCGGAAGAGCTGGTCTGGCGGCGCTACCACGGCGCGCAGATGCCGGGAGAGATCGCGACGGCAATCGGCTGGACGGTGAATGCCGTTCGCGTGGCCCTGACCCGCGCCCGTAACGCGCTGCGCGAGTGCATGGAGAAAAAACTGAAAGCCGGGGGTCAACCGCGATGAACATCCAACGACTACACGAACTCATCGACGCCTGGCGTGATGGGGAACTCACCGAGGCAACGGCCGCCGAACTCAGCCAACTGCTTCGAGATTCCGAGGAAGCACGCCGGGTCTTCCACGCAGAAGCGCAGATGCACGGCCTGCTGCATCTGGCCGCGATGGCGGAGGCCGTCGAGAAGGCGGCACGCCCGGAGTCGTGGCGGACGCGTTCCGCCGCGGCGGACGAGGCGGAGAAACCGCGGCGGTCGGGGGCCCGCATCATCTCGAGGAAGTTCCTGCTGGCTGCGGCGGGTGCGCTTGTGTTGAGCGTCGTGACGGTCTTGATCTGGCTCCACGTCGCGGACCAGCCAGAACCGCCGAAGCATTTCGCGACGTTGATCCGTGCGGTCAACTGCGTTTGGGACGGACCCACACATGCCCAGCCGGGCGATCGACTGACCGCTGGTGCCTTGAAACTCCGCGAAGGGACGGCCGAGATCAGGCTGGCCAGTGGTGTCGACCTCCTGGTCGAAGCGCCCGCGGACCTGGAACTCGTCGATGTCGGCAACAGCGTGCTTCACACGGGGCGACTCGTTGTGCGAGTGCCGTCCACGGCCAGGGGCTATGCCGTCGACACGCCCAAGGCAAGGGTCGTCGATCTGGGCACGGAGTTCGGCGTGGATGTTCAGGCGGACGGCGAAACAGTCGTGCAGGTCTTTGCCGGTTCCGTGGTGGCCGAACTGAAGAAGCCGGACCCATCCGGCAGGAGAAGTCGCCGGCTCGCGGCCGGTGAAACCGTGCATATCGCCGCGTCCGACACGGTGGAGCTTCAGAGGGTCGCGTTCTCGCCCGAGCGTTTCCTGCGCACGTTCAGCACGCCGAGCGTCCATCAGGGGGACGTGCTGATCCCGTTCAAGCCGAGCCAGATCTCGTCCCTGGACATCCTTGCCGCCCCCGGTCAGGTGACCGTTGACGGCGATCTGGCGGACTGGGACCTTTCGGGCGGGTTCAAGGCCCGATGCGCCGAGCCGTTTGCCGAGTCCTGTTACGTCCGCGGCAGCATGATGTACGACAAGCGATACCTGTACGTCGCGGCCCGGGTGGGCGATCCGATGCCGATGCGGAACGTCATCGACCCGAGAACCGACCCGTGGTCCGCGTGGATGGGCGGCAGCGTGCAGCTTCGCCTGTCCACGGACCGGACCTTCGGCTGGCCCGTGGGAGCCATGAAGCCCTCCTGCCGCCAGGGCGAAGCCGACCCGCAGGACACCAGCGATCGCATCGTCCATCTGACGCTGTGGTACTTCCAGCCGCGCGATGAGCCGTGCCTTGAGATCCGCTACGGGATGGACTTCGATCGCGGGGTGGTCAACCCGCCCGGTTGGCGGGGCGCCTTCCGCAAGGCGCCGGACGGCAAGGGCTACACCCTCGAATGTACCATCCCTTGGACGCTGCTAGGGGCCGGCGGCGATCCACCGCGGCTGGGCGATGAGCTGGGGTTTAGCTGGACGGTCAACTGGAGCGACGCCAGCGGAAAACGCTGGAAGGGCCAGTTGGTCGAGATCAAGAGCCCGGCCTACGCGGCCCGGGGCAAGCAGTTGACGCACATGTACGCCGAGACGTGGGGCAAGGCGGTCTACAGATGATCAGGGCCGGCAAGAGGCAGTTGCGGGCCAGGGCGAGTGGAAAGGAACGGCTTGCGATGATCTCCAGGCGATGGGGCATCCTGGCGAGCATGATGTGCCTGATTCTCGCCGCCCGCACTTCGGCGGCCGTGCGCCCGAAGAAGGCCGGCGTCCGAGACTTCTACCAGCCAAGGGCCACCTGGTGGGAGACGATGATCGCGTCGCGCGAGGCCCTGGCCGAGCAGGAGGCCGCCGCCGAGCGCCAGGCCGAGGCCGAGCGCCGGGCCGATCCCGCGCTGCCGGTGTTCGCGTCCCTTCGCACGCGGGTGAGCAACCGGCAGGAGCCCCGCAGGATCAAGCTGCGGATTGCGGGGATGAAGCGGCTCTACCTGGGCTGTGCCGGGCGCGCCGAGGTCTTCTTGGGCGACCCGCAGTTGACCGGCGGGGACGGGCAGCCGACCGCATTGCCGCTGGCCGAGGCCCGCCTCACCGGCGGCCGCGGATGGGCCAACAGGAAGGCCGGCGATTGGGCGCAGCGGGAGTATAGCACGGGCGTCCTGCTGTGGGATAAGGAGATTTGCGTCGAGCTGGACGGCCGGGCCGAGTGGCTCGAAGGATGGGTGGGAGCGCGGAACTCCAGGGAAGACCGGCACGGGCAGTTCTGGGTCCATTGTCGCCCGCTGACGGACGTCGTGGCCAAGGGGGCAGCCTCGCGCCAGGCACTGGTTGAGGCGGTTGGCGAGGCGTTCCCGTCGGCGGTGGAGTCCCGCCAGCAGTTGCTGGAGGCTTGGCTCGGCATCTGGAGAGCCGACTGGAAACCGGGCGACCTGTGCGACCTGGCTGCCCGCTACGCTGCCGCATGCGCCTCCGGCCAGAAGCAAGCCGCCGAGGCAATGACCCGGCGCTGCAGGAGCGGGGCGGAGTTGAAGGCCGTCCGCGGCCTGTTCTACGCGCAGTACACCGGGCCTCGATTGGCCCTGGCGCGCAAGACGCTGGAGCTGGTCGAGCGCACCGACCCGCGCCCGGAACTGGCCGCGGAGCTGACGGCGCTGGAGAAGCAGGTTGCCGACGCGAAGGACGACCGCAATGCCGAATCGCTCTACCTCCGCGCCTGCGCCCTGCGGCGCCGGATTCTGCTGTCCCATTCATCCCTCGGTTTTGCCCGGCTGCTGATTACCAAACGCTCAGGCTTCCTGCCCGGGCACCAGAGCCTTCAGTACCTGGGCCGCCACAGCGTGCCGGCGCCCGGCCTGGTGGTGCTCGACGACTGGAAGGGCAAGCCGCGGGTGACGGTCCTGCTGGCCGGCAAGCTGCCGCCGGGCGGCACGCTCCATCCCGACTTGTCCTATGACGGCAAGCGCGTCCTGTTTGCCTTTGCCGACTGTTCCGAGGACATCCAGCGCGATTTCAGGGCGTACTACATCTACGAATACTCGTTCGAGAGCGGCGAGGTGCGGCAGATTACCGGTACGCCGGACGACCCGATGCAGGGGAAGGGGGGCAGGATGACCATTCTGATCGAGGACACGGACCCCTGCTACCTGCCGAACGGCGACATCGTCTTCGTCTCGACGCGCGCCATGCAAATCGGGCGCTGCCATTCCGGCGCCTACAAGCCGGGGGCGGCGCTCTACCGCTGTGGCCCGGACGGCTGCAATATCCGCCCGATTTCGTACAACGAGTCCAACGAGTGGTTCCCGGCCGTGCTGTTCGACGGCTCGATCATCTACACCCGCTGGGACTACATCAACCGCAGTCCGATCCCATTCCAGAGCCTGTGGGTCACGCGTCCGGACGGCACACAGACGGCCCACTTCTTCGGCAACTTCTCGGAGAAGCCCACGCTGCACGGCGAGCCGCAGCCGATTCCCGGCACGCGCAAGGTCGTCATCACCGGCGCCCCGCATCACGGCCAGACCCTGGGCACGATCCTCATTGTGGATCCCGACAAGGGGCAGGACGGGGGCAAGCCGATGACGTGGGTAACGCCGGAACTCGAATCACCGGAGGGTGGCGTGCCGGGGGATGTCCAGTTCACGCCCCTGCCGCTGGCCGACGACCTGCGCGAGGAGCGGACCGTCCACGGCCGGAAGTACTACAACGGCCTGGCGGGCACGCCGTGGCCGATCAGCGAGGAACTGTTCCTTTGCACCTACCAGCACGGCAGCGGCCGATACTCCATCTACCTGATCGACGTGCTTGGCGGGCGGGAGCTGATCTACGCCGACAGGGACATCTCCTGCTTCGATCCGATTCCGCTCCGGCCGCGGCCGAGGCCGCCGATCCTGCCTTCGACCGTGGCGGGGAAGGAGTCGGAGAAGACCGGCACCTGCTACATCCAGGACGTCTATCAAGGCTCGTACCCCATCGAGCCCGGCTCGATCAAGCGCCTGCGGATCAACCAGCTCATTCCCCAGCCGTGCGCCGGCACGCCCGAGATGATCTCCTACCGGCAGGAGCTGGTGAAGCGCATCCTCGGGACGGTTCCGGTGCGGGAGGACGGTTCGGCGGTCTTCGAGGTCCCCGCGCGCACGCCGTTCCAGATTCAGATGCTGGATGCCAACGGGATGGCGGTGATGACCATGCGCAGCCTGATGTACCTCCAGCCGGGCGAGCGCATCTCGTGCATCGGCTGCCATGAACCGCGCAGCATGCCCCCGCCGGTGATGCGGCCTCCCACCGCCAAGGTGGACCGGATCACGCCGCCGGTCGGCCCGCGCTATGAAGGCGGATTCAGCTTCGTGCGGACCGTGCAGCCGGTGCTGGACCGCTACTGCATCTCCTGCCACGGGCTGAACAAGGTGGAGAAGGACATCAACCTTCTGGGCCTGCCGTATGTTAAGGACCTCAAGGGGGGCATGCTGGAGAGAAGAGCGTTCAGCATCGCCTATCGCTCGCTGATCAACTCCGGCCGGCTCAAGCTGGCCATGGCGTGGGGGGAGACCCCGGCCAGCCGGCCCGGAGACTATTTCGCCAGGGCTGGAACGCTCGGGAAGATGCTCCTGGCCGGCCATCCCGACAAGGGCGCAAAGAAACGGGTCGAGCTGGACCGCGAGAGCCTCCAGCGCATCGTGGACTGGATGGACGTCAACTCCCAGTTCTACGGCGACTACTCGTGGAATCGCATCGAGTGGCAGCCGCCCTCCCCCGAGGGCGAGAAGCGCCTGCGCGAGGCCATCGCCCTACGGTTCGGGGCGGAACTGGCAGCCCAGCCCTATGCGGCGCTGGTCAACATGGCGATGCCCTCCGAAAGCCGGATCCTGCTGGCGCCGCTGCCGGCGGCGAAGGGCGGCTGGGGGCAGATCGCCAAGGGGGCGTTCTCCGGCAAGAACGACCCCGCCTGGCAGGAGATGCTCAAACTGGTCGGAGGTTCGATCACGCCGCTGAAGCACCACGACATTGCCGGCACCTGCGGGCGCGACGAGGACTGTCGCTGCGGCGGCTGCTGGGTCAGAAAGCACCTCGCCGCGCGCCGACATGCCATTGAGAGCGTTGCCAAGTCGTCCCCGCAACCGGGCGCCGGGAATAGATGAGGCATTGGCTGACACTGCGTCGGTCGACCCTTGGAAGGAGCCACTATGAGATCGCGTTTCCCCCTCATGGAACTCGCTTTGCTGCTCTCCGCCAGTCCTCTCGCTGCTGCAACCGTGACGGTCGGTCCCGAACAGAGCCTGCAGGAGGCCGCCGACAAGCTCCAGCCGGGAGATACGCTGCTTCTGGCCGAGGGGACCTACTACCAGAGCCTCGTCCTGACCAAGAGCGGAACGGCGGACAGGCCCATCACGATCAAAGCCAAGGCCCCGGGCAAGGCCATCATCACCGGAGCGATGAGGACCACGCCGAAGTTCGAACGGGTCGAAGGCGACATCTACAAGACCAACTGGGCCGCGAAGAACCTGAGGGATCGTGGGACCCGAAGAGTCTGGGTCATTGCCGACGGCCGGAGCCTCTACAACTACACCAGCATGGAGGAGATGAAGACGTGTAAGCCCGGCAAGGGCCGGGATACGACGCCGCTGGAGGGCTTTTTCTACGAGGACGGAGAGCTTTACGTCCGACTTCTCGGCGGTGTCAATCCCGATAGCGCGAACGTCGCCGTCAGCAGGCCGGACACGACGATCCTGGTGGACATCAAGGGCCAGGAGCACATCGTGCTGGAAGGGCTGCGCTTTCACGTGGCGCCCAACCACGCCGTCCGCCTCGGGGTCCGTCATCATCCGCACACGGTCTGCACGCACATCGTGATTCGGGACTGCTACTTCTCCGGATGCTACAGTGCCATCGTGGGGCAGGACGTTCGGGTAGACCGTCCGGGCGGGGCGGTGGAGTACGGGCCGTCCAGTATCACGGTCGAGCACTGCGAGTTCAGCAACTACCCCACCTACGACTGGCTGCACTACTCTATGGTTCTGGAGCAGCCGGCGTGGCGCGCGCTGTATCATAGCACCCTCGGCGGCAACGCGATCTTGCCCGGCGGGAACGTGACCGCCTGGAAGATACGGCACTGCTACATCCATGACACCTTCGACGGGATCGGCGTCGCGTCCACCGGCGAGCAGGGCAGGAACCGGCCGGCCTTGCGGCACGAATACGCCTACAACCTGCTGCACCGCTGCGCGGACGACAACATCGAGTTCGACTCCATCGAGTACGCGGGCGTGCGCGCGCATCACAACGTCATCCTGGAGGGCCAGTGCTTGCTGGGCCTCTCGCCGGTGCAGAGAGGCGGCGTGACCATCGAGCACAACATCGTTTACGCCTCGCCCGAATACGGCATCCCCTGGTCGGTGATCTTCAAGTTCAGCACGCCCGGCGGGAG
>CAZXOC010000334.1:0-7362 GCA_964642165.1 uncultured Planctomycetaceae bacterium | reverse complement strand
ATGGACGCGGACTTCGACATCGTGGTGGTCGGCGGGGGGCACGCGGGCGTCGAGGCGGCGTGGGCGTCGGCCCGCCTGGGCGCGCGGACCGCCCTGGTGACGCTCGATGCCGGCCGGATCGCCCAGATGTCGTGCAACCCGGCCATCGGCGGCGTCGGCAAGGGGCAGATCGTCCGCGAGATCGACGCGCTGGGCGGGCTGATGGGCCTGGCCGCCGACGCGACCGGCATGCAGTTCCGCATGCTCAACCGCAGCAAGGGCCCGGCCGTCTGGGGGCCCCGCTGCCAGTCCGACCGCCACGCCTACGCCGCCTGGGTGCAGGAGACGCTCACCCGGCTGGACGGGCTGAGTCTCGTGGCGGGCGAGGCCACGGACCTGCTCATCGAGCGCGGCCGCGTCGTCGGTGTCCGGTTGGCCGGAGCGAACGCCCGCGCCGTCGAGCTGCGCTGCCGCGCGGTCGTCGTCTGTGCCGGGACGTTCCTCAACGGCCTGATGCACGTGGGTGAGAAGATGTGGGCCGGCGGCCGCTACGACGAGCCGGCCGCGTCGCGCCTGACCGCCTCGCTGCGCGCGTGCGGCCTTCGCGCCGGGCGTCTCAAGACCGGCACGTGCCCCCGCCTGGCGGCCGAGAGCGTCGACCGCGACCGCTGCACGCGCCAGGACGGCGACGAAACGCCCGTGCCGTTCTCCTTCCTCCACGATCGCCTCGACGTCAAGCAGGTGCCGTGCTACCTGACGGCCACCACGCCGGAGATCCACGAGGTCATCCGCGCGAACCGGCACCGCGCGCCGCTGTACACGGGGCAGATCCGCTCGACCGGGCCGAGGTACTGCCCGTCGCTCGAGACGAAGATCGAGCGCTTCCCGGACAAGGACCGCCACCAGGTCTTCCTCGAGCCGGAGGGCCTGGGCACGAACTGGGTGTACTGCAACGGCATCCCCACGTCGCTGCCGATCGACGTGCAGGACGCCGTCGTGCATGGCATTCCCGGCCTGGAGCGCGCGGAGATCCTGCGGTACGGCTACGCCATCGAGTACGACTACTTCCCGCCGATGCAGCTCCGCGCCACGCTGGAGGCGCGGTGCGTCGCCGGGCTGTTCCTCGCCGGGCAGGTCAACGGCACGACCGGCTACGAGGAGGCCGCCGCACAGGGACTTCTCGCCGGCGCCAACGCCGCCGCCGCCCTGCGCGACCAGGAGCCCCTGGTCCTGCGACGCGACCAGGCCTACATCGGCGTGATGATCGACGACCTGATCACCAAGGGCATCCGCGAGCCGTACCGCATGTTCACCAGCCGCGCCGAGCACCGCCTGAGCCTCCGCGCCGACAACGCCGACCGCCGCCTGACGGAGATCGGCCGCCGGTTCGGCCTGGTCGGCGACAGGCGGTGGGAGAGGTTCGCCGCCAAGGACCGCGCCTGCCGGGCCGCCGGCGAGCTGCTGCGATCCCGCCGCGTCGACGGCAAGACGCTGTGGTCGCTGCTGGCCCGTCCGAAGGCGGACCTGCGCGAGGTGATCGCCGCCGCCCAGCCCGACGCGAGCGGGGACCTCGCCGGCTTGTACCGCTGCCAGCCGGCGGCGCTGGAGTCCGTGGCCATCGACGCGCGGTACGCCGGCTATCTCGCCAAGCAGCACAAGGCCCTGCGGCAGATGCAGGAGCTGGACGGCAAGCTCCTTCCGGAGGACATGGACTACGCGGCCGTCTCCCACCTGCGCTACGAGGCCCGGGAGCGGCTGGCGCAAGTTCGCCCGCGGTCGCTCGGGCAGGCCCTGCGGATCAGCGGGATCACCCCGGCCGACATCACGATCCTGGCGATCCACCTGGCGCGGCCGGGCGAGAAAGCGAGAACCTGAAACGGGTGAGCGGCGTGTTAATATAGAGAATATGCGTCCTGTAGGGAATTTTCCGGCCGTGCAGGATGTGCCGGAAAAGGCGCTTTTTCCGGACCTCGCGCCGGGACTGAACATAAGTGAATGTTTTTCAATATGTAATGGCTGGCCGGAATCCTGGGGGACCCTCAAGAAGAATGCGGATCTGGTCGAGGAAACTAGTGCATGGATGTGGAGGAGTCTGCCGCGGACCCAATGGGCGGCGGGCTCACTGGCGACGGACGTAGGTCTGAGCCGACAATCTGTACCGCGGCCGGGGAAATGGACGCTCCGGCCGCAGCCGGCTCGGCCGAGGGCCCGCAGGACTGTCCGGCGGGCCGAGGGACCAGACAGACTATGAATAACATCGATGGCGTCCATCCTGCTTGGGCTCCCAAGCCGGTCGAGCCCACCAACCCCGCGCTGCCGAGCGGGCCGACTCAGCCGGTGGGCGACGTTTCCGACGTGGTGGAGATCTCGACGGCTGCCGAGCTGGCGGCCAGGATCCAGGAGGTCCCCGAGGTCCGCGCGGAGCTCGTGGCCCGGGTGAAGCGCGAGATCGAGGCCGGCACCTACGAGACCTCCGAACGGATCGATGCCGCCGTCGAAAGACTCCTGGACGAGCTGTTCCCCGAACTCCTATAGCCGGTTGGCCCTGACCGGAAGCTTTGAGCGGGCGCGGATGGAGCCGTGCCCGCTGCTTTGCGCACGCCGAGCAGGCCCCCGCCTCGCGCCAAGCCTCATATGGGCAAGCGCTTAGCCGCGCACTCGCCGCGGGGACCATCCTCGCCCCTCCTTCCCGCGATTCTGCGGCTCTTTCGCCTCTTTTTGCCTTGCCAAGCCGAGCAAGCGTGGTAAACTAAGCAAGTCTGAGAAGGTGTAACGCCTGGGGGGTTAAGCTAAAAAACGGCCGCGACATGGCGAGAGGACCTTCGGCCGTCGGGGACGCTAGGTCCCCTCTCGCCGGGCGGACGCAAGGGAGAGGCCAACGTGAGACACAAGGCCGTCTACACGACAGGGGAGGCTGCCGCCGTCTGCAACCTTTCCCAGCAGACGATCATTCGCTGCTTCGACAACGGGCAGTTGGAGGGCTTCCGCGTGCCGGGCAGCCGCTTCCGGCGGATCCCCCGCGACAAGCTCATCAAGTTCATGAAGGAGAACAGCATCCCGCTGGACGCCTTCGGGGGCGACAAGATCCGCGTCCTCGTGGTGGACGACGAGCCGGAGATGGTCGAGCTGTTCGTCGACATGCTCCAGCAGGACGGGCGGTTCGAGATCGCCACGGCCACCACCGGCTACGACGCCGGCGTCCTGACCGAGGAGTTCCGACCCGACGTCGTCGTGCTCGACTTTAAGCTGCCGGACGTCGACGGTAACGTGGTCTGCAAGACGATCCGCAGCCGCCCGGAGTTGGCCGACACCCGGATCCTCGTGATCTCCGGTGTGGCCGATCCCGCGGAGGTCAAGACCCTCATGGACGCCGGGGCCGACGAGTTCTTCAAGAAGCCCTTCAACATCGAGAACGTCATCGAGCGCATGGTCGCGCTGGTTCGAGGCCGGTGATCGCCTCGCCGAGGTCCTGCCTGTGGAGGAACATACCGACAGGCGCAGCGCCGCGGCAGGGAGGATCGACGCCCACCAACTGGACGTGATCGTCCGGCGGTGCGGGAGCTTGCCGACGCGGCCCGACGTGGCGGCGGCGATCCTCGAACTGACCGGCCCCGGCGCGCCGGGCGACGAGGGGGAGAGGCTCAGGCTGGTCGCCCGCCTCGTCGCCGCCGACCCGGCCCTGGCGGCCAAGGTGCTCTCGATGGCCGCGGACTCCTCGCCTAGCCCGGCCGGGACCGTCGCCCAGGCCGTTCGTCACCTGCCCGCGGACGCCGTCCGCTCGGCTGCGCTGTCCGCCGCGGCCGCCGCCTCGAGCCCCCGCCCCCGCTGCGGCTGGGACCACCCCGCCTTCTGCACGCACTGCCTGGCGGTGGCCTCGGCGGCCGGCCTGCTCGCCGAGGGCGCGGCGGCGGACCTGGACCGCGAGCAGGCCTTCACCTGCGGGCTCCTTCACGATCTCGGCAAGCTCCTTCTGGCCGACGCCCTGCCCCGAAGCTACGCGCGTGCCCTGGCCGGGGCGCGAAGCCACCACGCCAGCCTGGCGGCCTTCGAGGGGAAGGTCCTGGGCGTGGACCACCTGGCCGCCGGCCGGCGTTTAGCGCGGCTGTGGCGCCTGCCCCGGGCCGTCGAGAACGTCATCTGGCTGCACCACCAGCCCGCCGGGGCGATCCCGCCTTCCGCCGGGGACAGGACGCTCGTCCTCGTGGTCGCCCTGGCCGACGCCCTCGCGCGGCGGGGGGCCCTGGGCTTCTCGGGCAACTGCTCCGCGCCGCCGCCGACCGAAGGCCTCGCCCGCGCGCTGGGCATCGGCGGGGACCTGCTCGACGAGGTGGCCGGCCGGCTGCCCGAGGCGGTCGAGAGGCACGGCCGCCTCCTGGGGCTCAGCCGGGTCGGGCGCAAGGCGACGTGCCTGGCCCTGTCGGCCGCGGCGAGCGAGGAGCTGGGGCGGCTCCACGAGTCGCTCCGCCGCCGGGCGGATGCCCTGTCGGCCCGGGCGCGGGCGTTCGACCGGCTCGCGCGCTTCGCCGCCTCGCTGCCGCCGGACGCCACCGTGGGCGACGTGCTGGCCCGCATCGCCGAGGCGCTGCTCGCGCCGGCGGGAGCCGCCGGGCGCTGCGCGGTCGCCTACGGCCTGGACGACCGCGGCGGGTCCATCCTCGCCGTTCGCCGAGGTCCGAAGCGCCCCCCCGAGTGGCGCAGCTTCGCCCTGCGCGCCCCCGGCGGCGAGGGGCCCGCGCCGCGCCCGCCGGCGGCGGCGGAGGCCCTGCCCGACCTCCTGGCCGAGGCGGACGGCTGGCGCGCCTGGGCGGGCGAGGCGGCCGGCGCTCACCTGCCCCTGACGTGCGGCGGGCGGTGGCTGGGCGGCGTCCTGCTGCCCGCCGACGCGGCCGCGGAAACGCCCGATGCCCTCGCCGGCGCGCTCGGCATGGCGCTGGGGCTGGTCCGGCAGCGGCGCCGGGCGGTGGAGCTGGGCGAGGAACTGGCCCGGGCCTCGCGGGAGCTGGCCGACGCGCAGGAGGCCATGGCCGACGCGCGGACGCTCGAGGCGATCGGCGACCTCGCCGCCGGGGCCGCCCACGAGCTGAACACCCCGCTGGCGGTCGTCTCCGGGCGCGCGCAGCTCATGCGCGACCGCGCCGATTCGGACGAGGATCGCAAGACGTGGCAGACCATCGTCGAGCAGGCCCAGCGGATCAGCGACACCATCACCGAGCTGATGCAGGTCGCCCGCCCCCCCCAGCCGCACCGGTCCGCCGTCGCCGCCGGGGAGCTGCTCGCCTGCGCCGCCGAAACCTTCTCGTCGTCGGATCATCCTCAAGCGAGGTCCGCTCAGGTCGATATACAGATTGAAGACGGGTGCCCGAACGTGTGGGCGGACCCGGCGCAGACGCAGGCAGTGCTCGTGGAACTGATGACGAACGCCGCGACGGCGGCCCCGGCCGGGCCGCACATCCACCTGGCGGCGGAGCCCGACGGGATCGACCCCGGCGTGCTCCTGACCGTCCGGGACGACGGGCCGGGCATGGACGAACGCACCGCCGCGCGGGCCTGCACGCCGTTCTTCTCCGCCCAGCCCGCCGGGCGACGGCGCGGATTGGGGCTGCCCCGGGCGCGGCGGCTGGTCGAGAGCAACGGCGGGAAGATCTGGATCGACTCCCGCCTCGGGCGGGGCACGACGGTCCGTATCCTGCTGCCGGCCGAGCCGGACGCGGGCGACGAGAGGAAACGAGACGATGGCCAGCCGTGACGTTGCCGACGTGTTGGTGGTGGACGACGAACGGGAGCTGAGGAACCTGCTCGTCGATGCGCTGGCGTCGGCGGACGTGCGCGTCTCGACGGCCGGCAGCGGGACCGAGGCGATCGACCAGGCCCGCAGCCGCCGCCCCGACCTGCTGATCATGGACGTCCACCTCGGCGACCGCAGCGGCCTGGAGGTCCTCGACGAGCTCCGCGAGGTCGCCGGAGAGGTCCCGGCGGTCGTCATCACCGGCTACGGCGACCCCGAGACGCTCACCGAGGCCTCCCGCCGCAGGCCCGTCGAGATGATGACCAAGCCGCTGAACGTGGAGCGCCTGCGGCAGACCATCCGGGACGAGCTGGGGCGCCGGCGGCAGTCCGTCGACCTGGAGGAGCACAACCGGCGGCTCCACCGGACGATCGAGGACATCGACCACGAGCGCCGCAGCATCCAGGGGCGGCTGGACAGCACCTGCGCGGGCCTGACCTGCGCGTACCGGACGCTCAGCGGGCAGCTCTCGCGGCAGCAGACGGTCATCGCCTACCAGAACGCGATGATCCTGGCCGGCAGCGACGACGACGTCTTCGCGGCGCTGTTCCGGCTGTTCGCGATCCGCTCGGGGGCGGTCTTCGGCATCGCCATGGTCTGCGACGAGAACGCCGACCTGCGCGTCGTCGGGCGCTTCGGCGTGCCCCACCCCGACGGGCTGACGTTCTGCCGCCACCTCGCCGAGCCGGTGACCCGCCTCATCGTCGACGAGCCCCGGCTGATCCTCCTCGACGCGGGGGAGGAGGCCCACCTCTTCGACGCCTCGATCCGCCGGCACCTGCCCGGCGTGAGCCTCCTGGGCATCCCCCTGATCCCGGCCCCGGACGAGCTGATCGGCGTGGCGACCCTCTACCGCAAGGGCGAGCAGCCCTTCACCGACGCCGACGTCACACTGGCGGAGCTGGTAGCCTTCCCCACCGCCGCCGCCGTCCGCCGCAACGACTGACGCCGCCCGCCCGGGCCGGCAATCTACACACGTCGACGCCCCATTCGACGCCCCTCCGCCGCCGGGATTGTGTCGATTGTGTCAACATTAAAGCCGAGTGACACAATCGCATGATCGTCATTACTCTAGTTATAGAAGGTACTTATATATTACGAATTCATAGTGGTTTTATGGAAGGGCGTACAATCACCCGCTGCCGCCTGCAATGCCTATTCACAGATAGGGCTTCTGCCCCCCCTCGCCGCCGCCCGCCGAGGCAGAATAGGTCATAACACCTTTTAAAATAATGGCTTCTGCTAATTCCGCCCTCGCCCGGCCGCGCCGGGGGCTCGAACGCCTATGGACTGCGGTGGCGATGTCCATCGGGATCCATCGGGATCCATCGGGACGCCGCCGCTTTCCCTTCCGCCTGCCAGACGCCGCGGCCGCAGACGCCGAGACCAAAGCGGAAAAGCAGCCTGACCCCGAGCCGCCATTCACCACCTGGCGCAGCCGTTGGTCCGTTCCGCGTGTTCACCTGGGCTCGGAGACCGTCCCCGAGCCCATCGGAGGCACTATGCTACCCGATCTCGCCACGGGCAGGGATGGGATTCGGCAAAGTGGGTATGCACTTGACTCCATCAGGCCCAAGGGATAGTGTTGGTGGGGATGG
>CAZXOC010000333.1:0-7440 GCA_964642165.1 uncultured Planctomycetaceae bacterium | reverse complement strand
GAGCATCGACTGCACGTTCCACCGCATCCAGCTCACGCCCGACCTGCTGCCCAGCGACATCCTGGGCGTCAGCGTCTACGACTCGGGCACGGGGGAGTTCGTCTTCAAGAAGGGCCCGATCTTCGCCCACCTGGTGCTGGTCGACGAGATCAACCGCACGACGCCGCGGACGCAGAGCGCCCTGCTGGAGGCGATGAACGAGTCGCAGGTCAGCACGGACGGGCGGACGTACCGGCTCGGGCCGCCGTTCATGGTGCTGGCCACGCAGAACCCCTACGACTTCGAGGGCACGTACTTCCTGCCGGAGAACCAGCTCGACCGCTTCATGATCCGCGTGCGGATCGGCTACCCCGACCGCCGGACCGAGCGCCGGATCCTCCGCACGCAGCCGGCGCGGACGCGCCTGGCGACGCTGAAGCCCGTCATGAGCACGGGCGACCTGGTGGCCCTCCAGGACGCCACCGGGGCCGTCCGCATGGACGACGCCATCATGGAGTACATCCTCTCCATCGCCGAGGAGACGCGCCGGCGGGAGGAGCTCGCCATCGGGCTGTCGCCGCGCGGGGCGCTGGCCCTGGCCCAGGCCGCCCGCGCCGCGGCGCTGCTGGACGGGCGCGACTACGTCGTGCCCGACGACGTCAAGGACCTCGCCCCGTGCGTCTGCCCGCACCGGCTCGTGACGCACGCCGTGGCCGACGACGGGGCGGTATCGGCCGACGGCCTCTTCCAGCAGATCCTGTTGTCCATCCCCGTGCCGAAGTAGGTCGCGGCGGAGGCACCCATGCGCATCGGCCGACGACGCCGAACCGGCTCGCCCGTTCGCTCGCGCCTGACCAAGGCGGGGTGGGTCTTCGTGGTCGCCTGCGTGGTGGTGGCGATCGTGGCGATGAACAGCGGGTTGGCGCTGCTGTTTCTCATGCTCGGCGCCATGGTGGGGGCGGTGTACGTCTCGTGGCTGCTGGCGCGGCGGATGGTGGCGGCGGCGCGGGTCAGGCGGGACGTTCCGGCGCGGTGCCGGCAGAACCAGCGCGTCTCGCTGGGCTACCTGCTGCGGTCGGTCCGGGGCGGCGGGGCGTGCCTCGCGCTGCGCATCGAGGAGCTGGACGCCCGCGCCGCGGCGCTGGAGCCGGCGGCCTGCGGGTACCTGCCCGCCCGGGGGGGCGTGCTCGCCCACAGCGAGACGACACCCCGGCGCCGCGGGCGGATCCGCCTGCGGCGGCTGCGGCTCTCCACGACGTTCCCCTTCGGGCTGATCGCCTCGGCGCGCCAGTCCACGCAGGAGGCCTCGCTGGTGGTCTGGCCGGCGCGCGGGCGGCTCGTCGCCGCGCTGCTGGGCAAGGGCGAGGCCGAATCCGCCGACGTCGCCCCCAGCATCCGCTCCGGCGGGCAGGACGAGTTCTACGGGCTGCGCGAGTACCGCCTGGGCGACAACGCGCGGTGGATTCACTGGCGCCGTTCGGCCGGGCGGGGCGAGCCGGTCATCCGCGAGATGGCCCGCCCGCGCCCAAGGACGGTCTGGGTCGTGCTGGACACGTACCTGCCGGACGCCTCCCCGCCCGTTCGCGCGGCGCGGGAGCGGGCGATCCGCTTCGCCGCCACGCTGATCGAGGACGCCCTGGCCGGCGGGTACCGCGTCGGGGCGGCGCTGGCCTACGACGCGCGGGTGGTGGTCGTCTCGCCGGCGGACCGGCGGACCCAGAAGCAGCGCCTGCTCGACGCCCTGGCCGACATCGACGACAACGCCGTGCACCGCCTGCCGGACGCGATCGCGCGGCTCCGCCCGGCGTGGCTGCGGCAGGCCCACGTCGTGGTCATCAGCGCCGCCGAGGCCGAGGAATCCCTCACGCCCGAGACCCTCGCCCGCCTCCGCCGCGACAGCCGAAACCTCACCCTCGCCGCCGGGGCGCGCATCGGCGGGCTGTTCCGGGACAACGAGCTCGCCGCCCGGGAGGACGCCTGATGCCCGTGCGCCGCCTCACCGACGCCGAGATCCGCGCCGGGCGGCGCCGCCTCGAACTGGCGCTGTTCCTGACGATCTTCCTCGCCTCGGCCATGTTCTGCCTCGCCGAGCGCAACGTGCCGTTCTTCCTCGTCTCCCTGGCGGCCGTCCTCCTCCACGCGATCGCCGCCTGGCGCAGCCGCGAAATCTACGCCCACCGCCTCCTGCTCAACGCCGGGGTCATGCTGGTGGGCACGGTGCTGGCCGTCCGGTACTTCATCGGCGACGAGGACCTGCTGATCGCCCTGGGCCACTACGTCACGCTGATCCAGTTGTGCAAGCTGTTCGAGCGCAAGCGGGACCGCGACTACGTGCAGATGCTCGTGATGAGCCTGCTGCTGGTGCTCGCGGCGTCCATGATGTGCCAGGACCTGCTGTTCGCGCTGCTGGGGCTGGCCTACCTGGTGGGCCTGTGCTACACGGGGATGGTCTTCACGCTGAAGCGCAGCCTGGACGCGGCGGTGCGCCAGCAGGCGTCCGGTCCCGGCCCCGCGCCCGCCCCTGCCGACACCTGGCCGAAGCGAGCGATCCTGCTGCGCCTCGCCGTCGTGATCGTGGCGACCCTCGCCACCGGCGTGGTGGTGTTCCTGATCTCGCCGCGCGGCGCGGGGGGGGCGGGCCCGCCGCTGGGGCGCGTGCGCCGCCGGGCGGCCAGCGGCTTCAGCGACACGGTCCGCCTCGGGCGACCCCGGAGCATCTACCTCTCCGACCGCATCGTGATGCACATGCGCCTGCGCTCGCCGGAGGGGACCGACCTCGGGCAGGTCAGCCCGCCGTACCTCCGCGGGCGCGTCTTCAGCGAGTACCTCGACTCCCGCTGGCGCAAGAGCCCCTGGGCGAGAAGCTCCCTGCCGCCCGATCCCGCCGGGGACCTCCTCGAACGCGCCGTCCGCCAGGAGGTCTCGATGGTCCCGTCGCTGCTGCCGGTGGCGTTCGCGACGCACCCGGCCGTTCGCATCACGTCGCCCGACGCCACGCCCCGGCGGCTGGGCACGCTGGAGTACGAGCTGAAGGCCTCGCCGCGCCTGGACCGGCCGGTCCGGTACACCGCCTACGTGCTGCCGGATCCCCGCGGGCCGAGGGTCGGCGAGTACCTCCGCACGGAGGTCGAGAAGCGTCTCCGCGACCGGACGAGGTTCCCGCCGCGGGTGGAGGTCTCGCCGAAGGTGACCGCCCTGGCGCGGCAGTGGTGCGCGGATCTGCTGTCGCGGCGTGGCGGCGTGCCGCCCGGGCCCGGGCGCGACGAGGTGGACCTGGCGATGGCCCGGCGGCTCGCCGGGCGCCTCCAGCAGCGCTGCTCCTACACGCTCGATCTGACCGACGCCGACGCCGACCGCGACGGCGTGGAGGACTTCCTCTTCCACCTGCGGCGCGGGCACTGCGAGTACTTCGCCTCGGCGACGACGGTGATGTGCCGCGCGGTGGGGCTGCGGGCGCGGCTGGCGACCGGCTTCCGCCCCAACGAATACGACGACGACGCGCGGCGCTACGTCGTGCGCCAGCGCGACGCCCACGCCTGGACGGAGGTCTACACCCCCACCCGCGACTGGGTCATCGTGGACGCCACCCCGCCGGAGCGGTTCGACCCGCCCCGGCACGGCGCCCTGGGGCGCTGGTGGTCCGCCGTGCGCGAGGGGTGGACCAAGTGGGAGTTCGCCTGGTACGCCAACGTCATCGGCTACGACGACGATGCGCGGCGGGCGCTCGCCGCCGCCGTCCGCGCGTACCTCCGCCAGGCCCTCCGCGCCGCCCGGCGCGCCGCCCGCGCCGTCTTCTGGGGGCTCGTCGAGCTGTTCGCACGCGGGCGGATCAGCGAGGCGGTCGTGTGGTTCTTCGTCGGCGTCGCCGTCGCCGCGGGCGTGCTGGCGCCCCTCGGGCTCCTGCTGGTGCGACGCCGCCGGGGCAGGACCCGCCGAGCGCGGGACCTCCCCGCCCCGAAACCCCCCGCCTTCCTGCTGCACCTGCTGGCGCTGCTGCGACGCCGCGGGCTGACGGCCCGGCCCAGCCACACCGCGCGCGAGCTGGCCGACGAGGCGGTTTCGCGGTTCGGCCTGCCGGTCGCGGAGCTGGACGCCCTCGTCGACCTGTACTACCGCATCCGCTGGGCGGGCGCCCCGGCCGGACGCGACGAGCTCCACGACGCCGAGCGGCGCGTCCGCCGGCTCGCGGACCTCCTGGCGCGGTAGCGCCGGGGACCCCGCGGGGCCGAAGCTGCAAGTACCTTCCGGCGCACTCTTTGCGCCACGTCGTTCGTCCCCTCTTCCCCCCCGGCTGAATCGTATGCTTCTCAAGGGGCACAGCATTCGCGCACCGGCGCGCCGAGCCGGGAAAGGGACCCATCAATGAATCGACCCAAGGAAACTCCGCGCGCGGCACACGAACGACCCGCCTGCTTCGAGCCGCTGGAGGGCCGGCTTCTCCTGGCCGGCGACGTCACGGCGGCGCTGAGCGGCGGCAACCTGCTGATCGTCGGCGACGATCGCGCCAACGACATCATCCTGGACCAGGACCAGTTGGCCGCGGGCCAGCTGCGCCTGTCCTCTGGCGAGGACGCCACCGGCCTGAACGACGGCACCGACTCGCTGGTGTTCTCGGGCGTGACGGGCAACGTCGTGATCCGCCTCGGGCGGGGCGACGACGTCGTCCTCGTGACGGGCTCGGCCCTGGCGGGCAAGCTGCTCGTGGACGGGGGCGGCGGCAGCAACACGCTGACCGTGGACGGCACGTCGATCGTTTCGGACCTGCTCTTCAGGGGGCCCGCGCGGGGCGGGGGCGGTACGCAGACCCTCGCGCTGCTGAACGCCTCCACCGTCGGCGGGCACGTGAAGGTGCATCACACCAGGAGCGACGGCGTCACCATTGTCGACGGGGCCACCATCGGCGGGAGCCTTCACGTCCGGGGCCACCGCGGCAGCGAAACCGTCGACCTGCTGAACTCCACCGTCGGCGGGCACGTGAAGATCTTCAGCGGCCATGGCGACGCCACCGTGAACGTCGGCGGCGTCGACGGCGTCGACGTCGGGCTGGACTTCTTCGTCCAGGGACGGCACGGGGACGCCGACGTCACCCTCCAGGAGCTGACGGCCCGTCACGTCAAGGTCTTCAACCACAAGGGCAACACGAGCCTCCTCGCCGACGGCCTGGACGTCGAGGGGCAGTTGTTCATCAAGAACAACCACGGCCGCGACGACGTCAGCGTGCAGAACTCGGATGTCTTCGGGCACCTGAAGATCCACAACGGCCAGGGCGACAGCACTACGCTGCTGGACAACGTCGTCGTCGAGGAGGGCAGCCTGTGGGTCCACGCCAAGAAGGGCGTCGACACGGTCTCCCTGCTGGACGCCACGGTCGCCGGGCACGTCAAGATCGCCACCCAGCACGGCGGCAGCGACACGACGATCGACCTCTCCGGGATCGGCGGGAACCTGCACGTCCACGCCAAGAAGGGCGCCGACACGGTGACCGTGACCGGCGACACGACCATTGCCGGCGAGACGAAGATCCACACCGGCCAGGACGACGACCTCGTGGTCATCGACGACGTGACCGCGACCGGCGCGGTGAAGATCCACACCGCCCAGGGCGCCGATACGGTGGCCATCGAGGCGAACGGCTTGCCCGACGGGCCGGCATCGGGGTTCCAGGGCGACGTCCGGATCGACACGGGCACCGACGACGACAGCATCACGATCGGCGCCGCGGACGAGGACGGCAACACGGTCGTCTTCGATGCCGCGGTCCTCGTCAACGGCGGCAGCGGAACCGACACGCTCGACTGGCTCGGCCACGGCTTCGAGACGGACGGCGTCGTGGTCGTCGGTGTCGAGACCATCACCTGAGGCCGCCGCGCGCCGCCGGCCACCGCGCCGGCGAGCAGGCCGGCATCCGTCACCTCGCCGACTGGCTCGCCGGGCTCCTGGGAGACGTGCGCGTCGAGTTCCTCCCCACGGGCGACCCGTTCCATCGGGTATAGGGGCCCTTCAAGCGAGCCGTTGCTCCGGCTCCCCGGGACCGATACCATGGCGATCGGTGTCTCCCGCGCGGGCAGGGGCCGCGCCGGGTCCGCATTGAGGGCCGCGATGTCGTGCCGCCGGACCATCGCCTTCGTCTTCGTGTTGCTGCTGTCGCCGACGGCGCGCGCCGAGGTCGTCTCCGGCCGCGTGTTCCTCGATGCCGATCGCAACGGGCGCTTCGACCGCGGCGAGGGTCTGGCGGGCGTGCCGGTCAGCGACGGCGTCGCATTCACCCGCACGGACGCCAACGGGCTCTACCGCATCGACGCGAAGCTGCACGAGCTGCTCCCGCCGGACAAGGAGCCCATCCTGACGGTCAGCTTCCCCAGCGGCACCTGGCCGGCGCGGGGCTGGTTCCGCCGCGTGCCGCGCGCCGCCCGGCCGCGCTCCGTGGACTTCCCCCTTCGCCCCGACGCGCAGAAGCTGCCGTTCGTGTTCGTCCACGCCACCGACCCGCACGTGCCGCGCGCCGGCAGGGACAAGTTCCCCGCCTTCCGAGGGGAGATCGCGCCCCTCGCCGCGCGAGTGCCCTTCTGCATCCTCACCGGCGACTGCGTGGACATGGCCGACATGCGCCCCTACGCCCGCGCCAAGGCGGAGTGGGACCTCTTCGCCCAGCAGGCGAGGGACTTCCCCCTGCCGCTGTTCACCATCCCGGGCAACCACGACCCCGCCGGCGTGAACTGCCTTCGCGGCTGGGACCGCAAGCACCCGATGTACGGCTACGGCTTCTACTGGAGGATCGTCGGGCCGCTGCGGTGGTCGTTCAACTACGCGGGGGTCCACTTCGTGGGCATCGACTACGCCCGCAAGGTCGGGCCGAAGTGGGTCTGGGGCGTGCCGAAATCCGCCGTCACGTGGCTGGGGCGGGACCTGAAGCTCCGCCCGCCCGGCTCGCGGGTGCTGCTGTTCGTCCACTACCCCCACGGCGTGAAGGAACTGAAGGACCTGCTGCGCGAGCGGAAGGTGGAGCACATCTTCGCCGGGCACACGCACACCGTCTCGACGGGCGAGTACGCCGGCACCCCGCGGACGCTGAGCGGGTCGGTGAGCTGCCCCCTTCCCGGCTTCGGCGAGCGGCCGGGCTACCGGTTCGTCCGCGTGCAGGCCGACGGGTTGGAGTCGTTCTACAAGCCCACCGGCGAGGCCGTCTCCATCCGACTGGAGCACCCGCCGCGCGACCGGCGAATCCGCCCGGGCGATGCCATTCGCGGCATGTTCTGCGATCCCGACGGACGCGCGAAAAAAGTGACGGTCACGTTGGGCGGCGTGTCGAGTGACGTCATCATCCGCCGCAAACCCCTGTTCTCGTCCTTCACGGCCCGGCCGGACCTGACCAGAGTCAAGCCCGGCCTGCGCAAGATCGTCGTCGCCATCTCCGACGGCCGCCGCACCTGGCGCCACGAACAGCGATGCCTCGTCGGCCTC
>CAZXOC010000332.1:0-7455 GCA_964642165.1 uncultured Planctomycetaceae bacterium | reverse complement strand
AACCAGTCACATGAATTGCCCGTTGATCCTGAGCGGACTCGAAGGGCCCGCCTCCCCCTTCCTGGCTTTCGCCTTCCTGCTGGCTTCGCCCTACTCGCTACTCCCTTCTGCCTTCCCCCTGGCTCCCGGTTCCTCCCCCGCTCCGGGCGGCCCGGGGGCGGGGCTACTTGGCGAGGAACTCCTCGAACGCGCCGCCGAAGAGGCTTCGGGCGTCTCGTCGGACCTCCTCCTCGGTGGGGCGCCAGCCGGCTTCGAAGAGCAGGCGGAACTTGCCGGCCAGGACGTCCGCGACGACCGCGCGCGTGTGCGGCCACTTGTAGATGAGCTGGTCCAGCACGCGAGCGTCGGAGTGGTTGGCGGTGAAGGTCGCCCCCAGCAGCTCCAGGCGCATGGCCGTGATCTCGGCGATGATGCTGGGGTCGTTGCAGAACCACCAGCAGCCGAAGAGGTGCAGGTTGCCGAACTTGCGCGCACAGACGCACAGCTCGTGCTGGTTGACGCGCGAGAGCATGGTGACGAGGAACTTGACGTCGGCGTTCTCGGCACAGAGGTTCTGGACGGCGGTGACGTCCGCGACGCCGACGCCGTCGCCGCCGTCGCCCAGGGCGGGGTTCACCCGCTTGCGGACGCCGGTCATCATGGCGACGGGCAGACCCAGCTCCCTGGCGGCGGGCAGGATGACGTGGCGGTAGACGCGGCCGTACAGCTCGTCGCAGGGGTAGCGGAACTCCGGCGGCAGCGACATGGCCATGTACAGCGGCCGCATGCGTTTGGCCCAGTCGGCGAGGAAGCGGCGGGCCTCGTTGAAGCTGCGGGACTCGTCGAAGCTCTCGGGGTCGAACTGCGGGGCGGTCTCGTAGCCGGCGGCGCTCATGGTCTCGGCGGCGGCGGGCCAGTTGACGATGAGCGAATCGATCCGCAGGGCGGGTTGGAGCAGGTCGTGCAGGGGGCGGTTGGCGTCCCAGTGGGCGACCTCCTCGGGCTGGAAGGGGTCGTTGGTCATGACGGCGTAGTCGAGGCCGGCCAGCTCGAAGACCCGCGTGAGGTAGTCCTCGACGTTCTGCTCGGCGAACCACGCCCGGATGCCGGCCATGTCGCGCTCTGTGACGTTCAGGCCGAGGCGGCTGAGCGTGGTGACCGCCCCCCGGGCGGCCTCGGACAGCGCCCCGTGGCGAAGGAAGACGTGCTCCCAGACGGCGTTCGCCTGCTCGGCCTTGGGGAGCTGCCAGAACCGCTCGGGGGTCAGGTCGCGCGGGGCGATGGTGAACAGCTCGGCGACCAGGTAGTGGTAGGTCAGCAGCTCGTCGACGCCCCAGAGCAGCAGATCGCCGTGGGACGGCGGGAACAGGTGGGTGTGGATGTCGGTGATGGTCGTCTCGGCGACGGCCCGCCGGACGGCCCGGTCCAGGGCGGCGGGATCGTTGATCGCGGTCATCGGTCTCTCCTTCGGTGCGGGCTCGGGACCGGCACGAGGGGTCGGCCGTCGAGGCCCGGCGGGACGGGGCGACCGAGCAGGGCGAGGATGGTCGGCATGACGTCGGCGGTCCGGGCCAGCTCGAGGCGGCCGGGGGCGATGCCCGGCCCGGCGATCAGCAGCGGCACGAACAGGTCGCCCGGCCGCAAACCGCCGTGTCCCGCGCGGTTGGTTGTGCGGAAGTCCCACCCCGGCGCGGCGAAGACGGCGACGTCCCCGGCGAGGCGGCTGCGGAAGTAGGCGACGATCTGGGCGGGCAGGTCGGGGTAGTCGGTTTCGATCGTGGCGGCGAGCCACTGGCGGGGGGCCATGGGCTTGCCGGCGAGGGCCTCGGCGGGCACCTTGCCCTTCCAGCCGAGCGGGTCGTCGCCGGCGACGAGGCGGCAGGAGATGCCCCCGCCGGGCCCGTCGGGCTGGTGGAACTCGACCTCGCCGCCCTGGCGGCGGACGCGGACGCGGTCGGGCTCGACGCGGTACGCGACGGCGTCCACCGCTTCCTGGGCGACGAGCTTGGCGAGCAGGTCGACGCCGCCGTAGCGGCCGGGGTAGTCCGCCAGGTCGCTCGGGGCGGGGCGCACGGGCCAGCCCTCGAAGTCGATCACGCCGCCTTCGACGCGGATGGGGCGCCGCAGGCAGATCGCCCAGTACCGGTCGCCGCTGCCGTAGGTGACCACGGAGTGCTTGCGGTAGTGGGCGAGGCGGTCCTCGAAGCGCGCCTGTTCCCACAGCCGCCCGGGGGCCACGTCGAGGCAGAGCTTCTCGCGGAGGTATTCGTCCAGCGCGAAGTGGTTGTCGATCTGCATGAGGCTGTGGTCGCTGACGAGGACGACGTAGAGGTCTTCCAGGAGGCCGGCGCGGTCCATGTCGGCGAGGACGCGGCCGATCTGGCGGTCGGTGTGGCGGATGGCGTCGCGGTACGGCTCGCTCTGGACGCCGCGCTGGTAGGCGCGGAAGTCGGGCGCGAGGTTGTAGACGACGGTGACGGCGGGGAACTCGCGGCGCTTACGTGCGACGTCCGCGACGATGTGGAAGCGGTACAGGGCGAGGCGGTCGACGTACTCGTAGGCACCGAAGAAGAACGGCGGCCCGGCGGAGGTCCAGTTCTCGACGAACTTGGTCGCCCCGCGGTGGGCCTGGAAGAACAGGGAGAAGGTGGATCGCCCGGGGAAGTGCTCGTAGACGGTGCGGGCGGTATAGTCCCCGGGGAGGGTGTTCTTCTGGGCGATGGTCTCGTAGTTTCGCCAGATGAGGCGGTTCCGGTCGAACCAGTTGATGCCGGTGATGCCGTGGTGGCCGGGGAACAGGCCGGTGACGAAGCTGGTCTCGTTGGCGAGCGTCACGGACGGCGTGTTCGCCACGGCCCGAGGCGCGTAGAGCCCGCGGTCGACGAAGTACTTCCGGACGGCGGGCAGCTCGCCGGCTTCGAGCATCTCGCGGAAGACGCCGGCGTTGAGGCCGTCGACGAAGAACACGACGGCGCCGCGCGCGCGGTGCGGGTTGGAGCCCATGAAGTCGATGCCGAACGTGTCGGCCGGACCGTCGGCCGAGGGAACGGCGTCGCAGCCGGCGAGACACACCAGCACGGCCAGCAGGCCCGGCAGCACCGAAGCGCGGCGCCGGGCGGCGGGAACGGACTGCATCGTCGGGGTCACGGTACGGCGAACTCCTTGACTCGCTGCATTCTACGCGGCCGGGGGGGGGCATCCGGGGCGGCAGGCCGGGAGTATATCCGCTCCGGCGCCTCGCGCCCATGCCGGACGTGTCACGCGGAGTCGTCCCGGGCGCACGAGAACGCCCCCGCGCGAGAGCGGGGGCGTGGGGGTTCGCGGGTGGCGGCGGGCCTACTTCCTCGGCAGCTTCATGTCGTTGGCCTCGGGCAGGAAGTCATCGTCCGTCAGGCCCACGTTGAAGCGGAGATCGCTGTAGACGTAGCGGCTGGAGAGCTTGTTGTCCCAGTCGAAGCCCTCGATGCAGATCGGCACGAGGTACTCCGGGTCGACGTAGACGACCGTCTTCCAGGCCGGGTAGTCGCCCTTGGCGGGCAGGTACCGTTCGAGCACGAGGGCGTTGCGCCCGGCGACCTCGGCGTAGCCGGCGAAGGCTTCCTTGCAGTCGCCGGCCTCTCGCGCCTGGCGGTAGACCTTGACGAGCTCCCTCATGCCGCGCTGGAAGCCGAACAGCGTCACGGGGCGAAGGGTGTTCTTCATGGCGTCGGGCCCGTCGGGCTTGCGCCAGACCGGCCCGCCCGTCAGCAGGACGAGCAGCCCCTTGGGGCGGACGAGCATCCTGTTGTTGTGCTTGCCCTCGACGTAGAGCACGCGGTCGCCGATGGGGGCGTTGCGGAGCCATTTCATGGCCACGCTGAAGGGCTCCTGCCGGAACTTGACGGCGATCTCCTGGGGCTGCCTGGGCAGGCTGCCGCGAATCCGCTCGTGCTTGGTCAGCTTGCAGGTGTAGTCGCGGTAGGACCTGGCGTAGTTCTCGAGGCAGTGGGTCAGGAGGGCGACGTGATCGCTCTTGGCCCACTGGAGCAGCTGCTGCCCCTCGTCGACGGGGTTCGGGGCCGCCTGCTGGGCAATCACGATGTCGCATTTCTCGCCCTGCCGGGTGGGGATGCACTGGATGCAGAACAGGCCGACGAGCAGAAAGCCCACGAGATAGCGGACCCTGCGGTTCGTCGGGCGAAGCAGTCGCTTCAATGCCATGTACGTTCCTCGGCCGTTGCGCGCACTGGAGCGGCGGCGGACCAGCAACCTTGCTGCGTGCGGCAGCTCACTACTCGTTCATCGGCAGGAATCCGTTCCGTCCTTCGCACCTTTTGGCGTCCCCGGCCGGCAGGCAGCGGCTCGGAGAGCCCCGCTTCGCGGCCGGAGGGCGCCAGAGCTTCCGAAGGCTACAGAAACCGGGCGGGGCAAATCAAGGCTTTTTCGCCTTTCTGCCGAGGCCCCGACGGCCCCGGACGGGGGGGGCGTCCATGGCCCGGCGGGCGGCCGGCGGGGTCGTCCCGCGGCGGCAAGGTTGATCCGCGCTTGACGCGGGACGGGCGCGGCGGCTAGGGTCTCTGGCGCGCGATCGGGCAGCCCAGGTGCGGCCGCACGGGCGCGAACAGAGGAATCGGCACATGAACCTCGTGACCGGCGCGACCGGACTGCTTGGCAGTCACGTCGTCGAGCAGCTTGCGGCGGCCGGGCAGCCCGTGCGGGCGATGGTCCGCCCGACCAGCGACACACGCCTTCTGGACAAGTGGGGCGTCGAGCAGGCCGTCGGGGACATCACCGACCCGCGGAGCCTCGGGGAGGCGATGGGGGGCGTGAAGCGGGTTTACCACGTGGCCGCCCAGGTGGGGGATTGGGGGCCCTGGCGGCGGTTCGTCGCCGTGACGATCGACGGCACGCGGAACATGCTCGCCGCGGCGAAGGACGCGGGCGTCGAGCGCTTCCTCCACATCAGCAGCATCTCCGCCTACGGGCACCCGGACGGCGAGGGGATGGTGCTGGACGAGTCGGCCCCGCTGGGCGTGGACCTGCACAAGTGGAGCTACTACAGCCGGGCGAAGGTCGAGGCCGAACAACTCGCCTGGGCCGCCCACGAGGCCGGCGACGTGCCGGTCACCGTCGTCAAGCCGAGCTGGCTCTACGGGCCTCGCGACCGGGCGTCGATGCCTCGCCTCGTCCGCGCGGTCCGCGCCGGCAAGGCCAAGCTCATCGGCGACGGCAGCAACCGGCTGAACCTCACCCACGCCGGCAACGTCGCCGAAGGCTGCATCCTCGCCGCCACCAGCGAGAAGGCCCTCGGCCAGGCCTACAACCTCTCCTGCGACGGCGCCATCACGCAGAGGGAGTACTTCGACAGGATCGCCGAGTGCCTCGGCTGCCCGCCGGTGACGCGGAGCGTGCCGTACAAGGTGGCCTACTCGGCGGCGTTCGTGATGGAGCTGTTCGGGCACGCCCTCCGGCGGAAGAAGCCCCCTCTGGTGACACGGTATTCGGTCTGGCTGATGGGGCGGCGGTGCTTCTTCTCCAGCGACAAGGCCCGCGAGGAACTGGACTGGCAGCCGCGCGTCGGCTACGAGGAGGGGATCCGTCGGGCCGTGGAATGGTGCCTGGCCCATTCCTAGGCCCGCCGCCGGCAGCTACAGCGAGGCCTTCACCTCCTGGAGCAGGGCCTCCATGTCCAGCGGCTTTCTCAGGCAGACGCGGGCACCGCACTCCAGGATGCGCTGTTCGTTCTCGGGCGAGGGATATGCCGTCATGGCCAGCACTTCGGCCTGCTTGGTCGTCTGCTGGGACTTGATCAGCCGGCAGACCTCGTAGCCGTCCATGCCCGGCATTCTCAGGTCGAGCACGACCACGTCGGGCCGGCGACTGGCGATGATGGTGCCGGCTCGGAAGCCGTCATGGGCCTCGATGACCTCGCACTCCGGCAGGGCGGCCTTGACGGCCTTGGCGATCAGTTGGGTGATGCCCGGCTCGTCGTCGACGATGAGGATCCGGGGCGGGTCGGCGCCCAACTCCGGCGGAATGGGCATCTTGTGCTTGCGCAGGAAGTCGATCAGGTCCTCCGTCGCCACGCGGCGGTGCCCTCCCGGCGTCCTGTGGGCCTTCAAGAGCCCCTGATCGATCCAGTTCGCCACCGACCCGGGGTCCACGTGCAGCATCTGGGCAATGGCGAAGGTAGACAGGTTTTTTGCCATGCAGTCTGTTCCGTTCCGAAGTCCTCGGCCTACGGCAACATACCGAGGCCTCACTCTACTATACCGGTCCCGGCAGAGCGAAACGACCCAAAACTCCCGACAATTGGCACGGTTCTGATTTCCGCCTTACAAATCCTGCAAAAACGACTTATGGCCAGAAAGAGGCCCGCCGGACCCGTGGGCCGCCGCCGGGCAGGCCGGCTCCACGTCGCCGAGGGGACTTCCGGCTTCTCGGGGGCCTCTTGCGGCTGAGCGGACGTGTTCGGCGCACACGACCCACCCCGCCATCGAAACCTACGCGTCCGCCCTCCGGCCGTGCCGGGCGCTCCCTGCCCGCATCGCCCCGGCGGCGAACGCATTTGACAGCTTGGGCCGTAACCCACATAATCGCACGCCTCGCACGGAAAAGCAAGTATTCAGGAGCCGTTTCTATGCAGTGCGACCCTGTCGCGTTGGTCACGGGAGCCGCCCGGGGCATCGGCGCGGGCATCGCCGCGGAGTTGGCCCGCCGCGGCCGCAACGTCGCCATCCTCGACGTCATCGAGGCGCGGCAGACCGCCGCGGAGGTCGAGGCCGCCGGGCGGAGGGCCCTGCCCATCGTCGGCGACGTGACCCGCGCCGAGGACCGCGCCGCGGCGTTGGCGCGCGTCGAGGAGGCGTTCGGCCGCCTCGACGTCCTGGTCAACAACGCCGGCGTGGCGCCGAAGGTCCGCGCCAGCATCTTCGAGGCGACCGAGGAGAGCTACGACCGCGTCATGGGCATCAACCTGAAGGGCCCCTACTTCCTCACCCAGGCCGTCGCCAACTGGATGATCCGCCAGCGCGCCGAGCGCCCCGACGACTGGCTGTGCATCGTGAACATCTCCTCGGTGAGCGCGTATGCGGCCAGCCCGTCGCGGGGGGAGTACTGCCTCTCCAAGGCCGGCGTGTCCATGGCCACGAAGCTCTGGGCGGCGTGCCTGGCCGAGCACGGCATCGGCGTCTACGAGGTGCGTCCCGGCATCATCGCCACGGACATGACCGCCCCGGTGAAGGACAAGTACGACCAACTCATCGGCGAGGGGCTCACGCCCATTCGGCGCTGGGGCCGGGCGAGCGACGTCGCCGCCGCCGTCGGCGCCTGCGCCGACGGCGAGCTGAGATTCTCCACCGGCGAGGTGATCAACGTCGACGGGGGCTACCACCTGAGGGTGCTGTAGGGGAACGCCAGGGCGGGGCGCCGGGGCGGCGGGGAGTCTTCAGCCCCCCCGGCGGGAAGCGCTTTGCCTCGAGCCGGTCTTCAGCAAGC
>CAZXOC010000331.1:0-7484 GCA_964642165.1 uncultured Planctomycetaceae bacterium | reverse complement strand
GCAGGAAGCCGAACCCGTCCGGCAGGATCTCCAGCACGCCCTCGCCGTACATCAGGCCGTTCTTCTGGATCCGGCCCTTGAGGATCTTGAAGACCAGCTCCTGCTTGCCGAGCCCGGCGTATTCCGCCAAGCCCTCCTCCTTGGCGATCTCGTGCAGTTCGGCGACGGCGAGCTTCTGGAGGTCGGTGAGGTGCAGTTCGCCGCGCTTGACCCGCTCGTACTTCTCGTGCATCTGCTCGTCGAAGTTGGCGATGGCCTCCTGCTCGGGCCCGGCGCCCTGCTGCGCCGGGGCCGCCTCAGGTTCCGTGGCGGGCTGGGGGCTCTCGACGGTCTCGGCGGCGGGCGCGTCGTCGGGCAACGCTGCGGCCCTCTCGGGGGCGCGGGCCTCGGGCCTCCTGCGGCTCGAGCCCCTCTTCCGAGTGGTCTTCCTTGCGGTTTTCTTGGCAGCTTTCTTTGCGGTTCTGGCCATGGCTTGTTCCAGCCTCCAACTGAACGGGATGCGACCCGTGCTTCGCCGTGCCGATCGATGCGGGAACATCGGCAGACCCGGTGCCCGGACCGCCCCCGTCGACAGACCTTCTCCCTGAAGCCCTGGGTGCCGGTCAGGCCTGCGGGATGCACTATCGGTTGGTGTACCCGACGCGTTCACTGCCGCTGCGCCCCGCCGCCGAGCCCCCCGGATCAACACAAACCAACGTCAACACAGATCCGAGGGAAAAGACGACGGATTTGCTGGCGCAGGGGTGAAACGCTTGAATGGTTATCAATAGTATAATCGCACCTTGCGGCTTTTGTGTCCAGCGAAATCTGCGATTTTTCTCGGCGCTTCCACTCGCCGTGGCTCCAGCCGCGGCGCCCCGCCACACGCTCGTAGCGGCACGCCGCCGGCGCCGAGACGAAGACCAGGTGCGTGCAGAGGTCATCCCACCCGGCCTCGAGCATCACCGCCGCGTCGACCACGACGCCGGAGGTGGCTTGGTCCCGAAGCGCCGTGGTGATCTGCCGGTTCATTTCCCGGCGGATCCGCGGGTGCAGGATGCGGTTGAGCGCCGCCAGTTCGGCCGCGTCGGCGAAGACCACCGAGCCCAGGGCCTGGCGGTCCACGCGCCCGTCGGGCGCGAAGACGGCGCCGCCCCATCTCGCGCGGATGTGGCGGGCGACGTCCGCGTCGGCGAGCAGGTCGTGCCCGATGGCGTCGGCGTCGACCCGCGCGCAGCCGAGGGCGGCGAACTCCGCCGCCGCGGTGCTCTTGCCCGCGCCGATGCCGCCGACCAGGCCGATCACCGGCTTCCTGCTGGCAGGGGGCTTGGCCATGACGCCTGCATTGTGCCCGCCCTTCGGAAGGAGTCAAGCCGGTCGTACCGGCCCGCCGCAGCGAAAAAACGCGTTTTCCCGCCGCCGCCGGCTTGCCTTGGCGGCCGCGCGACGGTGTAATCTGAAAAAGGGCTCTGAGCCGGGAGGACTTCATGCAGGACAAGCTCTTTGGCGAAGGAATCACGTTCGACGACGTGCTTCTGGTCCCGGCGCGGTCGTCGGTGGCCCCGGACGAGATCGACACCTCCAGCGACCTGACGAGGAAGATCCGCCTGAACATCCCGCTGGTCTCCGCGCCGATGGACACGGTGACGGAGGCGGCGTTGGCCATTGCCCTGGCGCAGGAGGGCGGGCTGGGCTTCATCCACAAGAACCTCTCGATCGAGGCGCAGGCGCGAGAGGTGGAGAAGGTCAAGCGTTCGGAGAACGGCATCATCGTCGACCCGGTAACGCTGCCGCCGAACGAGTCGACCGCGACGGCCCGGCAGCTCATGAAGCAGCACAACGTCTCGGGCTTCCCGATCGTCGTCGACGGCGGCAGGCTCGTCGGCATCCTCACCGCGCGCGACCTGAAGTTCCTCTCCGAAGAGACGGTCATCGAGGAGGTGATGACCAAGGAGAACCTGGTGACCGCGCCGCCGGAAACCTCGCTGGACGAGGCCGAAACCATCCTCAACCGCCACAAGGTCGAGAAGCTCCTGCTGGTGGACGACGCGGGCGTGCTGGCCGGACTGATCACCATGCGCGACATCGAGCGCCTGCGCCAGTTCCCCCAGAGTTGCAAGGACCGTCGCGGGCGCCTGCGCGTAGGGGCGGCCGTCGGCGTGCTCGAATTCGACCGCGTCGGCGCCCTGATCCAGCGGGAGGCGGACGTGATCGTCGTCGACACGTCGCACGGGCACAAGGACATCGTGATGGAGACGGTGCGGCAGATCAAGGCCGCCCACGACATCGAGGTGATCGTCGGCAACATCGCGACGGGCGAGGCGGCGAAGGACCTGATTGCCGCCGGCGCCGACGCCCTGCGGGTCGGCATCGGGCCCGGGGCGATCTGCACCACCCGCGTGGTGACGGGCGTGGGCGTGCCCCAGGTGACGGCCGTGCGAAACTGCGCGGAGGTCGCCGACGCCGCCGGCGTCCCCGTCGTCGCCGACGGCGGCATCCGCCACAGCGGGGACATCGTCAAGGCCCTGGCCGCCGGCGCGTCGGCCGTGATGATGGGCAGCCTCTTCGCGGGGCTGGACGAATCGCCGGGGCAGACGATCATCTACCGCGGCAGGCGGTTCAAGACGTACCGCGGGATGGGCTCGATGGACGCGATGCTGGCCGGTTCCGCCGACCGGTACAACCAGGAGAGCATCGTCGACCGCACCAAGCTCGTGCCGGAGGGCGTGGAAGGGCGCGTCCCGTACCGCGGGCCGCTGGCCGAGTTCACCTACCAGCTCCTCGGCGGGCTCAAGAGCGGCATGGACCACTGCGGCACGAGCACCATCGACGAGCTGCGGACGACGGCGCGGTTCCTTCGCGTCTCGTCCGCGGCGGTCGCCGAGAGCCACCCGCACGACATCCAGATCACCCACGAGGCCCCCAACTACACCGTCCCCACCACCGACGACGAGTAGCTCCGCCGGGGCGGGGGCGCCCTCGTGCGGAAGGTCACCCGGGACCCCGGCCCGCCGAACGCGACAGAGGTTTTGACGCCTGCGCGAAGCGCGGGGTATAATCCCACGGCGTCGTGGCAGCGCACGCCGTCGGCCCGGGAGCCGGCAGGACGAAGGGAGAACGCAGATGATTCGGCATGGTTGGAGCGTCGTGGTGCTGGCGGCGGCGTGCGTGCTCGTGGGCTGCAACCAGCCGCTGCCGGGCAGGAGCCGCTCGCTGGGGGCGGTGGACTACACGGCCGCGTTCGCCGCGGCCAACGAGGTCATGGCCCAGTACTTCTCCGTGGAGTCGGCCGATCCGCGGGCGGGCGTCATCCAGTCGCGCCCGAAGGCGGTCAGCGCGCCCCGCGAGCGCCTGCTGGGCCGATCGCCCGCCCGCCAGGTGGCCACGCTGCGGCTGCGGTCCGAGGGCAAGGACGTGGTCGCCTCCGCGACGGTGGCCGTGCAGCGCCAGGGCGCGGAGGTCCTTCGGGTCATGCCGCGCGACGCCGACGACTACAGCACGGTGCCCGACAAGACGCCCGCGGAACGAGAGGCCGCCACGACCGTCACCCAGAACGAGTCGTGGCGCACGTATCAGTACGACCACGACGTGGAGCGCAAGATGCTCCTGGACCTCTGGCGGTCCCTGCACCCGAGCAAGTGACGCCCCGCGCCGGCGCCGGTCGTGCCGGCGGCGCATCCGTGCGTGCGATCGCCAGATGCCAGCCAAAGGACCCATCTCATGAAGCCCGTCGGCCTTCAGCTTTATAGCGTTCGCGAACAAGCGAAGGAGGACTTCCTCGGCGTCCTGGAGAAGGTCGCCCAAATGGGCTACGCCGGCGTCGAGCTGGCCGGCTTCCACGGCCACGAGCCCCGGGAGATCCAGCGCGTCCTCGACGATCTCGGCCTGCGGGTGGCCACGGTCGGCTCCCGCCTGGCGACCGAGGAGACCGTCGGCGAGATCGTCGACCACGCCGGGCTGTTCGGCACCAACATCGTCGTCTCGGGCTGGCGGGCCCGCGAGGCCTGGGACACCGTCGAGGGGATCAAGGAGGCGGCCGCGGCGCTCCAGAAGGCCGCCGAACTGCTGACGTCTCACGGCCTGATCCAGGCCTATCACAACCACTGGTGGGAATTGCAGGACTTCGACGGCACGAAAGGGCTGGAGGTCTTTCTCGACGGGGCGCCGGACGTCTGCTCGGAGCTGGACGTCTACTGGGCCTGCCGCTTCGGCGAGGTGGACGTGCCGGCCTTTCTGGAGAAGTGGGGCTCGCGCTGCCCGGCGCTGCACGTCAAGGACGGGCCGCTCGTGCAGGGCGAGCCGCACACGGCCGTCGGGGGCGGCAGGATGGATATCCCCGCCGTCATCGGCGCCGCCGACGAGGACGTTCTCCAGTGGCTGGTCGTCGAGCTGGACGACTGCGCGACGGACATGACGGCGGCCGTCAAGGAGAGCCTCGACTACCTCGTCGCCCACGGTCTGGGCGAAGGACGGGCGTGAGCCCGGAGGCGCCGGGCACGGGCCTTTGCGCCGGCAGAAAAGGCCGCGCGAAAAACTAATCGGGCGGCCTAACCTGGTGGCCGCTGGAGGGTCTGGGGGGAGGTGGCCTTGTCCGACAAGCAAGCCCAGGGAGGTTTGCCATGAATGCGTTCCGCGGAGCGGTGTGGGTCGTGCTGGTGGGCGTGGTGTCTCTGCTCGGCTGCGGGGAGGAGGAAGGGATCGAGGTCTTCTACGAGACCGGCTCCCCCCAGGCGGCCACCTGGGAGCAGCCCCCCGAGGCGGGTTCCGACGCAGTCGCCTTTGAAAGCAACACTTATGGCGATGAACAGCCCCCGTTAGCCCCCGACGTGCCCGACGTGCCCGAGGAGCTCGAGCCCTGGGAGGCCGCGGCGCTGGAGGCACCCGAGCCGCCCGAGGGCGAGCGGGCCGATCGCGGGGTCGTCATCATCGTCGACCCCAACGGGCAGTGGGACGTCGCCGACGGGCTCGTGGCCGATCCCGAAGGCGAGGCGGGCCTCGACGTGGACGGTCTTGAGGCCGCCGACGCCTCGGCGAGGGCCACCGTCGTCCTCCTCGCCGAGGAGTACGACCTGCTCGCCGACGACGCCGAGGAGCTCCTCGCCGCGGCGGAAGCCGCCGCCGAGGAGGCCCAGCCCCTGCCCGAGGACGTGCCGCAACCCACCCCCGTCGAGCCCACGCCGTCCGCGGCGGACGAGCCCGTCGTGGTCGTCCCGCCCGCGCCGTACGTGACCAACCCGGTGGTCTTCCAGTCCCCGCTGCTGATCCGCTACTATTCCTGGACCCCGACGCCCGTCTACGCGCCCACCTGCTACGCGGCGTGGGGGCCGGTGTGGACCTGGCCGCGGCGCCGCTTGTGGTCGCGCTGGCGGTGGCCCTATCGGCGCCTGGCCCTCTACCGCCCGTGGTTCGGCGGCGTGTACGTCGATCCGTGGCCGTCGAGTTGGGGCTACAGCTCCTGGGACGGCGACCCCATCTGCACGATCACGGGCCGCTACGGGTGGGACCCGGTCTACACCCACGGCACGCACGTCGGGTTCGGTCTCTCCTTCGGCTGCGGCAGCGGGCGCTACTGGGGCAGCTTCGGCTGGAGTTCGTACCCCTCGGCCTACTGGTGGCCCCCGACCGAGTACGTCGTCCACCACGTCTACCACGCCCATCGCTGGTGGGGCGGGTACGATAGCTGGGGCTTCAGCGGCGGCTGGCCACGCTACTGGACGTATCGCCGGCCCCGGCACTCGACCGGCCGACATCGCCGCAGCGCGCGGCTCGCCGTAAGGTCGCTCGGCCCGGTGGACCGGGCGCACCTGAACCGGGTCGCCCTGAGCAGCCTGCGGCGCAAGACCAGCGCCCCCACGCTCACCCTGGGGCGCGTCGCCGGCGGGCGCGTCCTGCCCCGCCTGGCCCCGACCACAACCGTCCTTCGTCGGCAGGCCGCGCCCGGCGCGAGGCCCGCGCGGAGCGCCCCCGCGGCGGCGAGTCGCGCCAGGACGCCCTCTCGGTCGCTGCGCTCGAGTGTCTTGCCGTACTCGTCCCTCCGGAAGCGCTCGACCGACACGACGCCGCGCGTGAGCCGCCGGCGGGAGGTCTACTCCGAGATGCTCCGCGCCTCCGAGATCCGGCGGACCTCCTCGAAGGGGCGCTCGCCCGCGGGGGAACCCGCCGCCGCGAACACGGCCGCGCCGCGGCCACGCCGCTCGACGGGGCTGCGGAGCAGCGCATTCCCTCTGCCGGCCACGAGCCGGCGGGCAACGGCGCGCCGTTCGAGCGCGGGACCGGCGGTTTCCCGGCCGACGCCCGTACCGCAGCCCCCGACCCGGCGCTCGGCGACCGAGACGCCGGCGACCGAAGCGCCCCGGCGGCCCGCCGCTGCACCGACGCGGACGGCGTCGCCGTTCCGCAGCAGTGCCTTTCCCCGCCCGAGCCCGAGCCGGACGATCCCGCGACCGACGCCGACGCGGCGTCCGTCGCCGACGCCGTCACGAAGCAGCACGCCCCGCCCGAGCGTGAGCCGCCCGACGCCGACGCGTCGTCCGACGACCGTGCGTCCGAGCCCGAGTCGGACGATCCCGCGGTCCACGCCGACGGTCCGTCCCACGCCGACGCCGTCGCGCAGCAGCACGCCTCGCCCGAGCGTGAGTCGCCCGACGCCGACACGGCGTCCGACGCCCGCCCGCCCGAGCCCGAGCCGGACGATCCCGCGACCGACGCCGACGCGGCGTCCGTCGCCGACGCCGTCACGAAGCAGCACGCCTCGCCCGAGGGTGAGCCGCCCGACGCCGACGCGGCGCCCGACAACCGTCCGCCCGAGCCCGAGCCGGACGATCTCGCGACCCACGCCGCGACGGCCCACCCCCGCGCCCACGAGGAGTCGAGCGCCCAGCCGGACGGTGACGCGGTCGAGGCCGACGCCCACGCCGAGCCGATCGCCCAGCCGCAGCGCGGAAAGCCGGCGGTCCCGGCCCTCTCGCTCGAAGCGGCAGGACGCCGACTAGCGGTCTGTCGGGATGGATGTCGGGCGTGGGCTCGTCTGGCTCTGCTGGCGCAAGTTACCGATTTGTGGCAATTTGCAGCCAGGAGGGCCCGGCTCGCAAAGCTGCGCCATTGGGGGAATCACCGTTGGCAGTCGACGGCCTCACGGCGGGAAGCAAAAAAAAAGCACTTTAGGCTCGAAACTTCGGCAATCCGGGGTAGTCTTAATGATTGGAAACACGTGCTAACAGGGCAGAGGAGCTATGCCATGATCACGTCGCGTGTACGGATCGTCCTTGCGCTGGCTGGGTTGGCCGTCGTGTTCGCCTGCTGCTCGAGTGCTTCGGGGCAACAGGCCTACTACAACCAGTGGTGGCGAATGATCCAGTACGGCTACTACGACCCGTACTACTCGTCCTGGTACAATCCCCTCTACTACTACGGCTACGGCACGATCGGCACCGGCACCGGCACCGGTGCCGCGCAGGGCCAGGAGCCGCAGACCAGCATCTCCACGAGCATCGGCTTCACGAAGG
>CAZXOC010000330.1:6026-7577 GCA_964642165.1 uncultured Planctomycetaceae bacterium | reverse complement strand
CTGTGGAACAACCGCTGCTACAACTCGATGTGCGGCTTCAGCTTCCAGCCGATGAAGGGCGGGCCGTGGTACCTCTTCGACAACGTCAACGTCGGGACGTACCTCCACGCGCTGAAGGTCAAGAGCATCACCGGGCCGAGCGTCATCGCCGGCAACACGTTCCTGACGAAGTCCTCGCGTCTGGGCCAGGGCGGCGACATCCTCCGCGGACGGATCGTGAACAACGTCTGGCTGCGGTGCACGAAGGGCCCGCTGGCGTCGAGCGGCCGCTTCCGCCCGGGCATCTGGCCCGTGCGCGTGGACCACAACGCCTACGGCACCGGCGGCGTCGAGCCGTGGAGCGGCATCCGCTACGGGGAGCTGGCCGCCAGGCACGGGTGGGACAAGCACAGCGTCCACGTCGACTACCAGGAGTGCTTCCGGGAGCGCGTCGAGCCGCCGGGCGGCAAGCCCTACTACTCCTCGAAGCTCCAGGGCACGCCGCTGCCGGACGACTGGCGCTTTCGGCACTACCTGCTGCGGCCGAAGGCGGGCTCCAAGCTCATCGACGCCGGCGTCGCCCTGCCGAACCTCACCGGCCCGTACCTGGGCAAGGCCCCCGATCTGGGCGCCCACGAGCTGGGCCTGGGCACGGCCTGGTACGGCCCGCGGCAGTGGGACGAGAAGACGGGACTCATCTTCGGCGTCCCGGCGGGCTGGAAGAAGATGACCCCGGGCGAGGCCGTCCGCTATCGCTCCACGCGTCTTCGCGTGCCGGGGAAGATGGCGCTGAAGGGCGCGGTCATGTTGACCTGCGAGTCACCCCAGGTCGTCGCGATCGTCGCCGTCGAGCCGGCGGAGGGCGAGACCCGCTGGATACGCGCCCGGGAGCTCTTCGCCGACTCCGCCGAGCCCGTCACGGGGATCCTTGAGTTCCAGGACGGCTTCTACGCCCGCCTCGGCCGTGCCGGGCAAAGCGCCGTGCTGTGCGCCACGCGCGTCGAGCCGGACGGCGTGCTCAAGGCCAATGTCTTCTGTCGCTGGAGCGACCTGCCCAAGGCCCGCCTGGCGATGTTCCAGTTCGTCCGGTCGCTGGTGCGGTAGACGCCGCCGGTGCTTCGTCGGCCCGCGGACAACCCAATGCCGCAGCCGTCTGCGACGCCCTGCTGCGTGGTCGGATTGGCAGGGGGCGAGAGGCGCGGTAGAATCGTGGCGATGGAAGGTGCGAAGATGACCGAGAGCGATCTCAGCATCCTGAAGACCTTCGCGCAGCGAGTACGGGCTCACTTCCCTGAGGCGCGGGTCTGGGCCTTCGGTTCCCGCGCCCGTGGCGAGGCCCATCCCGATAGTGACCTGGACGTGTGTGTCGTGGTGAAGGGCCTCGACGAGGACGACGACCGCACGATCATCGACGCAGCATGGGAAGTCGGCTTCGCCAACGACGTGATCATCTCCACGGTCACCTTCTCTTTGAAGGAGTTCACAGAGGGCCCGTTGACGCGCAGTCCCATCGTGGCAGAGATCCGAAGGAATGGGGTGGCCGCGTGAGCGACGACGAGACGCGCGCCCTGG
>CAZXOC010000330.1:0-5926 GCA_964642165.1 uncultured Planctomycetaceae bacterium | reverse complement strand
TGGGCACTTCGCGGCACTCAGGGGCGCTGTCGCTGTTCGACCGGGAGTTCGTTAAGGCCGGGCCCTTCCGCCGCGAGCATTCGAGGGCACTCCATGAGCTGTTCGATCTGCGCCAGCGTGCCGACTACCGCGAGATGATCGTCGTATCTTCCCGACGAGCGAGATCGGCCGTGGCTGCCGCTGCAGCCTTCGTTGCTGACGCGCGCGAGTACCTGGATGGCCCGTCGGGTTCCCCGACGCCATGATCGCTCCGGCCCGGCCCGAGGCGGGGCGGCCGCGCCCATCGGCGAGGGCAGCATGGGCAGATGCGCGATGTGCGAGCGTCGGTCGTCTGACGTGAGCGAGGCGCTGGGCGTGTGCGCCGCGTGCATCCTGGCCGATACGCCGGAGGCGCGGGCGCGGGCGGCGGCGGCGCATGAGCGGTCGCGGGGGGAGTTCGGCCTGCCGGCCCGGCCGCCGCGGGCGACGGGCGGCGTGACGTGCCGTTTGTGCGCCAACGCCTGCCGGATCGGCGAAGGCGAGATCGGGTACTGCGGCGTGCGGCGCAACGACCGCGGGCGGCTGCTCGGCGGCGACGCCGACGCCGCGGCGGTGTCCTGGTACCACGACCCCCTGCCGACGAACTGCGTGGCGGACTGGGCGTGTCCGGCCTCCACCGAGGCCGGCTACCCGACGTTCACGGATACGCGCGGGGCCGAATACGGCTATACGAACCTGGCCGTGTTCTACGAGGCCTGCTCGTTCGACTGCCTCTTCTGCCAGAACTGGCACTACAAGCAGCACAGCGTCGACGGCCCGAGGCGAAGCGCCGCGGACCTCGCGGCGGCGGCCGACCGGCAGACAAGATGCATCTGCTTCTTCGGCGGCGATCCGGCCTGCCAGGTCGAGCACGCCCTGGCTGCCGCGAGGACGGCCCGCGAACAGGCCGGCGGACGCATCCTCCGCATCTGCTGGGAGACGAACGGCTGCATGTCCCGCGACGCGCTCGACGCGATGGCCGACGTGTCGCTCGAAAGCGGCGGGTGCATCAAGTTCGACCTCAAGGCCTGGGACGATTCGCTCCACCGGGCGCTGTGCGGCGCGTCCAACCGGCGCACGCTGGCCAACTTCGAGCACCTCGCCGGCGGCATCGCCCGGCGACCCGACCCGCCGCCGCTGATCGCCTCGACGCTGCTCGTGCCGGGCTACGTCGACGCCGGGCAGGTCGGCCGGATCGCCCGGTTCCTCGCGGGGCTGGACCGCGACATTCCCTACTCCCTGCTGGCGTTCCATCCGTGCTTCGAGATGATGGACCTGCCGACCACGTCGCGCCGCCAGGCCGAGGCGTGCCTCGCCGCCGCCGCGGACGCCGGCCTGCGCCGCGTCCGCATCGGCAACGTCCACCTGCTGGCGTGATCCGGATGCAGCCCATGGCCAAGCGAGACCAGCCGAGCCTGTTCGCGCGGACGGCCGTGCCCCCGGCGGCGAAGGCGGCGGCGGGCAGGGGGGTCGTCGTGCGCGAGGTGGCCTGCAAGAGCCTGCTGAACCGCGGGGGGATCGGCGACTACTCCTTCAACTGCTACACCGGCTGCGGGCACGCCTGCGTGTACTGCTACGCGCGCTTCATGCAGCGGTTCCACCCGCACGACGAGCCGTGGGGCGGCTTCGTGGACGTGAAGGTCAACGCCCCGGACGTGCTGGCCCGCCAGCTCCGCCGCCTGTCGCCCGGCAGCGTCTTCACGTGCAGCGCCTGCGACGGCTGGCAGGGCGTCGAGCAACACTACCGGCTGACGCGCCGCTGCTGCGAGCTGCTGCTGGAGGCCGGCTTCCACCTCAGCATCCTCACCAAGAGCCGGCTCGTCCTGCGCGACCTGGACGTCTTCCGTGGGCGCGACGCGCGCGTGGGCGTGACGATCACCACGCCGGACGAGGCCCAGGCGAGCCTCTGGGAGCCGCACGCGTCGTCGGTGGCGGCGCGGGTGGGCGTGCTGAAGCAGGCCAAGGCCGCCGGGCTGGCCACGGCCGTCATGTTCGGCCCGCTGCTGCCGGGCATCAGCGACTCGCAGGACGTGCTGGACGAGCTGTTCGCCCTGGCGGCCGAGGCGGACGTCGACCACATCTGGACCGACGCGATGAACCCGCGTCCGCGGGTCTGGCCGAGCGTGCGGGCGTTCCTTCAGCGCCGCCGGCCGGACCTGCTGGCCCTCTATCGCCGCGTCCTGTTCGACCGGGCGTTCCGCGCCCGCTACCAGGAGGACCTGCGTGGGCGCATCCGCCGCGCGGCGGCGGCGGCGGGACGGGTCGGTCGCTTGGCGTGAGGGCGTCCGGGCGCAAGAAGAGCCCACCGGTCGCCGCCGGTGGGCGTTGTTCTTGTCTCCCCGATGCCCACGGGCGGCGGCCCGTGGGCTTCCGGACGCATGGTGGTCTGGACCCGAGGCGTCCGCTACTCCTCGCTCGGCGTCTCTTCGCCGTGGTAGTCGCGCTTGGGGGGCTTGATGATCAGGCCGCTGCGGATGGCCTTGGCGGAGACGTTGATGCGGCAGACCTTGCCGTCGACGACGGCGCGGACGCGCTGCATGTTCACCTTGAACTTCCGCTTCGTCTTGCCGGTCGTCTTGATGCCGACGCCGCCGAGACGCTTGGCCTTGCCGCGATGGGCGTACTTCCGCCCGGCGCGGGTCCGCTTTCCTGTGAACGGGCATTTCCGAGACATTTGCGTTGTTCCCTTTGCTCTCGGGCGATGCGCCCTCGTAGAAAAAGAGGCTCGCAGAGCATCCTAGCAAGTCAGCCGAGTCAGCTCTGCCTGCTTGTTAGTCCTCGTAGGGCTCGAACCTCCGAGAATCGAAATGATAGAGGACGAAGCTGCCGTCGTCAGGGTCCATGAGCCCTAGGACAATGTCTAGCGGCTCGCGGAAGTACGCCGAACCAGCGCTCTTCTTCTCCTCGTCAACTATCGGCTCTGTAAGGACTTCGCAGACGATGGCGGGCTCATCGTACTTCGGCTCTCGCCTGTTCTTGCACTTAGCCTTCCACTTGACGAGTTGGTCGACGGCGAACGTGTGCCGCTTCTTGAAGCAGTTGAACGCCTGTCTCAGTTGGTCTGCTGTTCCCATTGTAGGTGTCCTTCTTCCTCGCGCTCAATGCCTGCCAGAGGGCTCTTGTTCGCAGAGAAACGCGGCAGCCAAGTGGTACCGGCCCCGCCCTCGATCCTGATCGAGAACGCTTGGTCTTCGGCGGACTGCGCACTGGGCGGGGCCGTGGTGCTGAGAGGACGGGGCAGAAGCAGCGTGGAGGCCCGCGAGATATCCGACGGAGGAACGATCATGTCGCTTCGAGAGTATGCCGAGTCGCCGCTAAGCCTCCGAACACTGATGTCTTGGCTGGTGCGCCGGTACGCAGCCCCAAGACTCAACCGGGGAGCTGCTTTGCGCCGCGTGACCGGGTGCCCGAAACTGCGGAGAATTCCCTCGATCCGGTCCAGCAGCCACGGCTCGGTCGCCAGCCGATCCTCCAGACAGGCCCAACCGGCACCCAAGTAGGCCTCAAAGAAGCTGACGACTGGCACGTCCAGAATCAGCGAGTCGGCATTGGCGTGGTAGTGCCTTACGAACTCGGCGACTACTTCTGCCGCCGGCGCGAGACCGCAGGCCGCCGCGGCGCTCGCAGCCACGGGAGCAGTTGCTTGGTCCGCCAACCATCGCTTCCACCACTCGGGATCGCACTTGAAGCCCTGATGTGCCAGCGCGCCAAGCGCCTGCGGAAGCAGATGGTTCCCAAAATCGTCACATGATGTCGCGAAAGCCTCGTCAGCGGCGAGTTGCTCCAGGGAATCGGAGATCTCCGCATCGCGAACGATCACCTTGGTTAGCGACAGCAGAGACCGCCCATACCCGCCCTTGATCTCTCCGGGCATCCTCAACAGATCCAGAACACACCTCCGGACACGATCAAGGAAGGTGAAGTCCCTGGACTCCTTGTAGGCATGGCATGCCAGCGAATAGGGTTCCTCGCCGCGGCCACACTGAAAACCGCTGGGGCACGTACCGCGCAGGAGGCTCACTATCACCCGCAGGAGATCAGCGTACTCCAATGACTCGAATTGCCGCAGCAGTTTCTCCATACGAACCGACCTTCGTACGTCTCACCCCTACGTCGAGTTCAGGTTCTCGACGGCTACCATTCCCTTCTGCGGAGAGAACGCCTTGTGGACCAGCTCTGGCGCTCCGTTGGGGTAGGCAGGTGTACTGCCCGAGGTCCTTCCATAGGGGGAGCCTTTCGGGCAACTGGCAAACGCCCTGTGGGTCCCGGCGTCAATGGCCGTTGGGACGCACTTCCTCGGAGCGGGCTCTGCTGTGTAGGAAGTGTACGTCATCCTTCGCCCTGACGCCCACCCAAGAGCCAGGGCCCTATCCACGAACTTCGGATCCCTGTTCACTTCATCTACGAGCCGCGTTCCCGGATGCTCAGAGAAGGTCGCCCACACGGGAGCATTCGCTTGCCCGATCAGGAACTCCTCAAGATATCGGCGGTACCTCGCACCATCGTTGAACCGAAGCCGCTGCACCAACCGCCTGAACCCTTCGCCGGTCTTGCTTGGCGCGCACTTGCTCGCCTGGCGCGCCCAGAACGTCCCCGTCTCCTCGAAGTGCTCCAGCACTGTAGCATGGGTGGGGAGCGTTGCTGAAACGCCTCGAAGACTCACCTCTTTGCAGGCTTCCCTGTACTCCGCCATCGTATCCACGCGGGGCTTGGCCCCAAGTCTGTCGGCAAACTCCTGCCAATCCCTGTCACGGCTAACGTTCTCCTCGCCTTCCAGGCGGGAATCGAAGAACTTCCAGTCCCATTGCGCAGAGCGCGCCGCGTCGATCCACGCCTTCAGCGCGGACCGAGCAATGAGCGATCTCAGCTTAGTTGCCGCCCATCCCATCTTTCCGCTCGTCCCATGGATCGTAACCAGTCGGGTTCCGCCTTAGCGGCGGATCGTGGGCCAAGTGCCCGGTCTGCCCTATCACTTCTCTTCCTGCTTGGCCGCCCGGGCGGCGGCGACGATCTGCTGCTGCACGTTGGCCGGCACGGGCTCGTAGTGGCTCAGCTCCATCGTGTAGCTGCCCTGCCCGCCGGTGACGCTGCGCAGTTGGCTGTTGTACTGCATGACCTCCGCCAGGGGGGCCTGGGCCCGCATCACGCACATGTTGCCGGGCATCATCTCCTGGCCCTGGATGCGTCCCCGCCGGCCGGACAGGTCGCTGGCAATGTCGCCCATGTAGTTCGCCGGGACGGCGATCTCCATGTCCACGAGCGGCTCGAGGAGCACCGGCTTGGCGTTCCCGACGGCGTCGATGAAGGCGTACTTGCCCGCCGTGCGGAAGGCGACCTCCTTGGAGTCCACCGGGTGGCTCTTGCCGTCGTAGACGCTGACCTTGATGTCCTGCATGGGGTACCCGGCGATCGGTCCGGCGACCATCACGTCGTGGACCCCCTTCTCGATGGCGGGAAGGAACTGCCGGGGGATGGACTCGCCGAACAGGTCGTTGACGAACTCGAACCCCGCGTCGCGCTCCATCGGCTCGACGCGGAGGTACACCTCGCCGAACTGCCCGGCCCCGCCGGTCTGCTTCTTGTGCCGGTAGTGGCCGTCGGCGTTGGCGGTGACGGTCTCGCGGTAGGGGATCTTCGGCGGCTTGGTCTCGACCTCCAGGTCGAAGCGGGTCTTCATCTTGGTGAGCATCATCCGCAGGTGGAGGTCGCCGATGCCGCTGATGACCGTCTCGTTGGTCTGGGTGTCCCGCGTCGAGACGAAGGTGGGGTCCTCCTCGGCGAGCTTGCTCAGCGCCCCCGAGATCTTCTGTTCGTCGCCGCGGCTCTTGGGCGTCACGGCCAGCGAGTACATCGGCGTCGGGCAGGTGGGCACGTCCCGGGCCATCGGCTGGGCGTCGGCGTGCAGCAC
>CAZXOC010000329.1:0-7588 GCA_964642165.1 uncultured Planctomycetaceae bacterium | reverse complement strand
GGCCTCGCGGAGATCGGCCGCCTGTCGGCGCGACAGGTGGAAGACGACCGGTTCGAGGTCCAGGCCCTCGGCCGCATCCCGCCGCACCGGCGACCGGGCGACATCGACCTGCTGCCGGAGCCCCCGCGGCGTGAGACCCAGCGCCGAGGCCGCGCCGAGTCGCCCCAGCTTCCGCACCAGGCCCCGCACCTGGCGGGCGCGTTGCTGGACGCCCTGCCGGCCGCGAAGGCGGTTCAGCGTCGCCGCCACCACGTCCACGTCGTCGCCCACGACCGGCCAGACCTCGCACCGGGCCGCAGCCTCGCCCAAATCGCGCAGGATCTCCGCGCGATGGTGGCCGTCCAGGATCTCGTACTTCCCGGCGCGGCGGGGATGCGCCCGGACGATCAGCGCGGGATAGCACCCGTGGCGGGCGATCTGGTCGGCCAGGGCCTTCCTCGCCCTCGCCGGCAGGACGGTGGCCCGGTCGGTTCGCGGAAGCAGGTCGGACAGGGGGATTCTCCGGGCCACGGGCCTTGGGGTCCTACGGGCAGGCATCGGTCGCCTCCTTGTTCGTCTCGGCCAGGTAGTACACGTACCGCCGCGCGGTGCGGCGGCAGACCTCGGCGACGGGGTCGGCCAGGGCCCGTCGCTGCTTGGCCAACAGCGCCTGCTCGACGCAGCGGTCGAGCTCCTGCCTCAGAAACGTCGCCTTGCGGCCGCGGCGGCGAAGCAGCCGCCGGACCGGGCGGACGGCCGCCAGGTCCTCCGGGCTCAGCCCGACGGCCTCGCCCGCGCTCAGCAGCCGTGCGACGTGATCGTCCGCCGCCACGCGGTAGGGCGTCATCCCGGCGCGCTCGAGGAACGGGTGGACCTGCCCCATCGCCGCGAGGGCCTCGACGAGCGGTCTTTCGGCCGTCGCCAGGGCGTGGCGCACCAGCCGCACGGCCAGGCCGCAGCCGCGGTAGGTGGGATGGACGATCACGCGCGAGATGCACTCGACCTCGGCGTTGAGCAGGTCGGCCGCCGCGGCGCGGTCGGGGCCGGCGTACCGTCCGCCCGTCGCGAGGTTGCGCCCGCGAACGTGCAGCAAGGGGGGCGAGACCACCAGCACGGCGGCCAGGTCCGCGGTGGCGACGTCGCCCCAGCGCCGCGACCGCCGCGCGCGAACGGCATGGACCCGCTTGTGGCAGGCCGGCGGCCCGGCCAGGTAATGGAAGACGCCGAGGGCCTTGTAGTCGCGGATCGTACCGCGGACGATGGGCCAGTTCCACGGGCCGCGCGGCCGGCGGCAGGACCGGGGGCCCGGCAGGAGTTGCGGCGCCCGGCGCAGCGGCTTGAGGATGACGCGGTCCGGCCGGAGGTGCCCGATCAGCTCCGACCGCGGCGTGGCCAGCAGCAGCGCCACCGGCGAGCGGGAGATGAGCTTGCGGACCTGCCCGCAGAGGATGCGCGCCGTCATCGAGTCCAGGCAGGCGGCGAACTCATCGGCGATGACGAGTTCCGGCCGCCCCGACCGCAGGGCGGCGTGCAGCGCTTCGGCCAGGGCCAGTCGCGTGCGCTGTCCTCCGGAGAGGCACGCGGCCGGTGTGAGCAGGGCGGGCGCCTCGGCCAGCCCGCAGCGCGCCAGCAGCCCCAGCCGCTCGGCGAGGTCGCCGCCGCTCAGGAGGCTCACGGGCGGGTCGCGCCGGCGCGCCAGCGCCTCGGTCCCGAGCCACCGGGCCGCGGGCACCCGGCGGGCCACCTCGCGGAGCAGGACGGTCTTGCCCGCGCCGGAGGGTCCCACGACGGCCACGATCTGCCCGGGCTCCAGCGAGACCTCGAAACCGTCGTAGAGCGTCTCGGTCTGACCGTCGCGCAGGCCGAACATGGCCGCAACCCGGCCGGCATCGGCGGAGCTGGGGACCGGGCGGTTGATTTTCGCGTTGACAGGGACGGACCACGTCCGAACCGTGGAGGCAGAGGCCATCGTCATGCTCCTGGTGAGGAAGGAGTTCTTTGAGGACATCCGCCGCGGGGCGAAGACGACGACGCTTCGCTTCTGGCGGTGGTGCCGCACGCCCGCCGGCAGCGTGCACACCGTCCGGGGGCTCGGGCGGCTGCGGATCGACTCGGCGCAGGCCGTCGAGTGGGGGCAGTTGACGGACGCCGACGCCCGCGCGGACGGCTTTCGCGACCTGGCGGCCCTGCGTGCAGCCCTGGAGTCGCTGTATCCCCCGGAGAAGCGCCAGGGGCGGAAGCTATACCAGGTTCGCTTTGCCTACCTGGGGGATCCTGCGGCGGGCCGGTAGGGCGAGCCACGTTGCCGTCGATGGTCCCATCCGGCCTTGGATGTGGCACAACGCGCGATCACCACGGTTCGGCCGTGCTATGCCCTTCGGGCCGGAGGTGTGTGCCGCGGGGACACTCCGCGCGCTCTTCCCCTCTTCATAGGTATTCTACACAACCAATAGAATATGGCAAGGAATTTCTCAGAAAATTTTCCGCGGGGATTGTTCGTTCTTCCTTGCCGGCGTCGCCGGTGAAAGCGATAATAGAGGTAAGCACAGGAACTGACGGATCCAGGAGATCGGCCATGAGCTTGGGCTCCATCATCCGAGAGCGCCGCCAGGATCTCGGCGTGACGCAGGAACTGGTCTCGGGACGGGCGGGCATCTCCAAGCCATACCTGTCGAACATCGAGACGGGCAAGGCGAAGAACCCCCCTTCCGACGGCGTGCTGCGGTTGTTGGAGCGAATCCTGAGCTTCCGCCCGGGGGAGTTGACGCGGATCGCGCACCTGTCCCGAACGCCGACGGACATCCGCGAGGACTACGAGATGCGCGGGGTGGAGGTGCAGAAGCTCCGGGGGATGCTGCGGCAGCTCGGCGGCGACGAGTTCGAGGACGCGGCACTGCCCGGCGAGGAAGACGTCGCCGACGAGGCGGCTCGGCGCGAGCTGTCGGCGGGGGTGGTGGTGCCCGTCATCAACAAGGTGGCTGCCGGGTACCCCCACCACTTCACGGACCTCGACTACCCCCCCGGCGTCGCGGAGGAGTACATCCGCTGCCCCGACGTGCACGACCCGCAGGCCTTCGCCGCCCACGTCGTGGGCGACTCGATGGAGCCGGACTACCGCCAGGGGGATATCGTGATCTTCTCGCCCAGCCTCGAGGCGCGCAGCGGCGACGACTGCTTCATCCGCTTCGAGCCGGGCGAGGGCACGACGTTCAAGCGCCTCTACGAGGACGACGAGAAGACCCTGCGTCTCCAGCCGCTCAACCGCGCGTACCCGGCGCAGAGCGTCCCCCGGGAGGCGATCACGGGTGTCTGGCCGGCGCTGTTCCGGATCCAGCGCGTGCGGGGGGCGTAGGACCCCCCGCGGCGCGCCGCGGCGGCGCTACGCCACGTTCACGACGGAGTTGACGGACCCGAACGAGTTGGGGGTCCAGGCGCTGTTGTCCGGATCGACGATCCACTCGTCGTCGAGGATGAATTTGTACTCGTACGCGCCGGGCGGGATCGTCTGGACCGATACGAACGAGCCGTCCTTCTGCCGTCGCATGCGGGTGGGCTGCCAGTCCGTGAACGACCCGGCGAGAAACGCCCGTTTGGTGCCGTTGCCGGGCCGGATGGCGAACCGAGTACTGCCCTTCTTGCGTCCTGTCTCGACCATGTTCAGGTCCTCCACGAGGAGTCCGTCGTTGGCGGCCGGCCTTCCGTGGCAAACGGCCTGGTCTGTTTCCACGCGCCCCACGTCTGTTATCGGCAAGACCGGCGTGGCGGTTCTGTTCATTACGATCCGGGAGTCTCGCCGATCGGGCGTCGAGGGGAGGCGCCCCGGGGGCCGGGGCCGACGTGAGGCATGTAAGCCTTGGATGGATCAAATGTTGAGGCTGAGCATGGTGAGCTTGCCGGCGTGGATCCCGCGCGTGGCGATGATGCCGTCGGCCAGGCGGCGGAGCTGTCGGGCCTTCCCCTGCATCAGGATCACCTCCAGGCAGCGGTGATGGTCCAGGTGGACGTGCTGGCTGCACAGGACGGCGTGGTGGTCCTTGTGCTGCATCTCGGTGACCTCCTGGGCGAGGTCCCGGGCCGCGTGGTCGAAGATGATGCTCAGCACGGCCACCACGTTCGCCCCGGGGTCGCGCCACTGCTCCTCGACCAGGGCCGAGCGAACCAGGTCGCGAACGGCCTCCGAGCGGTTGGTGTAGCCGTGCCGCTTCATCCACCCGTCGAACTTCGCCAGGAGGCCCTTGTCGATGGCCAGGGCCGTTCGGGTCAGGTCGCTCATCGTCGCGCTCCTTCGCCCCGCGCAGCGTGGCGCTCGGCGAGGATACCGCGGGGGCGGGCGGGGCACAACCGGCCGCCGAGGCCCGCCGGAGCGGGCCTCGACGGCCGCGGGATCTGTCCTCCTTCGACAGCTTGGGCGGGGCCGGCTACCCGGCCACCTTCCACCCGCTGTAGCGCAGCTCGAAGTAGAGCTTGTCGTCGGGCAGGACGAGGATCTTCTCGAGCTGGAAGAGCTGGCCGTTGACGGGCAGGCGGACGCGGATGGGGGTCCCGCCGGCGGCGCGGGTCTGGGCGTCGACGCGGGCCTGGAAGGCCTTCTGCATCTGGACGGCCTGCTTGGCGGCGTCGACGCGGACGACCTCCCGCCCGGCGCCGGTGGCCAGGGAGGTGAACTCCTTGACGACCTGGAGGGGCCCGGAGAAGCCGCTCTGGCCCCAGCCGACGGTGTACTTGCCCTCCGGCGGCACGTAGTAGCTGTACATGACGTGCATAACCGGCACGCCGCAGACGGGCAGATCGACGCGGAGCTGCCCGCGCTCCGGCGCCCGCGCCTTGGGCGTCTCGACGTAGACGATGTCGACCGGGAAGGCCGTCAGCTCTCGCGCGCTGCGGCTGCTGCGGACCAGGGGGATCAGCACGTTGCCGGCCTCGTCCTTCGCCGGCGAGGCGGTGTTGCCGCTGACCGAGACGCTCCAGATGTTCGCCTCCGCGGGCATCTTCAGCCGCAGGAACTGGTTGCGGTTGTTCCGGACGGAGTAGATCACCTTGGTGATCCGCCGCCCGTCGGCCAGCTGCATCGTGGTGAACACCGCGCTGTCCACGATGGTCACCAGGACGCTGACCTCCTCGTGCTTCTTGATCGCCAGCGGGATGCTGAACTGCCCGCCGAGGTAGCGGAAGGCCAGCAGGATCGGCTGGTTGGTCATGCCGAGGATGTCGGTGGGGAGCTGCCGGACGTCGATGGCCGTGACGCCCTGCGTCGCGCCGGCGCCGATCTCCACGTTGGCCACCGCCACCACGCCCACGTAGCCCCGCTCGCGCACCACCCCCAAGGGGTGCACGACGGGCGTTTCGACGGAGGCCGCGCTGGCCTGCTCGTAGGCCAGGCGCAGGCTGTAGCTGCCGATCGCCTCGGCCTTCAGCACGACCTGGAGCTTGCCCGCGTCGTCCACGCGCCAGTCCTGCACGTTCGAGCCCGTCACCGTCAACACGCTCGCGCCCTTGGGGACCTGGAGGCTCAGCTCGCGCACGGCCGTGTGGAGGATGTTGTAGTTCACCACCTCCTGGCACAGCAGCATGCCCTCGGCCACCGCCACCAGCGTCCGCGTCTCGGCGTAGAGCTTGGTCGGCGCGGCGGCGACCTTCGGCAGGGCCCGCTCCCAGGTGATCCCGACGGCGGCGCTGGAGGGAATCGCCGCCATCACGTGCGTCTTTCCGTCGGCCGTCTTGCTCACCAGCGACTGGGCGTTGGCCACCTTCACGTCCACCTGCTCGCGGGCGATGGTCAGGTCCACCACGCCGGAGCCGGGCAGCGTGCGCCCGAAGCCCACCTGGTTGATGCCGGCGCTCTTGGTGACGGCGACGGCGAACTTGACGGTCACGTCGATCTCGCCGGTCTGGTCGGTGAGCAGTTCGTAGTTCCCGCCGGTGCTGTGGAGGAAGACGCCCTTGGGCAGCGTGGTCTCGGTCAGGGCGACCGTCACGGGCAGGAGGGGGACCTTCTTCCAGCCCTTTTGGCGGAGGATGTTGAGCTTGGCGGTGAGGGTGAAGGTGGCCCCCTCCTCGGTGAGCTGCCCGACGTATTGGCTGGAGGTGACGATGAAGTCGGCCGGCGGGGGCGTCGCGTCGGCGGCCTTGCGCTGGATGGACCACTCCAGCAGCGCGCGGAACTCCTTCCAGGGCAGGTCCACCGTGGCGGCCTTGACCTTGCCCGCCACCTTCACGCCCAGCAGGTCCTCCACCTGGTCCCAGGGGACGGTGACGACCTGGAGGCCCTTCTTCGCCGGGTCGTAGCCGGTGATCTGGACGAACTCGTTCCAGCTCAGCGTGACGGTGCCTCGTCCCTCGGCGAGCTTGGGCGCCTGGGCGGCGGCCGTTCCGGCGGCTCCGGCCAGCAGGGCAACCGCCGCCATGATCCCGATCGTGCGTCTCATCTCTCTGCTCCTTCCCACGTGTAGGTCGCGCGGATTGTCAACGGGTCGTTGGGCTTGATCAGCGTCTTCTCGAGCTTGACCAGCCGCCCCACGCGGGGCACGTCGATCTCCTGGGGCACCTCGGCGAACTCGATCCGCCTGGCCGGCTCGGTCCAGTGCTGCATCTCGCCGGTGCGGACGGCCGTCAGGTACCCGTCGTTGTCGAGGAGGACGTACTTCTCGTGCGGCAGCGCGATCGTGTTGTCGGCGATGTCCAGCGTGTTGCCCCGCTCGCCGCCGAAGGAGACGTTCGCCCGCTGCCCGCTCGCCAGCAGGGCGTCGGTGCCGACGATCGTCTCCTGGAAGTACGCGTTGGGCGGCACGCCCGGGGCCCCACGGCGGCGCTTGGCCTCCAGCTCGCGGAGCGTCCGGAGCTGCGCCTCGTCCACGACGGCGTAGTTGAGGTCGTTGGCCCCCGCGGCAAAGCGGATGCCCAGTTGATTGGCCGCCTCGGCCGACAGGTCGATGTTCGTGCTGTTGACGCCGACCTTCTGCTCGAGGTTCGTCACCAGGCGCCCCGCGGCGTCCTCCACGCCCTTCTGCGACGCCGTCAGCCGCCCGATGAGGGGGATGGTCCCGAGCACGGGCACGCCTGGCGTGCGGGCGCGGGCGGGGGCGTACTGCCAGCCGTAGTTGCGGGCGAAGAAGTCCTGGAACTCCGGGCGGGCGGCCAGCGAGCGCCGGCGGGCGTCGCGGCGCTCCCCCTCGCGCCCGGCGACGACCGTCGGGCTGAAGTCGCTATCGAAGTCCACCTGGACGCCCCGGAGGAAGCCGCCGTCCTTGACCAGCCCGGTGGCGCGCTGCTTGGCGATGTTCCCCCCGAGCTCGACCTGCGGCCCGCGGAGCTCGCGGAGCTTGGTGATCAGCCCTTCCGCACGCTTCTGCCCGCCCTCGGACGCGCGGACGACGAGCCGCCCGTTGACGAACGACACGGTGCCGTTGACGTCCAGACTGTCGCTCAGCGTGACGCGGACGTTCTTGAGCAGGTCCTTGGCCGCATCGTCGCGCTCGCGCGGCTTCTCCTTGCCGTCGACCGCAACGCCCAGCAGGTCGCGGACGTCGTAGGCCTTCGTGACCGTCTTGGCGACCCCCGCGCCGGCACGCACGGCGCCAGCCTGCCGGGCCGTCGTGACCACCACCTGCCC
>CAZXOC010000328.1:0-7609 GCA_964642165.1 uncultured Planctomycetaceae bacterium | reverse complement strand
CCGACCCGGCGGCGACAGCGGAGGCGCGAAGGTCCGGGCCCAAGGGCCTGCGGCCCCGCGCCCCGCTGTTGCCCCCGGGAGACCCCCCGCTGGTTGCCCCGGTCCGCCCGCTTGGAAGGGGGCCGACGCGTGCGGCCGCAGAGCCGCATCGGCGCTTGCCCAACCGCCGGTTCGGTGGTAGGATACGTGTAGTGTCGTGTGTGGGCAGGTTCCGCAGCCGGTGCTCGGCGGCTTGTCTGAGCCGGCGTGCCGGGCGGCGCGTCTTCCAGGGGCGGGGGACGGCGCCGGACCTCCTTCGCCCCGGGCATGAGATCCGCACATGAGCAAGGGCCCAGTCGTTCTGGCGGGGTTGGCTCTGCTGGGCGCTCTTTCGGCGCCGCTGCTGGCCGACGCGAAGGGCAAGGGGCGCAACAAGGCCAAGAAGGGCGCCAACGCCAACAAGGCCAGGAAGGGCAAGCGGGAGAGCGCCGCGCCGAAGGCCGCCGCGTTCGGAGAGAACCTCAGCGCCGTGGCCGGGAAGGTCGGCCTGACGGACGAGCAGCAGGACCGCATCCGGCGGCTCAAGCAGTCGCGCGACCAGGCGCTGGCGAAGCACGACAGCGACTGGGAGCCGAAGGTCCAGAAGGCCAACGCGCGGCTCTCGCAGCTCTCGGGCGGCGGGGGCCGGCACGCCCAGGGCGCCCGACGACAGCTCGATGGCTTCGTGAAGGGCGCGGCGGCGGCCCGCGAGCGGCTCGAGGCGAGCTACGAGAAGAAGATGTTCGCCGTGCTGACGCCCGAGCAACGCGCGAAGTGGAACCTGCCCGTCCTCCTGAAGGCGCTGACCCAGGAGTTCTCGCTGCTGTTCCTGACCCGCCGGCAGGAAGAGCGCCTGCGGGGCTTCTGCGAGGCCCAGGCCAAGCGCCTGCCCGTGCCGCTGGACCCGCAGAAGCACGCCAAGCTGATCGAGTCCCTCAAGGCCCAGGTCTACCGGACGATCCTGACCGACAAGCAGCGGTCGGAGTACGCCAAGATCGCCGCGGTCCGGCGCAAGGACCGCGCCGGCGAGGGCAAGAAGGGCAAGAACAAGGGACGCAACAAGGGCCGGGGCAAGAACAGGAACAAGGGCCGAGGCGGGAAGAACAAGTCCGGCAAGGCGAAGGCCGGGATCGTCGGAGGCGGCCCCGTCATCGGCAAGGGCGCCGGCCGCGTGATCGGCCAGGGCGGCTCCGGCGTCATCGGAAAGGGCGGCAAACGCAAGTAGCCGCGCCCCGCGGCGGTCCGCCTTGCCGTTCGGCCCGGCCCGGCGGCCGAGTGCCGGGTCCGCCTTCGCGGCACCTGCTGCAAGAACGGCTGCTTGTTGGCACTTGTTGAACCGCCCGGGCGGTGGTATCATGGTCCCGGTGGTGCGTGTCGGCGCCGCCGGCAGCAGACACCGAGTTGAGTCTCACCCCACGCCGCACCGGCGTGCCGGCCGGCTTGTCCCCCAGGGGCCGGGGGCAACGTCGAGAAGCCTCGCCCCAAGAGTGAGATCCGCACATGAAGACGTATTCTTCCATCCTTGTGGGACTGGTTGCCTTCGCCCTCGCGGCAGCGCCCGTCTGCCTTGCCGCGGAAGGGGTGGAGATGAGACCCGAGAAGCCGAAGCGCGCCGAGGGGAAGCGTGTTCGGGAGGAGCCGTTCGGCCAGCGTGCCGGCTTCGGCGACAACCTGGACCAACTGAACGAGAAGCTCGACCTGTCGGACGAGCAGAAGGAGAAGATCGGAAAGCTCATCGAGACCCGCGACAAGGCCCTGGCGAAGTACGACAAGGTCAACGAGCCCAAGGCCCAGAAGATCGAGGGGCGGCTCTCGCAGCTCAAGGGCAAGGGCGCGAAGAACAGGCAAGTCCAGAACATGCGCAGGCAGCTCGAGGGGTACCTGAAGAACATCCAGATGGGCCGCCGGCGCATCACCGATGCCGGCGAGAAGAGGATGTTCGCGCTGCTGACCCCCGAGCAGCGAGCCAAGTGGAACACCCCCATCCTCCAGGACGAGCTGACGAAGGAGTTCAGCCTGCTGTTCCTCGACACGAAGCAGGAGGAGCGCCTGGAGAGCCTCTGCAAGGCCCAGGCCAAGCGCCTCAGCGTCCCCCTGGATCCCGAGAGACACGCCAAGGCCCTGGACGGGCTCAAGCTCCAGGTCTACCGGAGCATCCTCACCAAGAAGCAGCAGTTCGAGTACCGCAAGATGAAGGCCGCCACCAGCAAGAAGGACAAGGCCCGCGAACGCGTCCGAATAGGGCGCTAGCCCCTCCGCGCTTCGGTCGAGAGCACAGATCCAGCGCCCTCGTCGCTCCACGAGCGTCGGGGGCGCTTTCGTGCGCGGCGGCAGGCGGCTTCGCGGGCCGGATCGGCGCGCCTCACCTCGCCGGCGCCCGGAAGCGCGGGTTCCGCGTCGGCATGCGGGCGCCGACTTCGCCGCGCCAGGCCGTCAGCCTCGCATGGAGCTTGCGGACGATCTCCGGGCGCTTCGTCGCCAGGTTGCGCTTCTCCCCGATGTCCTCCCGGAGGTTGAACAGCTCCAGGCGACCGTCCTCGGTCCACTCGATGAGCTTCCATTCGCCGTCGCGGACGGCCGAACCGGGCGCGCCGCCCTGGTTGCCGTAGTGCGGGTAGTGCCAGAAGATCGGCCCGCGGCGCATCGTCCGGCCCTTCAGGAGGGGCACGAGGCTGACGCCGTCGCAGTGCTGCTTCGGCCGGGACGGCAGGGAGGCGATCTCGAGGATCGTCGGGTAGAAGTCCGTGCTGGTGACGGGCTCGCCGCACGTGCTGCCCGGGCGGGTCACGCCCGGCCAGCGGATCATCATCGGCTCGCGGATGCCCCCCTCGTACAGCCAGCCCTTCCCGGCGCGAAGGGGCAGGTTGGACGTCGGGTGGCCCTCCGACGTGGACAGCCCGCCGTTGTCCGACATGAAGAAGACCACCGTGTTGCCTGCCAGGCCGAGCTGCTTCAGCTTCCCGAGCACCTTGCCGACGGCCTGGTCCATCGCCTCGACCATGCCGCCGTAGACGGCGTGCTTCTGAACCAGGCGGACCTTCCGGCTGCCCTCCTGGCCCCACACCGTCCGGGACGGGTCCACCGCCGCCGCCTTTCTGTCGTACTTCGCCTTCAGGTCCTTCCGGGCCATCAGGGGCGTGTGCACGGAATAGAAGGCCAGGTAGGCCAGGAAGGGCCCGTCGCGGTGGGCCTCGATGAACCGGCACGTCTCGGTCGCCAGGCGGTCGGGCAGATGCTCGCCCGGCGGCCCGTCCTTCAGGCGCGGGTTGCCGTACGGGCTGAAGTACCTCTTTCCGCCGTACGGCCCGCCGCGTTCGCACCCGCCCCGGTTGACGTCGAAGCCCTGGTCCTCCGGCCAGAAACCCTCCGGGCCCAGGTGCCACTTGCCCGCGAAGAAGGTCGCGTAGCCGGCGTGCTTCATCGCCTCGGCCAGCGTGACCTCCTTGTGGGCCAGGCGGTCGCTGTAGGCCGCGGGCAGCAGCCGCGTGTTTCGCCGCCACTTGCCCGGCTGGTTGCCGCCGCGGGAGTTGATGTAGTCGGTCACGCCCACCCGCTGGGGGTACTTGCCCGTCATGATGCTGGCCCGCGTGGGCGAGCACACGGGGCACGCGGCGTAGGCGTCGGTGAACCGCATGCCCGACGCCGCCAGGCCGTCCACGTTCGGCGTGTCGTAGAACGAGCTGCCGCAGCAGCCCAGGTCCGTCCAGCCGAGGTCGTCGACGAGGAAGAACACGAAGTTGAGCCGCCGCTTCGTCTCGCCGGCGGCCAGTGCGCCCCATCGCCACGGCCGGAAAGCGGCGGCCGCCGCCACGCCGGCGAACTTCAGGAAGCCGCGTCGATTCATTGGTCCTTCTCCCTTCCTGCCTGTTTCCCGCGGGCGGACGGGGCGACCGGCGCGTCCCGCTCGCCCCCGCGGCGCGATGTCGGTACACGCGGCAACTTCACCTTCGCCAGGTAGATGCTCGCCTTGCCCTCGTGGGAGGAATAGTAGCTCACCCACAGCAGCCCGTCGTGCAGCACGAGCCCGGGGTAGCTCGTATCGCCGCCGGACGGCAGCTTGAGAATCTCGCGGAGCTCGCCCTTCGCGGGGTCGAGCCACATCAAGCTGGTGCGGACGGCGCCGTCGTAGCGGCGCCCGGCGGCGAGGAACCGCCCGTCCGGCAGGCGGAGCAGTCGCGGCCCGCCGATCCGAACGCCCAGGTCCTTCCAGCTCCACTTCGTGTAGGGCGCGCGGGCCGTGCCGAGCATGGCCGAATTCGGCCGACCGTCGCGCCGCAACAGGCACCAGCACGTTCCGCCGTCGCCGAAGACCAGCGACGTCTCGTTGGGATAGCCCGTCTCGAAGAGGCGCTCGACGAGCGTCTCGAACCGCCGGCCGTCCGTGCTGCGGTACAGGCGCACGATCCGTTTGCCGTAGCCGATGCCGTAGGCGACCTTCTCGTGCCACGTGACGCGCCACAGCCAGAAGCCCGGCTGGCCGATCCGGGCCGGCGCGGACCACCGCCGCCCGTCGGCGGAGAACCACGCGCAGGTCTGGAGGCCCGCGGCGCCGGGCTTGCGGTTCGCGGCGGCGGTGGTGAGCATCAGGCGTCCCGTGGGCGCGAGGGTGATCTTCGGGTCGCGCAGGTCGGGCAGGTCCGCCGACGGCGCCGACAGCAGCGCCAGCGGCTCCCACGTCGCGGCGTCGCGCGAGGCGATCACGCGGGCCTTTCCGTCGTGCGAGACGTGCCCGGCGCCCTCGCGGAAGGCGCACAGCCACCGCCCTCGGAAGCGGATCAGGTCCGTGAAGGCATTGTGCGGCGCCTTGTCCCAGATCCGGCGAACCTCGACAAGCTGCGCCTTGCCGACGGCGTCGGCGGCTGCGGCCAGCCCCGCCGCGACGCCCCACGTCAGGAGGATCAGCATCGTCGTTCGCATGGACGGGCATCGTACGACACGGGCTGGAGGATGTCCATCGCACGGCGGATCGACCCCGCGCGACCCGGGCATGCGGCCGCGCCCCGCCGGAGATTTGCTTGCACTGCCGCCGGCCTCGCCGGATCGTTAGCAGCGACGCGGAGCGGCGAGGCGTCGAGCCGGTGGAGGCCGCCCGCTTGCCCTGGACGAAGGCGGTCATGCGCAATCGATGGCGGTACTTCCGGCCGGTCTGCGACTACCTGGGGCTGCTGCTCTGGCTGGTGGCCCCGCTGCTGCTGGTGCCGCTGGCCGCGCGGGCGGCTTTCGCCGAGGCCGAGCGGGTCGAAGTGGCTCCCCACGCCTTCTGGCTCCCCGCGGTGCTCTGCGCGGCCCTGGGTCTGCTGCTGAAGCGCAACCTGCGCTTCCCGGCGCTGGACAACCGCCGCGCGATGATCCTGTGCGCGTTGGGGTGGATCGTGATCTCGGCGGTGGGGGCGCTGCCGTTCTGGCTGGGGCAGGGGATGAGCTTCCTCGACGCCTATTTCGAGACGGTCAGCGGCTTCACGACCACCGGCATCACGATGCTGGGCGGGCTGGACTTCCTGCCGCGGAGCGTCCTCTTCTGGCGGGCCTTCATCCAGTGGCTCGGCGGGCTGGGCATCCTGACGTTTTTCCTGGCGATCCTGTACACGGGCGGCTCGGCGCACCGGCTGTTCGGCGCCGAGAGCCACAAGGTCCTCTCCCGCCGCCCGACGCCGAGCCTGGCGAGGTCGCTGCGGATCCTCTGGTCGATCTACGCGCTGTTCACGTTGGGGGTGCTGCTGGCCCTGATCCTGGAGGGCGTGAGCGTCTTCGACGCCGTGGCGCACTCGATGACGGCCCTGGCCACCGGCGGCTACTCGCCTTACGACGCCAGCATCGACGCCTACCGCCGGGCCGGGCACCCGCACTTCGTCCTCATCGAGTACACGCTGATCGCCGGCATGCTGCTGGGGGGCATCAACTTCTTCGCGCACTACCGCTGGCTCCGAGGCGACGTGCGGGCGCTGTGGGACGGCATGGAGATGCGCCTCTGGTGGGCGATCGTCCTCGGCGCGACGGCGCTGGTGATGCTGGACCGCTTCGTGAAGTTCGGCTGGCCCGCGGGCGCCGCGGCGCCGGGCCAGGTCCACCAGACCTTCCGCGACAGCCTCTTCCAGGTCGTCGCCCTGGTGACCACGACGGGCTTCGCCACAAAGGACATCGCCGCGGAGCACTTCCCGGCGATGTCCAAGCAGGTCTTCCTGGTGCTGATGGTCGTCGGCGGGTGCGTGGGCTCGACGGGCGGCGGCTTCAAGGTCTTCCGCGTCGGCGTGCTGGGGAAGATGGTGTACCGGCAGATGAAGCGGCTGATGTACGGCCCGTCGGTGGTCCACCCGCTGGTGGTGGACGGCGAGGCGGTCGAGGCGGAGGAGCTTCGCCGCATCGCCGCGCTGTTCTTCGCGTGGATCGCGCTGCTGGCCTTCGGCGCGGGCGTCACGGCGGTGCTGAGCGACCACGGCGCGCTGCCGGCCGCCAGCGGGATGTTCTCGGCGCTGGGCAACATCGGGCCGTGCTACATCCCCACGCCGCAGATGGCGGGGCTTCACCCGGCCATCAAGATCGTCTATATTCTCGGCATGCTGGCGGGCAGGTTGGAGATCCTCCCGCTGCTGCTGCTGTTCAGCCGCCGGACGTGGAGGTAGGGGCCAAGCCATGTACGTCGTCATCGCCGGTGCGGGACTGGTCGGGGGCGGGCTGGCGGAGCGGCTGACCGAAGCCCGCCACGACGTGGTCGTCATCGACCAGGAGAAGAGCGTCTGCGAGTGGATCGCCTCGCGCCTGGGCGCGTTGGCGCTGCACGGGCGATGCACGGACATCGACGTCCTCGAGCAGGCGGGCATCTCCAAGGCGGACGTGGCGGTCGGCACGACGCGGGCCGACGCCGACAACCTCGCCTTCGCGCTACTGGCCAAGAGCTGCAACGTGCCCCGCGTGATCGCCCGCATGCGGGACCCGCGCTACGAGGCCGCCTACCGCCAGGCCGGCGTGACCACCACCGTCCACGTCAGCGACGTCTTCATCAACCAACTGCTGCTGGACATCGAGGAGCCGCACCTACGCCGGGTGGCCACGTTCGGCGCCGGGGACGTCTCGATCGTCGTGGACACCATCCCGGAAGGGGCCTCCGTCTCCGGCAGGACCGTCGGGCAGGTCGCCGCCGAGGCGGACTTCCCCGACGAGTGCGTCATCACGGGCGTCTACCGCTCCGACAGCCAGGAGTTCATCGTCCCGCGCGGCGGGGTGGAGCTCCGCGCCGGGGACCGGCTGTTCCTGGTGGCTGGGCACACGGACCTGCGTAAGGCCTCGAAGTTCCTGCACCGCAAGCCGTAGGCGCCCCCGCGCGGTTTCGCAGACAGACAGGAGTGCACCCATGTTCGATCGCCCCATCACTCGCCGGCGGTTCCTTCGACGAGCGGCAAGCGGCGCGGCCGCCGCGGCGACGCTGCCGGCCGGTCGGCTCGCCGCCGCCGGGGGCCAAGGCAAGCGCCCTCACATCCTGATGATCCTCGTGGACGACCTGGGCTACGGCGACCTGTCCAGCTACGGCGCGAAGGACCTGCGCACGCCGCACGTCGACGCGCTGGTCGCCGGCGGCATGCGCTTCAGCCGCTTC
>CAZXOC010000327.1:4162-7620 GCA_964642165.1 uncultured Planctomycetaceae bacterium | reverse complement strand
GGGGTACGCCCGCTCTTTGAGAAACTTTTTGTCGCCGGTGAACAGGTAGTGCTCAACCATCTGCCACTGCATGAGGCCCGGCCCGCCCATGTGCGGCGAGTCCCACTCCACGCCGCCCAGGATGCCGATCGAGTCGGCGAACTGCCCGTCGAGTCGCACCGGCTTGGTCGTGTCGCGTTCAAGCCAGCGGGCCAATCCGTCCCGGGCCGCCTTGTGCATGCCCTGGAGGTCCAGTGCGCGGAGGATCAGGTGCGTTTCGTGAGCCAGGGCGTCGTACGGGAAGTCGCGCACGATATACCTTCCGCGGGCGTCCTTCTTCAACACGCGCAGCAGGTGCCACGCCCCCACGCGCCACGCATCCACCAAGCGCTGCTGGGGCACGTCAATCTCCGCCGGCGGCTCGAAGTCCGGTTTCGGGTAGGGAGGCAAGGGCCGCGTTCCGTGCAAGGCCCGCATCGCGGCCTCCCACGTCTGCTCCTCGCGGGCGCGCACGCGCCGGCGGATGGTCTTGAGTCCCTTGCCGGCCAGCTCCCTCACGAACCCGCGCGCGCTGATCGCCCGCGACTCAAGCAACACGGGACGGTCGGCGGCCGACGGGACAACCGTGCCCACTGGAGCGTGGAAACACCACACGGCCCCGTTGCCGAGAGAGTCGGCGTGTGGGTTGCCCGCCTGAACACTGTCCACCACGTCCTTCGTCAAGTTCCAAACGCGCTGCTTCCCGCCGACTTCGGCGATGACTAACTCGACGACGGTCGTGTCGAACCCGTGGTTGCCGGACCTGGCGGCGACGACCAGCGAAATCATGTCGCCCGGCCCCACGGCGAGCGACGCCGGCTTGGCGCCGCTGTCGGCGGGGGTCGATTGCACCCCGCCGTTGTCGATCTCGCCGCCGGCCAGGACCCTGTGCCCGGCCTTGCCATCGGCCGTGACCGACAACTCGACTCCGTTACCGCCATTGGCATCGGCGTCGGCCAGCCTGGCCCGGACGGTTACCCGGCCGGCAATCGGACTCCGCCAGCCGGCGGCGACTGGCTGGCCGGGGCCCGGATGCATCGCCACGCTGCGAGCCGGCAACGCAAAGGTGCTGACCCGGACGGGTCTGGCGGCCGGGTTCGCACCGAACCACGGTGTGTCGTTGCTGCCCCAACCCCGGACCGCCGGATTGCCCGCGACTGAATTGACCTTCGTGCGCAGCAGGTCCTTCTCAACCGAGGCGCGGCGTGTCCCGTTGTGCGCGAGGGTCCCCTGGCGCTTGGCAGCGGCCCGGACGAAGAAGCCGTACTCCGGGGCCAGAATCGGTCCGGTCTCTAGATCCGCCGGCAGGAAGGAGAAGCTGCCCGACGCCGTCCGCACGGTCACGATCGTACGGTTGACGTCCTTCAGTCGGGCCTGGTGGCGCCAGACCCGTGTGTTTTGCGTGGGCCCAAGGTACAGCAGCCGCAGGGCGATGCCTCGTCGACCCCCGCCGGTGGCCTTCGATTGCCACCTGGCCCCACCGGTGACCACAGTCCCGGCGTCATCCGGGAGCGGACGGGGTCTGCCGACGAGCCCGTTGTATGCCTCGACAGATCCGCTGAAGTCTAGCTTCCGCGCCTCGCTCTGGAACGCCCACTCGATCTCGACGTCCATGAGATTCCAGGCTTCCGGGGTGAACACCCGAACAACCGGGGCCGCATAGGGTCTGAGCGGCGTGGCAAGTCCGTCCCGCAGCGCCACAACCAGATTGTCCATCGCAGACTCCGGCCGGAGTGCATCGACTGCGTAGATGATCCTCCGCCCGTCGGGAGAGGCCCAAGTCGCGTTGGCCGTTCGGGCCTCCCGCCGCGGCGGGACCACCAACTGGAGCTGTTGCCGTGCGGCACCCATCGCACGACGATATCCCTGGCGCGGGGGACTGGTTTCGCGCCGGGAGGCCAGGTCAACTCGATTCGGCTGACCGGGCGAGGTTCCTCCCACAGCAGACCGCAGATCACGCCGTCGCGCTCGTGCCCGACGGCGCCGGCGAAGAGGAACGAAGTCTCCGGCGGGTTGGCCTGGATCCGGCGGTCAGCGCGGTAGAGGTACGCGCTGGGGGCGATATCGGCTGGTTGACCCACCAGCTTGGCCAGATCGACCGCGGCGGTCTGCTCCGCGGGCGAGGCCTCGGCCCCGTTGGCCGCCTCGGCGATCCACAACGCCATCGCTGCTGCCAGAGTCAATACGAGTCGTATGTCCGGATTCATCCGAATGCTCCTCCGGAGGTTACCACAACGCTGACCGACAAATGCCCCCGAAGCAAGCATCTGAATCAACCAATGGCCAGCCGAACCGTTCCGCCAAGGCCGCGCTCCGCTGAATGAGACAGGATGCGGCGAGGCACGCAAGCTCGTCGGGTTGAGGACCCAAGGGCCCTAAGTCAAGGCTCTTCTTCCGACCTGATCGCCCCAATGTGCTCGGGCAGAAGTCGGCTGGGCCAGAGCAAGAACCGCAGCTTGGTCGGCTCGACTTCAGGGACGCTCTCATCAGCGGCCTGAAAGGTCCCCCCCAAGGTCATGGAGACGGTCGTCGTTCGCCGAAGAACTGCCTGTCCTGCTGCCGACGTAATGCCCAGAAAGTGGAACCCATGGGTGGTGCCACGGCATCGGGTGATATCCAGTCCCCCGCAGCAACAGACCGGCACAGCCGCAGGCCGCTGAACAGGTGTAGAGGCAGGCCTCGAGCGCATTCGATCGGGCAAGCGGGCAGCATCGCCGCCCGCAGATCCGGGTCGTGATCGCCGCCGAGCACTGCGCCGGCGGACAGGTCGATCGCGGTCTTGGCGGTTAAGTCGAGGCGAGGAACGAAATCGTCGGAATCGCTCCCCCGGCCCAGTCCCGCTCGCAGAATCGTCCGGATCGTCTCCACGCCGCAGAGGTGAAACGGCCGGTAGATCAGCGCGGCTTGCCCGCTGTGGTTTGCCAAGCAGCCCTTGCCCACGAGCACGCGCTGCGAGTAAGTCTGCGCGGACCGCACCACGATGAAGACGCCTCCGCCCAGACCAGCCTCATGCTTCTGACGTAGGCACGTGACGACGTCAATGGCGCCAATGTGCTCGAGGATCCCTCCGTCCGATGCGTGCGCCATGACCTCAGGAATCTCGCTCGTCCGCAGTGCCGGGCAATGCAACTGCGGCACATCCGGCAGCAAGCCCGTGCCGTTGGCGGCGATCGCCATTTCGCACAGATCATACCCACCCGCCTGCGGCAGAGACGACAGCGCCTCCTTGCGGGCGGCAAGGTACTCCTTCACATGGCCCGGCACAATGGGCGCCATCGCCCATCGCAATTGGCGCGGCACTTCGACCTCGTCTCGGTGGCAAGAGACCGTGAACCGAACGGGGTCGTAGACATACTCGCTGTCACGGGCCTTGCCCCCGCAGATGACCTCCAGACCCAGCCGGCGAGCCCACCGAACCAGGGACATCAGCAGCCCATGCT
>CAZXOC010000327.1:0-4152 GCA_964642165.1 uncultured Planctomycetaceae bacterium | reverse complement strand
ACCCCTTCTCGCCGGGCGAGATCCCGGAGGATGGGCCCGATGACGCTGTCCACCTCCTTGTTCACCAGCGCGACGTTCTTCCCGTGCGAGATAGCCTGCGCAACGTGACCGGCCCCGGCCTCGGCATTCCCGGTTGCCTCGACCACGACCGTCAGGGGCAGGTCCATCAACAGCCCAGCGTCCTCCACCACCGCCAGTTTCCCGGCCTCCGTGACGGCCAGGACGGAGGCCCGATCCCGGCATGGCACGGCATGACCCTCGGGCAGTTCCGCTTGCCGGCATGCCTTCATCGCCGATTCGGTGTCCACGTCGGCCACGGCTGCTATAGACAAGCCACGGACTCGCGTCGACTGCGCAAGGATGGCCGTGCTGAAGTGCCCAAGCCCGATGATCCCGGCACGCACCTTGTTCCCGAGGGGCAACGGCTGCTCGTGGGTAGCATTATCTGACATATCGCGCCTCCTTGACTGCCACTTCAGCGACGCCAAGCATCCCCACGAGAATCAGTCCTCGGCCGTGCGGAGTGCCAGATCGCGGATCATCCGCTGCTTGGTCGGAGGACGACCCGCGGGGTTTGCAGGAGACCCGAGGCCTGGAGTGTGTAGGCCTTGCCGGGCGGCATCGCGTCGGGGGCGCCCCATTGCCAGCTCCACGGGCCGGCGTGGCCTTCGCTGAAGTGCGGGCCGAGCATGTTGCGCATGTTGCCGATGACCTCGACCGCGATCTCGTGGCGCCCCTCCGGGATCGGGCCGGCGATTTCGAGGCTGAAGGGCGGGTGGAGGATGGCGCCTGCCTCGGTTCCGTCGAGCCGAACGCCAGCCACCGAGCCTGCCCAGTCGCCCAGTTCGAGCCGCAGGCGCCCCGCCGAGCGCTGGAGTGTGAACGGCCAGGCGTAACGGACGCCGTGAGGGTAGAAGGGCAGGCCCTGGCGGGTCCAGTCGCCGAGCTTCAGCGGGCGCGGAACGCCGATCCGGAAGCCTCGTCGCGCTGCGGTGAGCCCGAAGTCGCCGAGAAGGTACACGGGCTTGATCTCGCAGAGCATGTGGAATCGCGCAGCCGCCAGTTCGACGGCATTGACGCCCGGCTTCAGGAGCCGGCCGACGGGCAGGGCGTGCATGTGCTCGTCGAACCAGACTTGGGCGTTCGCAAAGTCAACGGCGTGGCCGTTGATCTTCACCGCGTACAGCCAGGGGCGCTCGACCGCCAGAGCGATCCCGCGACGGTTGGCCGGAGGGTACTTCGGGTCAATCTCGAAGCGGTACGTCACGCGGAACAGCGAGTCGGCGTCCAACTCGTGGTCGATCCAGTTGCGCCCGAACTGCACGGAGCCCAGCCGCCACGGATTGCCGTCAAAGCCCTGTACCCGCCAGTTGGCGTCGTCGGCACGGATGGTCGTGGTGTCTTTCCGCCGCACGTCGGCCGTCTCGATGTCGCAGTAGTCCAGCAGCAACTGGTTGGGACGCATCGGCGCGATCGTCGGCTTGCCGAGAGAGACCTCCGTTCCGTGCCAGGGCGGGGCGGCCGAAGGCACGTCGGCGGCCGCTTTCGCCCGGGCCAGCCACAGGGCGTGGCCGCGCGGGCCAAGCGTCAGCGGCATCACGACGAAGCGGCCGTCGCGCTCGGCCGGAAGGGCGCGGACAGCCCCCGAGGCCGTGTCGAGGCCCAGCAGTTGTCGGCCGGGGATTCGCACGTCCATGGCCATCGTGCGGTTCCAGGGATTGCAGAGAAACCACAGGGCGTCGCCGTCGGGGCAGGCGGCCCGGCGCCAGGCGAGGCCCTCGGGCAGCGGCGCGCCGTCGCGCGCGGTCAGGCGGGGTGGGACCAGCTCGGCCACGCGGCAGGCCAGCTCCGCGGCGTCGGCGGCCAGTTCCCATTGCCCGGCATGCTTCCTGCGGAGTTCGGCCGGGGCGGTGCTGGGCCGGCCGTCCACGTGGGTCGGCGGCGCGTCGCCCAACTGAACGATGCGGCCGCCCTTCTGGAGGTACCGCCCCAGCAGCCGGAGCGTCGGGGCCGTCCAGTTCTCCATGACGCGGGGCACGACCACCAGCTCGTAGGCCCGTCCCCCCACGGCGAGCTTCCGCCCGCGGCCCTTGCCCAGTTCGGCGAGGATCGCTTCGTCACCGAGGTCAAAGTCCACCTGCCGGTCCGCTAGCGCGAAGAACGCGTCGAAGTGGCCCTCGCCGATCGCCTTCAGCTTGTCGCAGACGGCTCCCTGGCCCGGATGGAAGGCCGGGTGCTCGTAGTGCATCCAGAGCGTGGTGGTCGGCTGGAGCAGCAACACGCGGTTGACTTCGCGCCCCTCGCTGAGCACCGCCGCGACCCGGGCCACGTGGTCGGCGTGGAGACGGTACCAGCCAAACCAACTACTGTGGTCGCTGAGCGTCTGGGGCCACTCGTACTGGCGCATGCCCGCCAGCGAGACGTGGCTGAGGTGCGGGTTCATGACGTTCACGCCGTGGGCGAGCAGCAGATCCTCGCAGGCCTTGAACGTGGGGAAAGAGATGGAGTAGCCTCCGGCCCCGCTCGACTCAACCATCGTCTTGTCGCGGCCCAGTTGGTTGGCGACGCTGGCCAGTTCGCGCAGGTTGAACCGGTGGAGGCGGTTGGCGGGAAGGTCGTCGGGGAAGATCTGGAAAGCGAGGTAGTCGTTGCCCGGCGCGTGCATCCAGCGCAGCAGCGCCATCGCATCGGGCGTGTCGGCCGGGTTGAGCCACTCGTGCTCGTTGTAGTGCCCCGTGAAGGCCAGGCCGTGCGACTCGCACCATTCGTAGAGCTGCCGAGCGTAGTTCGTGCAGAACAGCCGGTTGAGTGTGCTGAAGTAGTCGAACCGGACGGCGGCGGCCCCCTCTCCGCCGAAGCACATCTCGGCCAACCGGTCGGTCAGGCGATAACCGTGGTCCTTCCGAAACTCGCGCGACAGCAGCTCCGACCACAGCAGGCCGCGGCTACTGACCGGCAGCGACGGCTCATCGGTGAAGACGTATCGCACCGTCTTGCCGAACTGGCCGGCGTAGCGGCGGGCATAGGGTTCATAGCCGACGGCGATGAAGGCGGCGGTCGCATCGCGGCGCGTGATGTCGGGGCGGGGAAGGCCCCCGCATCCCGCATGCGCGGAATCTGTCACCAGTCCCAGCGTCATCACGGGGTTCCGGGCCGAGGCCCGAGCCAGCGTTTCCCGGAGGGCGGCGGCGGCAATCGTCTCGCGGTAGCGGAGTTGGCCGTCCAGGGCGAACGCGGCCAGCGTCTTGCCCGCCGGGCGCGCGGGCCGGGTATGCACGGTTGCTTCCAGGAAGCGGGCGGCCGTGTGCGGCACCGCGGCGACGGTGTGGCCGCCGGCACTGCCGGAGGGGCAGACGAACTCGTCGTAGATCTGGCACCCTATGCCGAGCCGCCCGCACTCGCCCACGGCGTGGCCCCACATCTCGAACCAGTCGTCCGTGAGAAAGCCCGTCACGAGCCCCCAGCGCGGCAGGACGAAGACGCCCCCCATCCCCTGGGCCTTGAACTGCTCGAGCATCTCGGTCAGACGCTCGCGCGTCAGAATGCTGTTGAGCGACCAGACGGGCTGAGGGCGGAACTCGACGGGCGGGCTGGCGAGGAGGTCGCGGAGTTGCCTGGTGTCCATGGAGAAGAGCCCTTCAGCTTGACCTCTATCGACTTGGGGCATGCTACCCGGCCCGGGCGAACTGGTCCAGCAGGGAGGTCGCCAGGCGTCCGTAAGTTACAGGTTCCGCCTGCGGCCTGCGGTGCAGCCATACCGGCGAGCGCGGACTATGGTGGACTGGCGGCCGCATGCTTTACAATGGCGCCGAGCATCACAAGGTGCACACGCGCGGAGCCGGACCGCCCCTGAGCGTGCGCCGGGCTCTGGCGGGCAGCCCCCCGCTCCGCCGGCGCCGAGCAGACCAACAGCGGCAGGGAGAGAGCAATGGCCATGGAGAAGTCCGAGTATCGGGCGGATCGGGCAGGGGGCCGGCAATGCACGTCAGGACCATAATCGGACGTCATATGATGATCGGACTGTTTGCGGGGTTTGCGTGCGGGCCGCAGTGTCCCGCGGACGGCGTGGAGGCGCGTCGGGTGGTCGTGCAGGCCGTCGAGGCGGTCGAGGAGGGGCAGAGCGCCCGGGGCGTGCGGCGGAGCAATAAGGAC
>CAZXOC010000326.1:0-7710 GCA_964642165.1 uncultured Planctomycetaceae bacterium | reverse complement strand
CTGCGGGTCGGGGCTTCAGGAACGGAGGTCGGTCGGGTAGAGTCAACGTCGCGTGGAAGTCCGAACGCCGGAGATAGCGTCATGAGAATCATGCGTGTCCTTGTTGCTGCCGCCGCGTGCGTCGTCCCTGCCCACGGAGCCCTTGCGGCCCGGGCGAAAGGTGAGCAGTCGGCCCGGCAGGCGCAGCGGATCCTCAAGCTCGCGGGGGTCCGGGGCGGGCTGATCGTCCACGTCGGCTGCGGCCCTTCGACAAGCTCCCTTCGGTCTGAGGCCTCAGGATCGAAGACAGGGCAGGCGGGCGAACTGACGGCCGCGCTGCGGGCGAACGACCGGTATCTCGTTCACGGCCTGGACCGGAGCCCGGCCAACGTCGCCAAGGCCCGCGAGCACATCCAATCGCTCGGCCTGTACGGCCCGGTGTCCGTCGACCGTTTCGACGCCGGCCGCCTGCCGTACACCGACAACCTGGTGAACCTGGTGGTCTGCGGGAATCCGGATGACGTCCCCATGGCCGAGGTCCTCCGCGTGCTGGCGCCGCGCGGCGTTGCCTGCATCCGACGCAACGGCGAATGGACCAGGACGGTCAAGCCCTGGCCGGGCGACATCGACGAATGGACCCACTTCTTCCACGGGTCGGACAACAACGCGGTGGCCAGGGACACCCGCGTGGGCCCGCCCCGCCACCTCCAGTGGAAGGCCGCGCCCATGTGGTGCCGCAGCCACGAGTTCACCTCCAGCATCGCCTCCATGGTGACGGCCAAGGGGCGGATGTGCTACGTCGTCGACGAGGGGATCGTCGGCCAGCCTCGCGGCGTGCCCGCCCTGTGGCGCCTGGTCGCGCGGGACGCCTTCAGCGGCGTGCTGCTGTGGAAGCGCCCGCTGCCCGGGCACATCTCGACCCGGTCGCTGGTTGCGATGGGCGACAAGCTGTACGTCGCTCCCGGCCGGCGCCACGCGCTGATGATCCTCGACGCCGCCACGGGCAAGACGCTCAAGACCTGCAGCGGCGCCAGAGACGCCGCCGAGATCGTCGCCACGCCCGGCGCGGTCGTGGTGAGCGTCCGCAGGGGGACGGGGTCGTCCGTCGTCGCCGTCCACCCGGACACCGGCGAGGTCCGCTGGACGCACAAGGCGCGCGGCCTCCTGGCCGACACGCTCGCCGCCAGGGACGGGCGGGTTTGCTACCACAACGGGCGCGAGGTCGTCTGCCGGGGCCTCGACGACGGCAAGGAGCGATGGCGCGCGGCGAGCAAGAGCGGCCGAGGCGGCATGCTGATCATGCAGCCGGGGGCGGTGCTCTTCACCGCGTCGGCGGGCCTGCAGGCCCTCGCCCCCGACACGGGCCGGGCGTTGTGGAAGGGCCCGCGGGTCGGCGGGCGGCCGCCCAACTTCTTCGTGGCCGACGGGCTGGTCTGGCGCGCGCTCGCCGGCGGGTACGGGCGGAGCTTCCTCTGGACGCCCCAGGAGTTCAGAAGGTCCGGCTACGACCCCGTCAGCGGCGAGGTGAAGCGGACGGTGGAGGTCGCCCGGCTGATCACCCCCGGCCACCACTACCGCTGCTACCCCCCCAAGGCGACGGACCGCTACCTGCTGCTGCACAAGCGCGGCGTGGAGTTCGTGGACCTGCGGGGCGACAACCACATGCGCCACAACTGGCTTCGCGCGCCGTGCCGTCACGGCGTGGTGCCGGCGAACGGCCTGCTGTACGTGCCGCCCAGCCCGTGCTTCTGCTACCCGGGCGTGCTGGTGAGCGGCTTCAACGCCCTGGCCGCCGGACTCCAGGACCGCCCCGAGCCGAAGCGCTCGCCCGCGGCTCGCCTGGAGCGCGGGCGGGCCTACGGCCGAATCGGAGACCGGAAACCGTGGACCGGCAACAGCCCTTGGCCCATGTACCGTCACGACCCGCGGCGCAGCGGCCGGGCCGGGTGCGCGCTGCCCGCGGGCCTGAAGCGCCGATGGCAGGTCGAGCTGGGCGGGGCCCTCACGCCGCCGGTGGTCGCCGACGGGCGGCTCTGCATCGCCGACACCGACGCCCACACCGTCCACTGCCTCGACGCCCGCAGCGGCAAGCCCCTGTGGCGCTACGCCGCCGGCGGGCGGGTCGATTCGGCGCCGACCTTCCACAAGCGGCTGGTCCTGTTCGGCTCGGCCGACGGGTGGGTCTACTGCCTCCGCGCCGCCGACGGCGAGCTCGTCTGGCGGTTCCACGCCGCGCCGGCCGAGCGGCGGATCGTCGCCTTCGGGCAGGTCGAGTCCGCCTGGCCCGTCCACGGCAGCGTGATGGTCCACGACGACCCTTCGACGGGCTCGGGGCGAGCGCTCGCCTACGTCACGGCCGGGCGATCGTCCTACGTGGACGGGGGCATCCGGCTCTACGCCCTCCGGCCGGAGACCGGCGAGGTCGTCCACAAGAGCCACGTCTGGAGCGGGCGCCCCGACGTGACCAAGGACGCGGGGCGGCCGTTCGACATCGAGGGCTGCCGCTCGGACATCCTCGTCAGCGACGGGGCGGATCTGTACATGCTCCAGATGCGTTTCGCCTCCGACCTGACCTCGAAGCCCGCGCCGCGGATCACGAAGCTGGGCGACCGGGAAGTCGGCCTGCACCTGATGTGCCAGGACGGCTTCCTCGACAAGACGTGGTTCAACCGTACCTACTGGACGTACAGCCGGCGCTGGCCGGGCTACTACTTCTCCTACAAGGGCCCGAAATCCGGGCAGATCCTCGTGTTCGACGACACGATGACCTACGGCCTGCACGTGTTCTCCCAGCGTCGCGGCCACAGCCCCGAGTTCGCGCCCGGCACGGACGGCTACGAGTTGTTCGCCGACCGCAACTCCAACGAGCCCGTCCTGCCCCCCACCGAGATCGGGCGGGAGAAGGGCCTCGGCTACTTCCGGTCGCAGTTGCCCAAGTGGACGCTCCGGATCCCGGTTCGCGTCCAGGCGATGGTGCTGTCGCCTTCGGCGGGCTCGCCTCGGCCCGAGGGCTCCGGATCGAAGACGGTCCAGGCCGGCGAGCACCTGTTCGTGGCCGGCCTGCCGGACGTCGTGCCGGTCGAGGACCCGATGGCGGCGTTCGAGGGGCGCATGGGCTCGCGGCTGTGGGTCGTCTCGGCGGCCGACGGAAAGAAACTCACCGAGTACAAGTTGGACAGCGTTCCCGTCTTCGACGGCATGATCGCGGCCGAGGGTCGCTTGTACCTGGCGACGACCGGCGGTCGGATCGTCTGCATGACAGGCCAATAGCAGCGAGGCGAATCGAGAGCAATGGATCGATCAAGCAGACGGATTGGGTGGCTGTGCGCGGCGGGACTGGTGCTTCTGGCCGTCCATGGCGTGGCGCGGGCCGCGGAGGACCATCGGGCGACGGCTCGGCAGATCCTGGAGGCGACGGGCATCCGCGGCGGGCTGGTGGTGCACCTCGGCTGCGGTGACGGCAAGCTGACGGCCGCACTTGGCGGGAACGAGCGCTACGTGGTCCACGGTCTGGACGGCGATGCGGACAACGTTCGCCGGGCAAGGCAGCACGTCCAGTCGCTGGGGGGCTACGGGAGGACCTGCGTGGATCGCCTCCACGGCAGGCGGCTGCCGTACGTCCGCGAGGTGGTGAACCTGCTGGTGGCCAGCGATCTCGGCGGGGTCCCGATGGACGAGGTTCGCCGCGTGCTGGCGCCGAACGGAGTGGCGTACGTTCGGCAGGGCGGCTCGTGGCGCAAGACCGTCAAGCCGAGGCCCGCCGAGGCCGACGAGTGGTCGCATTTCCTGCACGACGCCGGCGGCAACGCGGTGGCGAACGACAGGCGCATCGGCCCGCCGAAGCGCCTGCGCTGGGTGGCCGGGCCGCGATCGTGCCGCAGCCACGAGTTCCCCAGCAGCGTCCAGGCCGTGGTCGTCGCGGGCGGGCGCGTGTTCACGATCTTCGACGAGGGCCCCAGCGGCGTGTACCGCAAGCTGCCGCAGCGCTGCCGCCTCGTCGCGCGGGACGCGGCCAGCGGCGTCCTGCTCTGGAAGGTGCCCATGCGGCAGTGGCAGGCCAAGTTCGGCACGGGCACCGGCAACCGCTGGAACATCCATCACACGATCCCCCGGCGGGTGGTCGCGGAAGGCGACCGCGTCTACGTCACGCTCCGCTTCCTCGACTCGCCCGTGTCGGTCCTGGACGCGGCGACGGGAGAGGTCCTCACCGAGGCCCTGGAAGGCACGAAGGGCACCGACGAGATGATCCTCTCCGACGGCATCCTGATCGTGAAGGCCACGAAGAAGCGCTCGGTGGCGGCGACCGCCCGCATCGCGAAGGACACCCTCGACGACACGCTTGCGGCCGTCGACGTCAAGACGGGCAAGGCGCTATGGCGAAAACCCGACGTCCGCGTCGTGCCGTACGCCCTGTCCGCCCGGGGCGGGCGCGTCGTCTACCACAACCTGGAGGAGCTCGTCTGCCTCGACGCGAGGACCGGCAACGAGGCATGGCGGGCCCCCAACAAGACCGGCTCGACCGTCGGCGGGGCCAGCACGCTGGTCATCAGCGACGGCGTGGTGCTCTTCCACGGCAACGGGCAGGCGGCTCCGCCCGCGGCCAAGGGCGAGGCGCCCGTGAAGGCGCCCAGGAAGGCAGCCAAGACCGGCAAGAAGAGCAGGAGGAAGCCCAGGACACGGGGCCGTCTCTACCTGACGGCGTTCTCGCTGGACGACGGCAAGGTCCTCTGGCGGCAAGCCGGCAAGCGAGCCTGGGCGGGCGCGTGCACGCAGCCGACCGACCTCTTCGTTACGAACGGGCTCGTATGGTGCGGGTCCTTCCAGGGGCGCGACCTCCGCACCGGCGAGGTCCGCAAAACCGTCTCCGTGGGCAAGCTGATCTCCCCCGGCCACCATTACCGCTGCCACCGCAGCAAGGCGACGGTGCGCTACCTGATCCTGCCCAAACGCGGGGCGGAGTTCGTCGACATCGAGGGCGACAACCACATGCGCCACGACTGGCTCCGCGCCCCGTGCTTCACCGGGCTCACGCCGGCCAACGGGCTGCTCTACGTGCCCCCCAGCCCGTGCTTCTGCTACCCGGGCGTGCTGGTGAGCGGCTTCCTCGCGATGTCGGCCAGGCCGGCCGAGCCGCTCAAGCCCGCCACGGACGCCCACCTCGAGCGCGGCAGCGCCTATGGCCAGGTTCCCGACAAGCACGAGTCGCCGGCCGACGACTGGCCCATGTACCGGCGCGACGCCCAGCGAAGCGGCTCGACGCGGACGGCCGTGCCCTCCGAGCTGAGCAAGACGTGGGAGGTCAAGCTGACCTGCCGGGGATCGCAGCCGGTGGTCGTCGGCGAGCGCCTCTGGGTGGCCGAGAAGGACGCCCACCGCATCCGCTGCCTGAACGCGACGAACGGACGGGACGTCTGGAGCTTCACCGCGGGCGGGCGCATCGACTCGGCGCCGACGGTGCATGAGGGCAGCGTGCTGTTCGGCTGCCGGGACGGGTCGGTCTACTGCCTCCGTGCGGCCGACGGGGCGCTGGTGTGGCGTTTCCGCGCGGCACCGGCCGAGCGCCGGCTCGTGTCCTTCGAGCAAGTGGAGTCCCTCTGGCCCGTCCAGGGCAGCGTGCTGGTCCAGGACGGCGTGGTCTACTTCGCCGCCGGGCGGTCGTCTTTCCTCGACGGCGGGATCCTCGTCTACGGCCTCGATGCGAAGACCGGCAGGGCGCGCCACCATCACCATCTCGAAGGTCCCTGGCCGGACGTCACGAAGGACGTCGGCCGGCCCTTCGCCATGGAAGGCGCGCTGCCGGACCTGATCGTCAGTGACGGCAAAGACCTGTACATGCGGCGGATCAAGTTCGACGCCGAGCTCCACCGCCTCCCCACGAAGCGCGAAAGCGACCTCGGCGAGCTGGACATGGGCGCCGACCACCTCGTCGCCACGGGCGGCTTCCTGGACGACACCGGCTTCGACCGCCTCTACTGGATGTACAGCCGGCGGTGGCCCGGCTTCTACTTCTCCCAGCAATCCCCGAAGGCCGGCCAGCTCGTCGTCTTCGACGACAGCACCACCTACGCCGTCAAGTACTTCTACCGCCGCCACATGTGGAGCCCCCTCTTCATTCCGGCCGAGCACGGCTACCTGCTCTTCGCCGACGACAACGACAACGAGCCGACGCTCGACGAGAGAGGCAAGAAGTCCGTCGCCATCAACTGGCTGCCGAAGGAGACGCTCACCGACAGGCACCGCAGGGGCGGACGCGGCGTCGAGAAGGGCACCGGCTACGTCCGCGCCCGGCCGGCGAAGTGGCAGGAGATGATCCCCCTTCGCATCCGCGCCATGGTGCTGGCCGGCGACCGGCTGTTCGCCGCGGGCACGCCCGACGTGGTGGACCCAGAGGACCCCCTCGCCGCCTTCGAGGGCCGAGCGGGCGCCCGTCTGCGGGTCGTCTCGACTTCCGACGGCAGCAAGCTCGCCGAGCACAAGCTCCGCCGCCCACCCGCCTTCGACGGCATGATCGCGGCCCACGGCCGGCTGTACATCGCGACCCAGGACGGCCACCTCCTGTGCATGGAGTAGCCCGTCCGGCCGGCGAACCTTCCCGAGAGGAGACAGCCCGATGCACGACCACAAGCACGCAGGCCCGGCGCCCAACGGGTCCCTGTCGAGACGGCGGTTCCTCGGCGGCGCGGCGGCCGCGGCGGCCTTCACCATCGTGCCGAGCCACGTCCTGGGCGGCAAGCGGCGCCGAGCCCCCAGCGAGAAGCTCCACGTCGCCGGCGTGGGCCTCGGCGTGATGGGCTGCGAGAACCTCCGCAACTGCGGCGAGGACGTCGTCGCCGTCTGCGACGTCGACTGGACCCTCGCCGCCGAGGGCTTCAAGCGCTTTCCCAAGGCCGCGAAGTACGAAGACTACCGCCGCATGCTCGACAAGCACCGCGGCATCGACGCGGTCATCGTCGCCACGCCCGACCACACCCACGCCGTCATCACCGCCGAGGCCATCCGCCGCGGAAAGCACGTCTACACCCAGGCGCCGCTCGCCCACGACGTGTGGGAGGCCAGGCAGCTCACCAAGCTCGCCCGCGAGGCCGGCGTCGTCACCCAGATGGGCAACGAACGACACTCCGGGCCCGACATCCGAAAGGCCTGCGAGTACGTCTGGAGCGGCACGCTCGGGGCCGTCCGCGAGGTCCACTGCTGGACCAACCGCCCCCGCTGGGCGCAGGGCATGGCCCGACCCAAGGACACCCCGCCGACGCCCCCCAAGCTCCGCTGGGACCTGTGGCTCGGCCCGGCGCCCAAGCGGCCGTACCACCCCGCCTACCACCCCTGCGACTGGCGCGGCTGGGTCGACTTCGGCACCGGCGCCCTCGGCGCCATGGGCTGCCACATCCTCGACGCGCCCTTCTGGGCACTCAAGCTCGACCAGGCCGACACGTTCACCGTCGAGGCAAGCTCCACCGGCACGAACGGCGAGACCTGGCCCAAGGCCGCCACCGTCCGCTACCGCTTTCCCGCCCGCGGCGAGATGCCCCCCGTCACCGTCACGTGGTTCGACGGCGGCCGCAGGCCTCCGCGCCCCCCCGAGCTGCCCAAGACACGCCGGCACGTCGGCAGCAACGGGACGTTCTTCATCGGCGAGAAGTGCAAGATGGCCCTCGGCCCCGTCATCTCCGGCACGCGTGCCGGCCAGGCCGGGCCCCGCCTCATGCCCGAGTCGCTCATGGCCTCCGCCCG
>CAZXOC010000325.1:0-7744 GCA_964642165.1 uncultured Planctomycetaceae bacterium | reverse complement strand
TCGCCCTCGCCCAAGAACTGAATGTGTCCAGCTTATTTATGCGCGGCTCCTAAGGTCCCGGAAGTGCTGCCCTCGAAGGCACACTACCCCGTCGACAAGGTCAACTACCCCGGAAAGAAGGCGCCGAAGGGAGAGGCGATTGCCGAATGGCAGATCGTGGCCGCCAAGGGCCCGAAGCTGGCCTCCCCCTGGCAGAGCATACGCCGTCGCGGCTCCTTCCGAGGCCATTCGCTCTTCGCGGCAGCGACCCTCAACGCGCCGAAGGCGATGGATGTCTGGATGGCGATGGCAGCCGTTGAGCACGGCAAGCTGTGGATCAACGAACGTCTCGTCTGGGTATCGGACGAGCGTCAGTGGCGAACCCACACCGGCCGTGAGGCCGTGTTCAGGGCCAGGCTCCGCAACGGCCCGAACCTGCTTCTCGTCCGCTGCCGCGAGGACCGGGGCGAAGCGTGGTTCCGAATGCACGTCTGCCTACGAGGCAGTCCGGCGGCTGCGCCCCCGAAGCTGGCTGTTGCCACGACCGAACCGGTGCGGAGCCCCCTCGGCAACGGCTCGGGCCGGTTCCCCAACGCCAACCCGCCCCTGGCCTGGGACCTGGCCACCGGCCAGAACGTAGCCTGGAGCGCCGAGCTTCCCGAACCCGTGGCGGCGGGCCCCGTCGCCGTGGCCGATCGACTGTTTTTCTGCACCGACTCGACCGGCATCGCGTGCGTGGACCAGAAGACCGGCACGGTCTTGTGGCACAGCAGGGACATCGCCCTGGACGCGCATTCTCCGGAAGAACGTGAGGCATTACAGCAACAGATCGATGCCGTACGAGAATCGAACAAGAAGAAGGGCCGCAGCGGGCCGGTGACGATCGGTGGCGGCTGGAGGTCGGTGTTCTCTGACGGCAAGCACGTCTGGGCGCACCACGGCATCGGGACAACGGTCTGTCTAGATGCGACGGGCCGGAAGGCGTGGGCCGTGAAGACCGGCCTTACAAAGGCGGGGATGCTTGTCCACAACGGCAAGGTCCTACTGGAGGGGGCAACGGCTCGCGGCAAGGGCCGGGAAGGGCCTCTCGGGCGTCGCCTGGCCCTGGATGCCGAGTCTGGCAAGCTGCTGTGGCAGAAGGACGTGGAGGGAGCCTCTCCCGGAGGCGCGCTGCATCAACTGCGCCTGACGGGGCACGAGTCCGCCATGCACATGGTGGCGTCATCGTCCGGCCAGGTCCTCGATGCCCGTAGCGGCCGGGCCGTGCTGAGCCGCCTCGACATCGACGCCGCCCCGCCGGGCCCCCCGCCGCGAGGCGTCCAAGTGGACGGGGCCGGCTTTGCCTGGCACTTCGCGGACAACGACCTCTACTGCGCCAAGCTGAGCGCGATCTACGCCATCCGGTTCTTCATGGATCCGCACGGCCAGGTGGGACACCGTGTGCTCTGGCGGAACAACTACGGCATCAAGTACGACCGTGCGATCCGTGTCTCCGCCTGGGGGCCGTGGACGATGGCGATCAACACGGTCCAGGAGAACTGCCCCGGGCATTCGAACGCGGCGAAGCGAGAGGTATACCTGTACGATCGGCTGACCGGCAGGCCCGTGGTGCGGATCAAACCCGCCCTCGATCGGGCCCAGGCCGAGTACACGCCTTCCCCGTCGGCCGGGCCGTACCTGTTCGTCCATGACTCGGGCGGCGGGGCCTCCGGCGGCCTGCCCGACGCAGGGCAGATCGGCGTCGTGGCACTGAACGTAGACGAGCCTCATGTGCTTTGCCGCAGCCTCATTCCGTTGGGCGCCGGCCCACCAACCTTCGACAGGGACCGCATGTTCCTCAGCCGCGGGGCGCGGATCTGGTGCATTTCCGCGTCGACGCCGGAAGGCCGGAAGTACCAGCAGAAACAGATCGCAGCCACGCTGCTCGATGAGATCATGGCGGCACCCGGCGGCAAGGTGGAACTCGCAGCCCCCAAGCCGCTGAAGCAACTGCCCGTGTTCGATGATGCGCCTTGTGCCCCGCTGGAAGACCGGCAGGGAAGTGGGCACTGGCTCGTGGCCGCCCCGTTCCCGACGCCCAAGGCCGAGCGGGATGTCGCACTGGACGGGAAGCTGGCGTCGCTGCGGGTGACCCTCGGCACGAAGCTGGAGATTGGCGGCGTGACGAAGGCATTCGAGGCCTTGCCTCGCGACGCGGTGGACGTCGGCTACAACTGGGGCCACTCCTACTACCTCTGCGGGCTGGGAGGGGACACGGCCCATCCCTACCGCAGGATCGACATGCTTCGCTGTACGGACGGCAGGCCGGATCGGTGCGGCGTGCTCTATACGCTGATCGACAATTCGCGTGACCGGGAGGTCGCCGTGGACGTGCCCCGAAATGGTCTGGACGTGTGGCTGGGGGGGCTGAAGGTCCGGGCCGGTCAACGGCTCCACCTGAAGGCGGGCGTGTACCCGCTGCTTGTGCGAGTCAGGCCGGAGTGCTTCGAGAGGCCCCTGCCTCCCCTTGACGTGCGCGAAGCCCTCGCGAAAGAGACCGCTTCGCCTTTGGTCTGGCCCAAGCGGTGGATGGTCGCCGGCGGCGCGCCCGAATCGGTCGATCTCGCGCCTCCGGACCAGCTGAAGCGCATCCCCGACACGCTTGCCGTTGGCGGCCGGTCTTACGAACTGAAGCCCCGAGACGCCGACGAACAGGGGTGGCTGGACCTGAAGGGGATGGGCGTCAAGAGGGACGGCAAGTTCGTGACGAGCCAGACGGCCTACTGCTTCGCCCACATCGATTGCGACAAGGACGGCACGCTGGTGGTGAACTGCTCGGCCGACTGGTGGATGCTGTGGTACCTGGATGGAAAACTCGTCTACAGCACCGTGGAGAAGGGCAACGGGATGAACCCCAGAACGCTCAACGCCCACACGTGGAGCGCTGCGGCGAGCAAAGGCCGGCACGTCCTCACGGCCGTTGTGCGCAGCGGCAGTCAAGGGTGGTCCATGATGTCCCTCGGCGCGATGATCCACAAGCCCATCGACGAGCTGCGCAAAGAGCAGATCGATCCCAGCGCCCCGGCTCCCTCGCCCAAGGTCACCCCGGTATCGTTCAGCCTGCACGATACGCCGATGGCGATTCTTGCCGCCCGGCTGAGAACCGCGCGCGTCCGGCGAACGGCGTTGCAGAAGGTGGTGACGGACCTCCCGGACACGCCGGAAGCCGCCGCGGCCGCCAAGTGGCTGAAGCTCATGCGGCAAGCAGAGCAGGATTGACGAAGCGGATCCCGGGGAACGTTCCCCGCGACGGGCACATGCCAGCCAGAGGCTTCGCCGCGGGAGAAGCTACTCGGCGGAGAAGGCCAGGAACCCGCCCTGTACCTTGGCGGGCGTGGCCCGCCCGTTGAGCGAGAGCCTTGGTGCCCCGGCAACCCGGAGGCGCATCGCTCGCAGATCGCCGTAGGCTTCCACGCTTTGCCCGGAGATGCGAAGCCAGACGTGATCGGCGAAGGTGAAGGACTCCTCGCCGCCCGTGAGGGTCACCGGCAGATCGACGCCCTCCCCGTAACGAAACAACACGCGGTCGTCGACGCCTGTGCCCACGATTCGGACCGCGAGCCCGCACTCGTTCTGCTCGATGCGCTCGAATGTCGTGGTCGGCGCCTTCGCTTGTCCGCCCTCGAACGGCTCGTGCAGCGCGGCGAAGACGGTCGTCGGCTTCGTACGCGTGGCCATCACGGCCGTGCCCTTGCCCTCGTCCACGCCGGGCGGGGTCGCGACGAGCACCCCGGTGCCCTTCTCGGCGAGCATGGACAGGCGCACGCCGACGCCGCGCGGCGCGGCGACGTCGTCCTGCATGACCACCACCGACCACGGCTTCGCGTCGGGGAGGGTGACTTTCGTGGCGGACAGGTGCGGCTTGGTGAAGCGCTTGCGTGTCGCGTCGTCGCCGATCGCCTCGAGCGCCTGCCAGCCTGCCACGCCGACGGCCTCGCCGAACGCCAGGACCTGCCAATCGTAGACGCGGGGCTTGGGGCTGCTCAGGGCGAACACGCCCAGTAGGTACTCCCGCGTCAGGAACAGCGCGCGCTCAAGGCGGACGTCCGGATAGATCCCGGCTGCTTGCGCGGCACAGAACTTCACCTTCGGCACAAGCCGCTCACGAATCCGCTGGTTCGCGCAGCCGTTGTTGCCGTTGTCCACGGGCTTGGCCTTCAGGCCGTCGACGACCACGCCGCAATGCCCTCGGACGTGGTCCTTCCACGGGTCGCCGCCGGCGTAGCCCCTGCGCCCCTTCGGCCGGCCCATCCGCTTGTAGATGCACCGGCCCTTGGCGTAGTAGCCGAGCATCGCGAAGCAGTCGTGGACGTAGTGGACGTAATACATGCCGAACTGCTGCGCGACGGCGGGCGCGTCGGACTCCCAGTATCCCGGGCTCTCATTCGCCCGCAGCAGGGCGAAGCCGCGCTGGCGGCTGACGTACGACGGCGCCGGCGGCGGGGAGACCTCCTCCGGGTCGATCGGCCCGAGCCCGTAGTAGAGCGTCGGCAGGTAGAGCTTCTCGCCGGGTCCCCGAAGCTGGGCGAGGAAGTAGTCGAAGCCCGCGTCCGGCCAGCGTCGATGGCCGGCCTCGAACCACATCGGGAGCTGCATCTTCGGCAGCGGGCCGTTCATGTGCGCAGTCGACCACCACCGATTGCCGCCGCTGCTCTTGCCGCCCGCCCTGGGCGGGGCATGACCACGGACCAGCTCCAACTCCCCCGCATCGCCCATCGCCACGGCCGGGTAGTGCGGCATGCCCCCCGCCGCGCATTCCTGGCGCGGCAGGCCGATCCAGATCGGCATCTCGAGGTACTTCCTCATGGTCGCCCCGCCGGCGCCGGTGTACCCGTAGCCGTACTGCCCCAGGCCCAGCCGCTCGAGGCCCTCGCAGTACGTCAGCATCGTGCCGATGTTGGAGTAGTACTTGCCAAACTCCTCCATGTAAAAGCGCCCGTCAGCGATGTACTCGTCGAAGAACCACTTCCATCCGCCCTGCGATCGGAACATCGCCTCGATGAGCTTCCTGTCCTTCATCGCGACGGCCATCAGGTGTGTCCCGATCGCCCGCGGCCAGTGCATGTTCGGCAGCCAGCTCGTCCGGTCGTACCGGAAGTCCGGGTGCCAGGGCTTGTGCCCGTCGAGATGGAACGCGATGTAGTCCCGCATTGCCTTCTCGACGCCGGCCCGCTGAGCGTCGGTCAGCCGGTCATAGAGCACGTCGTACCGCAGCGTGTGAAGCGTCTGCTCGTCTCGCATGTGGCGGTCGCCGTACGACGGCATGCCCTTGTTCCACTTCAGCGTCCTGGGGTCGACGTCCCAGGTCATCGGCACGGGCTTGGTGCCGATGAAGCCGAGCAGGGCCTTCCGTTCGCGATCGCCCGCCGACTGGTCGCCCATGACCAGGCACTTGAAGAGGTTCAGCATCGTCGGGTTGCCGTTCCTCGGCGAAGTCTGCATCAGCTCGTACTGCTTCTTCGCGAGCGGGTCGGCCTCGATCCGCTTCCGCAGCGCCGCGGCCTCGGCCTTCGTCCAGAGCAGGAAGGGATGGGCAACGTCCTTGACCGCCACTCCCGCCGTCGCCGTCGGGACCACCAACGCGACCATCAGACCCAGACTGACGCACCTCACGCTCATCTCCTTCGGGGGCCAAGGGCGGATGTGTGTTCGTCCATGATCGTTGAACGGCGTGTGGCCCGGTCCGGACCTGCACAGTCCCTCTCGGACCGAAGCCCGGGCACCCTCAGCCCAGTTCCGCCCGCGCCTCGGCCGCCGCGTCGGCGGCGACGGCAATGGTGTGCTCGATGTCCTCGTCCGTATGCGCCAGCGACAGGAACCAGGGGTGCCCCGTCGCGTACACCCCGCGCCGCTGGAGGGCCGCGCACCAAGCCGACAGCGCCTCGCCCCGCCACTGCGGCGGGATCGGATTCTCGGGGTCGTCGGGGGCCGTTTCCGCGGGAGCCGGCATCGGCGGGTGGCCGGCCATTTGGCAAGGGAAGCCGACGTCGCGGAAGACGCCGTTGATCCCGTCGATCAGCCGCCGGCCCAGTCGTTGGAAGTGGGCGATGCCCTCGCGGCGGCGCAGGATGTCGATGACCGCCCGGGCGGCCGCGATCGACAGCAGGTCGGCATGGAACGTGGCGGCGAGGAAGACGTCCTGGCGCGCCTCGAGCACGCTGCGCCGCCCGACCACCACACTGCCGGGATACCCGTTGCACATCGCCTTGCCGAAGCAACTCAGGTCCGGCTCGATGCCCAGCGCCGCCTGCGCCCCGCCGAGGCCGAAGCGGAAGCCCGTCTTGACCTCGTCCAGGATGAAGACGGCCCCGTGCTCGTCGCACAGCCGCCGCACGCCGGGGAAGTACTCCGGGCCGGGCCCGTCGCCCTGCACCGCCTCGATGATCACGCCGGCGACCTCGCCGGGGCTCTCCTCGAGTCGGCGGCGCAGTGCGGGCAGGTCGTTGTACGGGACGTCCGCGACCAGCCGGCGGGCGCCGGCTGGCACGCCGCGCGGGACGGGCGCGAAGGCGTCGTACCAGCCGTGATACCCGCAACGAACGATCCGCTCGCGCCCCGTGTGGGCCCGGGCGCAGCGGATCGCCCCCAGCGTCGCGGCGCTGCCGCCGATGAAGTACATCACCATCTGTGCCGAGGCAATCAGCTCGCAGAGCCGCTCGGCCAGATCGATTGCCAGCGGATGCTCGACGCTGTAGACCGTCCCGTCGGCCATCTGGCGGTGAACGGCGTCGTCGACCTCGTCGTCGGCGTGCCCGATCACGATCGGCCCGTAGCCCAGCAGATAGTCGAGGTACTCGTGGCCGTCGTCGTCCCAGAACCGGCTGCCCTTGGCCCGGGCGGCGAACGCCGGCCCTCCGCGGTACATGTACTTGACCGGCCGCTTGTGGGCCTGCCCGCCACCGACGATCACGTTGCACGACCGGCCCCACAGCCGCCGGCTTCGCGGGTTCCGCGCCAGGTGCGGCAGGCGACGGAGCATCTTGATCGCGCCCTCGCAGATGCGCCGGCCCACGTCCGGTGCGAAGAGCTGGAGCCCGACGAACCGCGGGCAGTCCACCGCCTCGTACGTCCGCTTCTCGTACGCTGCCGGCGAGGGGAAGTACCCCATGCAGCCGTTGGCGAGCGTCACGGCGAACGTGTGCCGCAGCACGCCGCATTCAGCGATCCGTCGGCCGAACTCGGCGAACAGCTCGCCCGGCACGGCCGCGAGGGCGGCGTCGCCGATGCGGACCGCCTGGAGCGCCACCGGCGCCGTCTCCCGTTCGCGCCCCTGTTCGATCGTTGCGATCGCCTCCGTCGCCCAGTCGATCGCCGCCCGGTGCCCACAATAGGCCCAGTTCGTCGGCGACGGTTCCTCTTGGGCCATCTTCTCCGATCGCAGAGCGATAAGGTGCTCAAGCTCCTCCCGCGCGGGCAGCGGCTGGAGCCGAACGTCCACGTCCGCCGCGGCGAACGCCAGCGGCGCGTCCGCGTGCGCCTCGACGGTCGCCAGCATCTCGCCCGCTCGTTCGGCGATCTTCCGCCCCGTCTCGGCCGCGGCGGCCTCGGAAGGCCGTTTCTCGAAGTTCGCCGGATTCAGGTCGCCGCACGCGCCGGTCAGATACAGGACCGGCGCCTCGGTCGCCAGGCCCTTGCCAACGGCCTCGGCCACGTAGTGGGGGAAGTCCGGCGTGATCTGTCCCGACGAGTGGAGGTTGACGGGGTGGCAGGCGTAGTTGACTAGCAC
>CAZXOC010000324.1:3050-7746 GCA_964642165.1 uncultured Planctomycetaceae bacterium | reverse complement strand
GAGCAGCGGTCTCCAAAACCGCAGGTTGGGGGTTCGAGTCCTCCCTGCCGTGGTGGGTGCGCGATGCCGCCGACGTGGCGCCGGAACAGCCAAGGATACGTGCGTCGTGGGAATGTTCGAGATCTACAAGCGAGGCCAGGGACGGTACTCACGGACCATCACGTTCGTGGCGGTGATGGTGATCGGCCTGGGCGCGTCGATGGCCTTGAGCGACAAGCTTTCGGCGTACACGGCCATGCCGCTCATCCAGTTCGGCGTGCCGGCGACGCTGCTGGTCGCGCTGGCCCTGTTCATCTTCTGGATGGTCAACCGCCGCAAGTCCGCCGACTTCCTCATCGCCACCGAGGGCGAGATGAAGAAGGTCTCCTGGTCGAGCAGGAAGGAAATCGTGGGCTCGACGAAGGTCGTGATCGTCGCGACGTTCATCCTGGCCGGGCTTCTGTACGCCGTGGACGCCGCCTTCGCGCTGCTGTTCCAGACAATGGGCGTGATGGGCGGATAGGCCCCCTCGGACGAAAGCACACCCATGGCCAAACAATGGTACGTCCTTCGGGTTGCCTCCAACAAGGAAGAGATCGTCCGGGAGGCGCTCGAGCGGAAGGTCAAGATCGAAGGCCTGGAAGGCAAGATCGGGCGGATCCTCGTGCCGACCGAGCGCCGGCCGTCCCCCCGCGGGCGCAGCGGAGAGAAGAAGTTCGTCGAGCGGAAGATGTACCCCGGGTACGTGTTCGTCGAGATGGAGCTGGAGGAGGACGGCCGCATCGGCGAAGAGGCCTGGTTTCTGATCCGCGAGACGACCGGCGTGGGCGATTTCATCGGCGCCTCGGGGCGCCCGACGCCCATGCGGGGCCCGGACGTGGACAAGATGCTCATGCAGGTGGAGAAGGCCCAGGAAGGCACGCCGGTCTCGGTGGACTTCCAGAAGGGGGAGATCGTCAAGATCAAAGAGGGGGCCTTCGAGAACTTCGAGGGCGCCGTGGACGAGGTCCTGCCGGACAAAGGGCTGATCCGGGTGGAGGTGACCATATTCGGCCGGGCGACCCCGGTCGAGCTGGAGTACTGGCAGGTGGAAAAGGCCTAGTGCGCAGGCAGCCCGTCGAACAGCCCGCCTTACTTGATCAGCGGAACCCGGGGACCGGACGCCGGGCTCGCTGTCGAGACCCACGAAGGTAGCGGAACATGGCCAAGGAAATCGCTGCAACCATCAAGCTGCAGGCCCCGGGCGGCGAGGCGACCCCCGCGCCGCCGATCGGCCCGGCGCTGGGCCAGCACAACGTCAACATCGGGCAGTTCGTCTCTCAGTTCAACGAGCGGACGAGAGAACACAACGGCATGCCGATCCCCGTGGTGATCACGGTCTACGCCGACCGGACCTTCACGTTCGTCACGAAGAGCCCGCCGGCGGCGGCGCTGCTGAAGGAGGCCGCCCAGATCGCCAAGGGCTCCGGCGTGCCCAACCGCGAGAAGGTCGGCACCGTCACCGCCGAGCAGGTCCGCCAGATCGCCGAGCGGAAGTTCGCCGACCTCAACGCCTGCGACATGGACCGCGCCTGCCGCATCATCGAGGGCACCGCGCGGAGCATGGGCATCACGGTGGAGAAGTAGGCGTTTCGCCCGGCGGGCGGGCCGCGAGCTGCGCCACTCGCCGGCAGCGAGACGTGTGACGCCGAGGGCGTCGGGCCTGACCACGGGCCGGTTCTTCGTGGGAGTCCGAGTGGACGGAAGGGCATTCGCATGGCAAGGCAGAAACACGGCAAGCAGTACCGCCAGTGGATCGAGAAGGTGCCGAAACAGGCGGTGCCCGTGGCCGAGGCGGTCAAGATCGTCCAGGGCTTCACCGGCGGCAAGTTCGACCCGACCGTCGAGTTGACGATGCACCTGGGCATCGACGCCCGCCAGGCCGACCAGGCGCTTCGCGGGTCGCTCTCGCTACCGCACGGCATCGGCAAGGCCAGGAGGGTCATCGCCTTCTGCGAGGGCGAGGACGTGGAGAAGGCCGTCGAGGCCGGGGCCGTCGAGGCCGGCAGCGACGAGTTGATCCAGAAGATCCAGGACGGCTGGATGGACTTCGACGTGGCGATCTCGACGCCGGCGCTGATGCGGAGCGTTTCGCGGCTGGGACGGACGCTCGGCCCGCAGGGCAAGATGCCCTCTCCGAAGACCGGCACGGTCGTGGAGGACGTCGCCACGGCGGTCCGGGAGTACGCCGCCGGCAAGGTGGAGTACCGCAACGACGACGGCGGGAACATCCACGTGCCGGTGGGCAGGTCGAGCTTCGAGCCGCAGAAGCTGGTCGAGAACATCGAGGCGATGTTCGTCCACATCAAGAAGCTTCGCCCGCCGACGGCCCGAGGCACGTACGTCAAGAAGGTCTGCATATCGGCCACCATGTCCCCCGCGGTGCGGGTGGACCTGTCGTAGCCGCGAAGGCGAGTCGAGCCATGAGCAAACCGGTCAAGAAACTGATCCGCGACGAGCTGACCCGGCGGTTCGCGGGCGTGACGCAACTGGCGATCGTGGGCTTCCAGGGGGTGGACGCCGGCACGACGAACCAGGTTCGCGCTCGCCTGCGCGAGAAGGACATCCGGATGACGGTGGTCAAGAACTCCCTGGCGCGGCAGGCGTTCCGGGAGCTCGGCATCGAGCCCGTCGGGGGGCTGCTGAACGGGGCGTCCGCCGTGGCCTACGGCGCCGACAGCGTCGTGACCGTCGTCCGCGAGCTGCTGGAGATCCACCGGGAGACCCCGAACCTGACCGTCAAGGCGGCGTTCATGGAGGGGCATGTCTTCGGCACGGACGAGATCGAGACCCTCAGCAGTTACCCCACGCGGGACGAGGCCGTCGCGCAGGGGCTCGGCTGCGTGTTGTCGCCCGGGGCGAACCTGGCGGGATGCCTGATCGGCCCGGGCGGGCAGCTCGCCGGCATCCTGAAGGCCATCGAGGAGACGCGCGGCGGCTCGGAAGACGCCGAGGCCGCCTGAGCTGCCAGATGAGACGAGACGAATGCCGCGCACGGCGTCGGCTGCGGATTGGGTCCCTCGTGGGCTTAAATGGGAATCGATGGGATTCCCGCCTATCAGGCCGGCAACCCCCGCGTGGCCGGTGCCTACAATAGAAGGTGTAGCAACATGTCCGAAGAAGCGACTGCAAGCGCCGAAGCCGCCCGGGAGTTCAGCGACGAGATCAAGGCCCTTGGGGACAAGCTGGCCGGGTTGACGCTGAAGGAGGCGGTGGACCTCAAGGATTACCTGAAGGACGCCCACGGCATCGAGCCGGCTGCGGGGGCCGCCATCATGGCCCAGGCCGTCCCGGGCGCCGGGGGCGCCGCCGAGGAAGAGATCGAGCAGATCTCCTTCGACGTCGTCCTCAAGGACTTCGGCGACAAGAAGATCCAGGTCATCAAGGCGGTGCGCAGCCTGACCAGCCTGGGCCTGAAGGAGGCCAAGGACCTGGTCGAGGGCGTGCCCAAGCCGGTCAAGGAAGGCGTCCCCAAGGAAGAGGCCGAAGAGGCCAAGAAGACCCTGGAGGAGGCCGGCGCGACCGTCGAGGTCAAGTAGCCAGCAAGTGTTCCCGCCCCGCGCGGGCGGGTGAGAGGACCATCCCATGCTGCCAATGGATCGGATCCGGGACTTCTCGAAGGTGGGCGATGCCGCCCCCGTGCCGAACCTCATCGACATCCAGTTGTCCAGCTACGAGCGGTTCCTGCAACAGGCCACCGAGCCGGCCAAACGCAACCCCGAAGGCCTGGAGGGGCTGCTCCAGGAGATCTTCCCCATCATCAGCTACGACGGGCAGATGACCCTGAAGTACCTCTACTACGAGCTGGGCGAGCCCCGCTACGACCCCCAGGAGTGCCGCGACCTGCGCCTGACCTACGGCATGCCGTTTCGCATCCGCTGCCGCCTCAGCCGCACGGACAGCAAGGAAGTCCTCGAAGAGAGCATCTACGTCGGCGAAGTCCCGATCATGATCGGCGGCGGGGAGTTCATCATCAACGGCGCCGAGCGCGTCATCGTCTCGCAGCTCCACCGCTCGCCCGGCGTGGACTTCACCGTCGAGATGCAGGAGTCCGACCGCCCGCTGCACGGGGCGAGGATCATCCCCGAACGGGGCAGTTGGATCGAGATGGCCGTCACGAAGAAGGATGCGCTGACGATCCGGATCGACCAGTCCAGCAAGACCCCCGCCACCATGTTCCTTCGGGCGATGGACGACAAGTACAGCACCGACGCCGACATCATCCGCGAGTTCCACCCCACCCGAACCTTGCCGGTGGACAAGCTCCGCGTGGACATGTACGTGGTCGAGCCGTTCGTCGATCCCGACAGCGGCGAGGTGGCCTTGCCCGCCGGCGGGCAGATCGGCGAGGCCCTCACCAAGATCGCCTCGTCGCCCGTCAAGAAGCTCGAGGTCATCGAGAAGGTCACCGACCCCCTCATGCTCAACACGCTGATGGAGGACGCCTCCAAGGAACACGGCGACGCGCTGCTGAGGATCTACATGCGCCTCCGCCCGGGCAACCCCCCGCAGGAGGACAAGGCCAAGACGCTCTTCAAGGAGAAGTTCTACGACGAGAACCGCTACCGCCTGGGGAAAGTGGGGCGGTTCCGCCTGAACCGCAAGTTCAACCAAGACGCGCCCGAGAAGGTCATGACCCTTCAGCCGCAGGACATGGCCAACGCCATGAGATACGTCG
>CAZXOC010000324.1:0-3040 GCA_964642165.1 uncultured Planctomycetaceae bacterium | reverse complement strand
GGCCAGGGGGGGCGCATGCCCGCCACGTGGCTGCTTCGCTCCATGTTTCCCGACCAGGCCACCGATGCGGAGATCCTGGCCCTCTTCTACGAACACGAGACCGTCAACCTCAAGCGGGTCCGCAACATCGAGGAGCTGGCGGGCCGCTACCTGGCCGACGAGGTGGTGGACACGACCACGGGCGAGGCCGTCGCCCGCGCCGGAGGCGTCCTCACGCCCGACCTTATCCATGAGCTGCGCAGCAGCGGCCTGGAGAACCTGAACGCCCTGGTCAACGTGGACGACCCCCTCATGATCCAAACGCTTCATGAGGACCCCTGCGCCAACGCCGAGGAAGCGCTGTTGAAGATCTACGCCCGCCTGCGGCCCGGGGTTCCCCGCTCGCCCAAGGCCGCCCGGGAGTTCATCGCCGATCGGTTCGGCAACCCGCGCCGGTACAATCTGGGGAAGGTCGGCCGCTTCCGCATCAACCGCAAGTGCCACGAAAACCTGGACGAGAAGGAGATGACCCTCCGCCCGGAGGACTTCGTCAACACGCTGAAGTACATCCTGCACCTTCGCGGCGGCGAGGGCGTGGTGGACGACATCGACCACCTGGGCAACCGCCGCCTGCGGACGATCGACGAGCTGGCCACCGACGAGCTGCGGAAGGGCTTCCTGAAGCTGCGCCGCACCGTCCAGGAGCGGATGAGCCTCAAGAACCCCGACGAGCTGACGAAGATCGCCGAGCTGGTCAACTCCAAGAGCATCTCGTCGAGCATCGACTACTTCTTCGGCCGGGGCGAGCTGAGCCAGGTGGTCGACACCCAGAACCCCCTCAGCCAGCTCACGCACGAGCGCAGGCTCAGCGCGCTGGGCCCGGGCGGGCTGAACCGCAAGCGCGCCGGGTTCGAGGTCCGCGACGTGCACATCAGCCACTACGGGCGGATCTGCCCCATCGAGACGCCCGAGGGCAACAACATCGGGCTGATCAGTTCGCTCGGCATCTACGCCGGCGTGGACGAGTACGGCTTCCTGACCACCCCGTACCGCAAGGTGTCCGACGGGGTGGTGGCCGACAAGATCGCCTACCTGCGGGCGGACGAGGGGATGGAGGCGATCCTCGCCCCGCCCAACGCGCTGATCCGGGACGCCAGGAGCGGCAAGGACCGCCTGCCGAAGCAGGGCGTGCTGGCCCGGGCCAAGGGCGAGCTGGGGCTGGTGACCGGCAAGGAGGTCGAGTACGTCGATATCTCGCCGAAGCAGACGGTGGGCGTGTCGGCCGCGCTGATCCCCTTCCTGGAGCACGACGACGCCAACCGGGCCCTGATGGGCTCCAACATGCAGCGCCAGGCCGTGCCGCTCATCCGCACCGAGGCGCCCATCGTCGCCACGGGCATGGAACGCGCCGTGGTCGAGAACTCCGGCATGGTCATCAAGGCCCGCAAGGGCGGCATCGTGACCCACGTGGACTCCCGCTCCGTCACCATCGACAACGCCGACGAGTACGAGCTGCGCAAATTCGCGAAGCTCAACGAGCGGACGTGCCTCAACCAGAAGCCCATCGTCACGGAGAGCCAGCGCGTCAAGAAGGGCCAGATCATCGCCGACGGGTCGGCCTGCTGCCACGGCGAGCTGGCGCTCGGCTGCAACCTGCTGGTCGCCTTCATGCCGTTCGACGGCTACAACTTCGAGGACGCCATCCTCATCAGCGAGGAGCTGGTCAAGGAAGACACCTTCACCTCCATCCACCTCGAGGAGTACGAGGTGGAGATCCGCGAGACGAAGCTGGGGCGCGAGGAGTTCACGCGCGACATCCCGAACGTCTCGGAGAAGGCCCTGCGCAATCTCGACGCCAACGGCATCGTCCGGGTCGGCACGCGCGTCGGGCCGGGCGACATCCTCGCCGGCAAGGTCTCCCCGAAGTCGAAGAGCGAGCTGTCCCCGGAAGAGAAGCTCCTGCACGCGATCTTCGGGCGGGCGGGCGAGGACGTGAAGAACGACAGTCTGGAGTTGCCGGCCGGGGAGGAAGGCGTCGTCGTCGCGACGCGGCGGTTCAGCCGGCGCGTGCACATGACCGACGAGCAGAAGAAGGAGCTCGACCGCGACCGCAAGCACTACCGGGCGCAGATGAACGCCCGCATGATCAAGGTCTTCCGCCTGATGGCGGGAGAGATCGGCGAGGTGCTCGGCGGGTCGATGGTCGACCCCTCCACGAAGCAGAAGGTCGGCCTGAGCGATAACGACGAGGTCATCCTCGAACAGATCGAGAATTTCTCCCCCAAGTGGATCAAGACGTCGAAGGCCGGCCCCCGCCAGCAGGCGAAGGCGATCCACGACAGGTACTGGCCGCGAATCCAGGAGATCCAGGCGGAGACGGAGCGGAAGCTCGACCACATGAAGCGCGGCGACGAGCTGCCCAGCGGCGTGCTGGAGATGGTCAAGGTTCGCGTGGCGACCAAGCGGACGCTGGGGGTGGGGGACAAGATGGCCGGACGCCACGGCAACAAGGGCGTCATCGCCCGCATCCTGCCGGTGGAAGACATGCCGTTCCTCGATGACGGCACGCCCGTGGACATCGTGCTCAACCCGCTCGGGGTGCCCGGGCGGATGAACCTGGGCCAGATCCTCGAAACGCACCTGGGCTGGGCCGCCGCCGTGCTGGGCTTCAAGGCCATCACCCCCGTCTTCGACGGCGCGACCGAGGCAGAGATCTTCGACTGCATCCGCGAGGCCAACAAGTACGTCCGGCAGCGCAAGGAGGACCTGGGGGTGATCCACAAGGCCGGCGACACCGCGGAGCTGCTCGTCGAGATGCCCGAGGACGGCAAGATCTCGCTGCACGACGGCAGGACCGGCGAGCCGTTCGAGCAGAAGGTCGCCGTCGGGTACATCTACATGAACAAGCTCCACCACCTGGTGGACGAGAAGATCCACGCCCGGGCGACGGGCCCCTACTCGCTGATCACCCAGCAGCCCCTGGGTGGCAAGGCGCGTTCGGGCGGGCAGCGGTTCGGCGAGATGGAGGTCTGGGCCCTCGAAGCCTACGGCGCCGCTCACA
>CAZXOC010000323.1:0-7831 GCA_964642165.1 uncultured Planctomycetaceae bacterium | reverse complement strand
TTTTTCGGCATCGGGCCGGCCCCCTGCACGGGACCGGCCCGATCGCACATCCGGGGCCCCGTCGCCCGAGCTACTCGGTCTTCTTCGGCTTGCGAGTCTTGCGGCCGCGCCGGGGGCGCATCTGGTCGCGCAGGGCCCGCATCTGCTTGTCCAGGTCCTTCGCCTTCTGCATCAGCGTGCCGTACGCCGGGTCGGCTGTCATCTTGGCCTGGCGAAGCTTGCCGTACTTGTCGCGGGCCTCGTCGGCGGCCGTCTTGGCGGCCTGGACGGCGGCGTCCTTCTTCACCGCGTCCGCGTAGGCCTTGTCCGCCGCCGACACGGCCGCACGCGCGTCCTTGCCCACCTCCCTGTTCCGCGAGACGCGGCGCCGGTGGGTGGACAGCTCGCTCTGGAGCTTCCTCTGCTCGGTCGTCAGCGCCTTGACCTCCTCCTTGAGCGCGGCGAGGCGCTTGGTGGCGTCCTGGTACTTCTTGAGGACGGGGGCGGCCTCGGCGTCGGCGGCCACCGCCAGCTCGACCTCGGCGTTCAGCTTCTTCCGCGCCTCGTCGACGGCCCTCTTGGCCTCCGCGACGGCGGCGGAGGTCTTCAGCGACCCGTCGTACGCCTTCCGCGCGGCGTCGGCGGCCTTCCGGGCGGCGGCTACTTCCGCGTCCTTGTCGTGCCTGCTGCGAAACGCGCCCATCTCCTTCCGCAGCGCGTCGTACTCCTTGCGGAGGGCCTCGTACTTCCGCTTGGCCTCCTGAATGGCGGCGTCCCCGGCGGCCTGCCCCAGCGCGGCCGGTGCGGCGGCCATCAGCAGCCCACAGCACAGCAATCCCACGACCCACGTTCGCATCGCGATTCTCCTTCCACCCTCTACCGGAACCGGGAATCTCACGACGCGTTAAACGCCGCGCCGCCGCGGTGAGGCCGCGCGGGCCGGGCGCTTACCGCTCGTCCTTGGCCTTCCTGCCTCTGGCCTCAAAAAGGGGTCGAGGCTCAAAAAGGGGTCAGGCTACTTTTTCAGAAAAGTAGCCTGACCCCTTTTTCTCCATCACGACGCATTAAACGCCGCGCCGCTGCGGTGAGGCCGCGCGCGGGCGGGCGCCTACGGCTCGTCCTTGGCCTTCCTGCCTCTGCGCGCGGGCTGGCGGGCAAGCGTCTCGCGCTGCTCGGGCGTCAGGACGAACGCGTCGATCCCCCACCGCAGCTTGGTGGTGACGTCGCGCTGGGCCTTCTTGGCCTTGCGGTCCTCGTCGCCGATCTCGCCCAGCTCCTTCGCGGCGATGGCGCAGCCGACCTTGATCTTCGCCAACTGCTCCTCGGTCAGCTCGGCCCGGCGGTACCTGCCGGCGATGGACTGGTAGAGCTGGTAGCCGTCCCAGGCCGCCTTCTGCTCGGGCGTGAGTACGGCGGTGACGGCGGCGGTCGCCTGGGCGGCGGACTCCTCCCGCGCCGTCCGCAGCGCCCGCAGCGCGCCCGACGCCTTCTTCCTCGCGTCGGCGTCGCCGCCGGAGCGGGCGTCCCGGGAGGCGGTCTCGGCCGCCTCCATCTTCTCCGCGTTGGCCTTGTCCCACGCGGCCAGGGCGTCGTCCCGGGCCTTCAGCTTCGCCTTCACGTCGGCCTGCTGCTTCGCCGTGAGCTTGCACTCCCGGAGGAGCTGGTCGTAGAGGCCCTCCTCCGGCTCGGCGCCCCGGCGGCGCCCTCGCTGGCGGGCCCCCGCCACCCCGCTCGCCAGCGCCATCGCCGCCACCAATGCGACCCATCTCGTGCTTCTCATGATGCCGGTCTCCCGCGGCCGATCCGCCGGAGCCAACCCGGGCGCCCTCGCCCCGGCCGCGTGGGGCGAAGACGCCGCCCTGCCCAAGCGCCGGTCACCCGACCGCCCGGGCTCCGGCCCACGAATATGCCGCGCCGCAGGCCGGACAGCAAGGCCGCACCTGGCGTGGAGGCGTCCCGACCGGCAGGCGGGCGGGGCGGGGCGCGGCGTCACTCGCCGCGGAGGTGCGCCATCAGGCGGGTGTAGAAGCGGAGGTTGTGGATCGTCGCGAGTCGCGAGGCCAGCGCGTCGCCGATGTGGAACAGGTGGTGCAGGTAGCCCCGGGAGTACTCGCGGCAGCAGGCACAGTCGCAGGTGGCGTCCACCGCCCCGGCGTCGCGGGTATGCCTCTCGTCCTGGATGTAAAGCTGCTCGTAGAACCGCGCGCCCGCGGCGGGCTCGTCGCGCCAGACGTACAGCCGCCGGTGGCGGGCGTCGCGCGTGGGGATCACGCAGTCGAGCAGGTCGTAGCCGAGCCCCGCGGCGGTCACCACGTGCTCGGGCTTGCCGATGCCGAGCGCCCAGAGGGGCCCGCGGCCGGCGAGCAGCTCGGCCGTCAGGTGCACCATCTCGCTCAGCTCGTTGTCGCCGGTGATGGGCCAGCCGCCGTAGGCGTAGCCGTCGAAGCCGATCTCCAGCAGCGCCTCGGCGCAGCGCCGGCGGAGGTCCGGGTCGCGCCCGCCCTGGACGACGGCGAAGAGCATCGGGCGCCGGGGACGGTCGCCCGCGAGGCGCTGGAACTCCTCCCGGCCGCGGCGCGCCCAGGCGATGGTGTGCTCGACGCTGCGGCGCTGCACCTCCGCGGGCGCCTCGCCGTGCGTGCAGTGGTCCAGGCAGACGACCGCGTCGGCGCCCATGCGGAGCTGCTGGCGGACGCACTTCTCGGGCGTCAGCAGCTTCCGGGGCTCGCCCGCCTCGCGCCGGTACTGGAAGCCCTGCTTCGTGACGCGCCCGAGCTTCGGCGAGTCTCGCAGCAGCGAGAAGACCTGGAAGCCCCCGGAGTCCAGCAGGACCGGCCGCCGCCAGCCCATGAACTCGTGCAGCCCGCCGGCGGCGCGGAGGACCTGGGTTCCCGGCCGGCGGGCCAGGTGAAACGCGCACGCCACGAGCCCCTGCACGCCCGCGGCGGCGAGGTCGGCCGAGTCCACACACCGCACGACCGCCCGCGTCGCGTCGGGCAGAAAAGCGGGCAGGCGCAGCGGCCCGCCGACCGTCTCAAGCACGCGCTCTGGCTGCGAGGGCATCGTCTCGTCCTGCCGCCTCGGCGGCGCGGGCTGCGCCGCCGCCCGGGGCGGGCATTCTATGCCCCCGGCCGGCCCCGCCGCCACCTTTCCCAAGCGCCGGCTGAACAAACCCCGCCGACGGGGAGTATCAGAGTATGGACGGGCCGGACCCTCGCCGGCAGGTTGGCAGGGCGGGGCTGGATCCAACGGACCCGGGGACGAAAAAAACGCCTTTCGGGCCTGTTCGGCGGTTTGTGCAGCCTGATATAATTGGGTGAGTCGTCTGCTGCACCCCGAGGATGGCGCGGGTCTCCCTCCGCCTGCGCTAGGGATGCGGCAACCAGGGCGATGCCAAGGTCTCCCTCCACCTCGGCGTCGCCTTTTGTTCTCATTCACATACGTCGGCCGGGGCCGCCGCGGCGGGGCGGGCCATTCTCCGCCCCCCACCGCCGCCGGCGCCGCCGCGCCCGAGGGGCGCCGCCCATGATCGAGTTCAGGTGTCACGTCTGCGGCAAGTTCCTCAAGCTGCCGCAGTCCTACGCGGGGCAGACGACCGAGTGCCCCGGCTGCCGCAAGACGGTCCGCGTGCCGGGCACGCCCCCGTCCGGCAGCCCCGCCCAGCGGCCCAAGCCCACCACGGCCGCCATGCAGTTGTGCGTGGATTGCGGGGGCTCCTTCCCCACCGGGCAGATGATGGAGCAGAGCGGCCAGCTCCTCTGCACCGACTGCTTCCACCAGCGCAAGCCCATCGTGCTGAAGTACCGCAAGAAGCGAAGCAGGAAGGTCAAGATGCTCTTCTGGCTGGCCGTTGTGGCGGCCCTGGGCGTGGGGGCCTGGGCCTTGTGGCGCTTCGTGCTGTCCTGAGCCGGGCGCCGGCCGCCGACCAGCCCCCCACGTGGGAGACAGCAATGCCGAAATGGATGGCTCCCGTCTGCATGGCCCTGTGCGCCGCCGCCGGCGCCGCGGACCCCGCCGCGGAGCCCTGCACGAACGGCTCGTTCGAGCGGCTCGGCCCCGGCGGCTTCCCCGTCGACTGGGAGCCCGTCGGGCAGGGCGTGACGGTCTCACGCAGCGCCCACACCGGCCGGTATGCCCTCCGCATGGTCCGCACGGCCGCCTCGAAGGGCCGCGAGACGGGCCTGAACCGCGCCTGGCGGGCCCACAGCGGCCGGCGGGGCGCGATGATCGACCGCCTGCGGGGCGGCATCGACTTCTGGTACCAGGCCGTCGCCGCCGACGGCGCCCGCCTGGCCGTCTACGCCATCCCCATGACCGCCGACCCCATCGAGGGGACCGGCTCGGCGCGGGCGACGTTCCTCGTGCCGCCGCAGCACGTCGGCGACGGCCGCTGGCACCACGCGCGCCTGAGGTACGACTTCGCCGACAACCCCAAGGTCCGCTGGGTCCACTTCGCCGCGCGGATCGCCGGCCGGGCCGGCGAGCTGCTGCTCGACGACGTCTCCTACGTCGAGCGCGTCGGCGAGATCCTGCGCTTCGGCAACGTTCACCTGGCGGAGGACGCCGCCGCGCCCGGCCGCCGGGCCACGCTGCGGGCCCTCATCGAGAACGCCGGCGACGTGCCGGCGAAGGACGTCCGCGTGCGGCTGACGCTGCCGGGGGGCCTGAAGGCCGTCCCCGCCGAGCGGCGCCTCCGCGCCCTGCCCGTCGACGACACCACACGGGCCGTCTTCACCATCGAGGGCGAGCGCGCCGCGGCGGGGACGATCGGCCTGACCGCCGCCGCCGGCCGGGCCCGCACCGAGACGGCGTTCCCCCTCGCAGCGAAGCTCGTCCTGGAGAGCTTCGGCCCGGCCGCACCGGTCTTCCTCCACGGCCAACGCGTCCGCCTCGAGTGTGTGCTGCGGAACGCCGGGAACATCATCCTCCGCAAGCCCGAGGCGCGCTTCCGCACGACGGCGGGCGCGGGTGTCCTCGGCGCCGGGCAGAAGGAGATCCCGCCGGGACGCGCCGTGTTCCTGTCGACCTCGCTGCGCCCGCGGGGCGAGCCGGTGGGGCTGACGGCGTCGGTCGAGGTCCGCGCGGACAACGCCGCGAACGCGCCGACCGCCGAGACGCGCCTGCTGTTCGTCCGCGACGCCAAGGTTCCGCCGCCCGCCGGGCGACTCCGCACCGTGTCCGGGAAGGACCTCGCCGTGCTGGAGAACGAGCACGTGCGGCTGATCTTCCGCCGCGCGGGCTTCGGCTTCGGGCCCGCGGAGCTTCAGGCCAGGACGCCCGCCGGCTGGCGGACCGTGGCGTGGCTGCCGCGCTTGAGCCGCCTGGCCTGGCGACTCGACGGCAAGGTCCACCGCGAGGCGATGCTCGTCAGCCGCGCCGCGCCGAAGGCCCAAACCGGGCCGACCGCGAGCCTGACGTTCACCTGCCACGCCGCCTCACCGGGCCCCCGCCCGGCCGTCTGGCGACTGGCCGCGACGTTCGAGCTGGCGCCCGGCGCCCGGACGATCGCGGCGGACTACCGCCTCGCCTGCGACCGCGATGCCGGGCTGCTGGCCTTCGACGGGCCCGGGGTCTGCGCGCTGGCCCGCGACGAGGCGGTCTTCCCCGGGCTGGAGTGGCTCGTCGGCGAGGAGCTCTCCTCCGGCACGCTGGACATCGCCGCCGACCACCCCCACCGCGAGCGCTACGTGGTCCACCCGAACATGGTGACGATCCCCGCCATCGGCGTGCACTCGCGGCACGGCACGGTGGGCCTGCTGTGGGACGCCCGCCAGCAGTGGGACCAGCGGCGCGATCGGCCGGCGGTCGTCTTCGCCTCGCCCGACCGGTGGGATAACCAGCGCGGCCACCGGATGGGCCTGTTCCTGCCCACGGTGCCGGAGTTCGTCGAGCCCAACCGCCGCGAGGCCGCCCGCCCGTACCCCGTGAAGGCCGGGCGGCCCCTGCGCCTTCGCTGCCGGATCTACGCCGACGGCGCAGCCGCCGACGCGCTCGGCGCGATCGACGAGTACCTGCGTCTCTACGGCCTGCCGAAGCCGCCTGCCCTGCCGCACGGCTCGTGGGACGGCGAGATCGAGTTCTCCATGCGGGCGTACCTGCAATCGCTCTGGGACGCCGACGAGCGCAAGTGGTGGAGCACGAAGAGCGGACACCCGCTCATGTCGCGCCTGGTGCGGCCGAGGCCGTACCTGGCCGACCTGCTGCTGGGCGAGATCGCCGGCGGCAGCGAGCCCGTCCGCCGCCAGTGCCGCGCCCGCGCCGAGGAGGTGCTGAAGCTCGTCGGCGGCGAGGCCCGCTACGACGCGCAGCGCACGGCCGGGCGCGTGGACCTGGCCTGGGCGAGCCCCGCCCGCGCCGCCGGCCTGCTGGCCGCCCGGGCGCCCGACGGCACGTGGCGCTTCGACGCCGACCGCAAGGACCGGGGCGTCTTCCAGGGCAGGGACTACTACGAGCTGGGCCCGGACGACGCCGTCGAGGTCGGCACGTGCGCCCGCAACGCCTCGCTCGTGCTGGCCTACGCCCGCGTCGCCGGCGACCGCGAGGCCTACGACGAGATCCGCAGAACGCTGGAGCGGATGGAGAGCTTCCGCGTCCCGCGAGCGGCCCAGGTCTGGGAAGTGCCCGTCCACACGCCGGACATCCTCGCGGCGGCCGACGCCGTCGACGCCTACGTGGAGGCCTACCGCTTCTCCGGCGAGAAACGCTGGCTCGGCGACGCGGTCACGTGGGCGCGCCGCGGGCTGCCCTTCGTCTACCTGTGGGACGACCCCGACCAGCCGTTCCTCCTCGGCGGGAGCATTCCCGTCCTCGGGGCGACGTGGTACCGGGGCTCGTGGTTCGGCCGCCCGGTGCAGTGGAACGGCCTGCGCTACGCCAACGCACTGCTGAAGCTGGCGGAGCTCGACGACAGCCGCCCCTGGCGCCGGATCGCCGAGCTGCTCATCCGAAGCGCCGTCCACCAGCAGGACCTCGACGGCGAGAACGTGGCGCTCTGGCCGGACAACGTCAGCGCGATCGACGCGAAGAAGTGCCCGTGGGTCTTCGCGCCTCGGCAGATCCTTCGGAACATCCTGAAGCTCACCGGGCGGGACGAGGACCCGGCCACCGTGATCGTCGGCGAGGGCCGGCGGCGCCTGCACGTCACGGCCGCCGGGAAGATCGCCGGCGCCCGGTGGGACGGCGGGGCGCTTCGCTTCCGCGTGACCTGGCCCCAGGGCATGCAGGGCGTCGTGCTGGTGGCGAACGTCTCGCGCCCGGGGGCCGTCTCCGTCGACGGCAAGCCCGCGGGCGAGCGGCGCGACGTGGAGCGCGGCGGCGACGCCGGATGGCGGTACGACCCGGCGTATGCGTTCCTGTCGATCCGCGTCAACCACGACGGCGCATCGGACGTCCGGGTCGAGGGCGCGCGGTTCCGCGAGGTGCAGCGCCTGCCGCGGCTGGCGACGACGATCGACTTTGGCTTCGACACGTCGGCCGAGGGGTGGGTCGCCCAGCACGACGTGGCCGCCCTGTCCGTCCGCGGCGGGGCGCTGTGCGGGACGCTGACCGGCCCGGACCCGTACCTGGTCCGGGGGCGCTTGCGCGTGGACGGCGACGCCTGCCCGGTGGTGGTGATCCGTCTTCGCGTCACGGCCGGGCGGGGCGGGCAGTTCTACTGGACGACCGCCTCGTCCCCGCGCTTCGCGGAGGACAAGGTGCTCGCGTTCGCCGTGCGTGCCGACGGGGAGTTCCACGAGGTCCGCCTACGCCCGGGGCGGCACGCGCTGTGGTCCGGGCAGACGATCACGGCCATCCGCCTCGACCCCGTCCACGGCGCGCGGCGCGGCCAGTTCGCCGTCGATTCGATCCGCGG
>CAZXOC010000322.1:0-7833 GCA_964642165.1 uncultured Planctomycetaceae bacterium | reverse complement strand
GGCCTGAACAGTGGTCGCCTGGAGGGCGATAGCGATAGCGAATGCGACGGCTAGATCTTTCATAGTGAATGTCCCTCTCCAAAGTCAAACGACCTCTATCGGCGCAGACCATGGCTTGACAGGTCAGTCCACAGTCACGAGTACTCTGTCCCAGCGGTTGGTGTACCAGTCCCAGTCGGGCAGCACGTCGTTGAAACAGTACTTGTAGTACACCCAGAAGGCCCGGCCCAGAACTTCGTTGTCGTCGCCGATGCTCACGATGGACGGGTAGTCGTGCAGGTGGTTGTCCGCGTGAACCCTCTGCCAGTCGCTCCAGGTCAGGCCGTCCTCGGAGAACGCGATCAGGATGGAACCGGTGTCCATGCGACTTCCATCCGGCCCCGTGTGCTTGCCGTGTCGGGTAACCAGTACATACTGGCCCAAGTAGCTGTTGTAGGCCGCGTCGCCGTGCAGGTAGCCCTTGGGTTCGATGTTCAGCGCCGTGAACGTCCCGCCTCTGCCCGGTTGGCGCCATGCGCCGTCATGGTACTTCGCCCAGGGCGTAACCTGCAGGTTCTCCGCGGCGGCGATGACATCCGCCACCTTGGCCCTGGCGACGGCTATTCCCTGCGAGAAGGTGTTGGGGCTGTTCCGCGTATCCGTGTAATACAGGTAGAAGTAGCCGCCCCGGATCACGTAGTTGGCCAGCCCGATGTTGCCGAAGGCGTGATGCCCGCCCACGCTCCCTGCGCGCCAGTGCGTGTTCCAGGTCTCATACGACAGTTCGGGCTCGATGATGTGCCCGCACCATTGAAAGGACTCGCCGCCGTCTTTGGAGATGGCCAGCCCCAGACGGAAGTAGACTCCGTCTCTCGCTTCAAGCGTCCACTCGGTGTGCACAAAACCGAGGATGTGGCCACTGGCGGGATCGAGGTAAACATTCGCGATCGTGGGCCCGTCGCCCCAGCGGTGGTCCGTTGCGAATCCGTATCGCGTGTCCGTGTACGCGTTCGGCAGGCCCTGCAACTCTGACTTGGCGATGATCCGCTGGAATGGGTCTTCCGGCGGGCCGTCGCCGCACACGATGTGGACCAGGTTTGTGCAGAACCACCGATGTTGCCCGTTGTGACTGACGGCATATAAGCTGCCGTCGATCCCTCGGATGTCCACCTCCTTCATGCGCCCGTGTGAGATGATCGTCTCGGGCTGGCCGACGGTGAATCCGCACATGGTTCCTGCAGGGCTGTTGGATACGCTCACGTAGACTTGCCTTTCCTGTCTTGCGTTGATGGCGCCCCGCGCCTGGGGCGACGCTTGGGACCGCGGCGGAGCATCTGAGACGGCGGGACGCCCATGAAGTGCTTGAAGGAGCGGCTGAACGCGTAGGGATCATCCCAGCCCAGCGCCGCGGCCACGTCCTTCACAGAACGCTCTCCGTCCTGAAGCATTGACGCCGCGTACGACATGCGGTGACGTTGAATCCAGATCTGCGGGGGCTCGCCTTCGTATTCCCGGAACAGCCGGTGCAGGTACACCCGGCTGATCCCCATCTCCCGGGCCAAGCCGGTAACGCACAGCGGCTCGGCCAGGTGGTCCAGCACGTACCGACGCACGCGGAGAAACTGCTCCTCGCGCCGACTGCGTCGGCCCGTGTGTTCGCGACACGCCCGGGCTGCCTGCAGGAGGACCGCCTCGGCCAGGCACCCGCAGACGCGCCCCGACTCCGGCCCGCCGTCGGCGGCCTCTTCGAGCAATTGCGCAAAGAGCGACTCCATCGCCCCGGCCCGTGGCACGGGGAAGGAGACCGGCAAGGCCGGGAACGCGGATCGCGCCATGTCCGTGGCCACCCCGGCCAGGGCCACCCACATCACGATCTCCATGCCCCGCGGATCGTGCACGGCGAACCCGCGCGGCCCGCCCGCCCCGGCCAGCAGCATCTCTCCGGGGCCCACCTGCCGCGCGCCTCTTCGGCCGTCCCACAGGCGCAACTGCCCCGACAGCACCATCCCGCAGAACAGCGTGTCCACATTGGGTTCGCGTGTCCGAAATGCCGGCCCCCAGCGCTCCCGAGCGACGCGCCACACCGCGAATCGCTTGGAGCGGGCCTCCATGGGCACGAAGGCTTCGCGCTTCTCCAGAACGTCGAAGTGACGCTCGGATTTCATGGGGTAGGCTCTCTCCGGGCAGGCCGCCATGCGCCTGTAAGTCCTTTTTGGTAATTATGCTACGTACAGAAGGTCTGCCAAAGCCCAACTCGTCCGGCTGCCGCTCTTGGACGGCAGGCTCTGGCGGCGACCGTGTCAGATCCCGTCATTTCGTTCAACACCGCAGCGGCGCCATCGGGCGGAAACGGATCGCACCGCTTAACATTCCAGGGATTCCGCCGAATCGTCGTGCCCATGGTTTCAGTCGCAACAATCGTCAGAAGAAGCACTTGAGCCCTGCTGCCAACGGGGCCGTCGGCACCGGGCTCAAGAAAAAACCGCATTTGTTTACATGAGACCATTGTCGATTTGCGCAATGCCATTGTTTGACCTTCACAGCAGCATATCATGGGGGATCGAGTGATGCCAGAGGTTATTTACACCGTGTTAGTGATTCGGCGATGTTTCGGATGGCGGCACGCGGCAGGACCCGGCCAGCCCGTTGCCGGACGCCTTGAACGGACCCCGGGCGGAATGGCCGAGGTGGCCGCGCAGCCCGGGAGGGGAATCCCTGGCGATCGGCTGCGACGCGCGGGAAGCTACCGGGGTCCATTGGGCCACCGCGTACACGCCGGCGCTGTGCCGACCGCGGGGGCCCGCACTCCAAGAACGGAAAGGGCGTCGGAATGAGAAACGCTATGCTCGTCGGTCTGCTGCTGGCGATGGCCGGCTGCAGCGGCCTCGAGAGCGTCGACCACTCGCAGGCCGGGTGGCGCCTCCGCAGCAGCACAGTGGACCTGTTCGTCACGGCCAACGGGGCGCACATGGCGCCGGTGCGTTTCTGCACGGATACGGCCAAGCCCGTCCAGCCGTACTACATCAGCCCGTGGCAGCATGAGGGCCTGACCGGCCTGCCCGACCCCGTGCTTGTGCCACTGCGGGGCGACTTCTTCTGCATGCCGTTCGGCGCGAACGCGGAGACCGTCGACGGCGAGAAGCACACCGGCCACGGCGAGCCGTCTTCGTCGAAGTGGCGGCGGGTGGCCGTCGAGCGTGACGGCAAGGTCCAGACGCTGACGCTGGACCTGGCGACCGGCGTCCGCCGAGGCCTGATCACCAAGAAGATCCACCTCGTGGATGGGCAGAACGTGATCTACACCAGCCACGTGATCGAAGGCTATTCCGGCAAGATGCCGATCGGTCATCACTGCACGCTGGCCGTGCCCGAAGAGGAGGGTAGTCTCCGCATCGCCGTCAGCCCGTTCGCCCTGGGCATGACCTGCCCGGTGATCTTCAGCAACCCCGTCAATCGGGAGTACCAGTCGCTCGCGATTAACAAGACGTTTACCGACCTGACGAAGGTGCCGGTTCTCCATAGGGACGCCCCGCCCGCAGATTGCTCGTCCTTCCCGCGGCGGACGGGCTATACCGACCTGATCCAGCTCTTCAAGAAGCCCTCGCCCCAGCCGGTGTGGACGGCCGCGACGTGCCAGAAGGACGGGTACCTCTGGTTCTCGCTCAAAGACGCCGCCCTCCTGCCGGGCACGGTGTTCTGGATCTCGAACAAGGGGCGCCACGGCTTCCCCTGGAACGGCCGTAACCGCTGCCTGGGACTCGAAGAGACCTGCTCGTACTTCGCCGAGGGCCTGGGCCCGTCGACCCGGCCCAACGAGATCGCCAAGCAGGGCTTCCCGACGGCCGTCGCGCTCTCGCCGGACAAGCCTACCGTCGTGAACTTCATCCAAGGTGCGGTGAAGATTCCCGAGGGATTCGAGAACGTCAGGACGGTCCGCTTCGGCAAGGGAACTGTGACGTTTGTCTCTGTCACGGGCAAGGAAGTCACGGCTGAGGTCAACCACGGATTCCTCAAGACGGGGAGGCTCTGAAATGGCTCGTTCCCGAATCCTCGTGGGCTTCCTGTTCGTGACATGCCTCTGCTGCGGTGCGGCAGCTCAGCAGAAGCTGACCTACCCCGACATTGTGGGCCGTCTCTACGACCTCGAGCGTCTCGCCCAGCCGCCCGTTGCAGGCGAGCGGTGCGGGAACTTCTCCAGCCACGACCGCGGGGCGAAGTACAACGAGAAGACCGGCCGGTACGAGAACTGGCATGCCAACTGGGACGGCGGCGGGCGTATTCGCCGCGAGGGCAACGGCATTGTCGCCGCCGAGATCGAGGGCCCCGGCGTGATCTGGCGGGTCTGGTCGGCCCTGGCCCAGAAGGGCCATATCAAGACCTACATCGACGGGGCCGAGGCGCCCGCGCTGGACATCCCGTTCGGGGAGTTCTTCAACAGCAAGGCCGGGCCGTTCGCGTATCCGGAGCTGGTGCTGACGCTCTCGCGCGGGCGGAACAACTTCGTGCCGATGGCGTTTCAGAAGTCCTGCAAGGTCGTGCTGGAGAAGGGCTGGGGCGCGTACTACCAGATCACCTACACCCGTTTCGCGCCGGGCACGACGGTGCCCAGCTTCCGCGGGAAGTTCAATGACCAGGAGAAAGCCGCCCTGCGAAAGGCCAACGAGGCCTTCGCCGCGCGGGGCCGGGATCCGAAACCCCCCGGCCCCGACCGGCAGGTGGTCGAGAAGACGCTCACCGTGGCCGCCGGGGGTTCCGCGGACGTCTGCCGCCTGACCGGGCGGCGGGCCGTCACGGCGATCCACGTCGTACCGGATGCCAACGACGCCGATCCCGTCCACACCCTGCGCGAGCTGGCGCTGTCGATCGCCTGGGACGGCGAATCCTCGCCGTCCGTCTGGACGCCCCTGGGTGACTTCTTCGGCACGGCCCCGGGGATCAACCACTATAGGTCGCTCCCGGCCGGGATGACCAAAGACGGCTTCTATGCGTACTGGTACATGCCGTTCGCGAAATCCGCCCGAGTGACCATCACCAACGACGGCGCGAAGCCGCGAACATTGGGCGTGAAGATCGTGCATGCGCCCATTGGTGCCGACAGGCCTTTGTTGCGCTTCCACGCGAAGTGGCATCGCGACGATTTCGCCGGCTTGGACGAGAAGTCGTTCACCCGCGGCGACCGCTGGCCCGACTGGCCCATCCTCGTGGCCGAAGGCCGCGGGCGGTTCGTCGGCGTGAACCTGCACGTCTGGAACCCCAACCCCTTCGGCCGGGTTACCAAGGTTCTGGACATCGACGAGAAGAACCTGCCCAAGCGGATCGCGAACCTGACGAAGGCCGCCGCCAGCAAGTGGTGGTGGGGGGAAGGCGACGAGAAGTTCTTCGTCGACGGCGAGAAGGTGCCTTCCACGTTCGGCACGGGCAGCGAGGACTACTTCGGCTACGCCTGGGCCGCGCATAATCCCGTCGAGTTCGAGAGTGCCCTCCAGAACCAGCCGCTCAACAAGAACAACAGCCTCGGCCACGTGTCGAATAATCGCTTCCACATCGCCGACGACGTCCCGTTCCAGAAACGATTCGAGGCCGCCATCGAGAAGTACCATCCCAACAGTTGGCCCCTGTTGTATTCCTGCACGGCCTACTGGTATCAGGCCGCGGGCCAGGCAGACTTGTACGGTCCCGTCCCGGCCAAGGAGCGTGTGGACTACTACGTCAAGCCCGTCCGCAAGGCGCTGATTCCCGCTGACGGCGTCTATGAAGGTCAACGACACCTTCTGTTCGATCCCCCAGCCCGCGTGCAGGATATGAGAGGTTTCGGCTCCGGCTGGCGCGGTGGGCGTCAGTTGCTGTGGCACGGGACGGTCGGCCAGGAGGTCTCCGTTACGTTCGAGGTCGAGAAGCCGCACAAAGGTCTACTGACGGCCCGGTTCACACTCGCGCCGGACTACGGCATCTTCGACGTGCTGCTGAACGGGAAGGTCCTGAAGAAGGGGATCGACCTGTATGAGCCCAAAGTCATACTGGCGCCGACGAAGGAACTCGGCGCGGTCGATCTGGCTGCGGGCAAGCACAAGCTGACCTTCCGCCTGACAGGAAACAACCCCCGATCCAAGCGGTTTCAGGGCAAGTTCTACATGCTGGGCCTGGACTACGTGGCCCTGAAGCCGGCGAAGTAGAGATGCTGGGTTTGCGACGAAAGAGGCCACCCCGCAGGACAATCGAAGACTCTCCAAATGGTAAGATCAATGGCTCGTCCCAACAGACGACAGTTTCGCCCTGGAGTCGCTGCCGCCGGGTCGCCCAGATACAAGATGGCTGTGGAGAAGTGACCATGAGCACAGGCCGAAGAACGTTCCTTCGCGTGGTGGGCGGAGTGGGACTGATGTCGTCGATTCCGTTCCGCTATGCCGTCGGCGGGGACAAGGCGGCATCTGACCACGCCGGCGTTCTCGTCGAGGCCTCGTCCTTTGCCGACAAGGGCGGGTGGAAGCTCGACACGCAGCATTACCAGCAGATGGGCGGCTGCTATCTGCTGGCGCACTGCATCGGCAAGCCCGTGGCCAACGCGCGGACGACGGTGCGGATTCCCCGGGCAGGCAAGTGGCACGTGTACGTCCGAACGCGCGACTGGTGTCCGGGCGACTGGAACGCACCGGGCCGATTCCGTGTCCTCGTGAACGGCTCGCCGTTGAAGACGATCTTCGGAACACAGCCGGGCTGGGCCTGGCAGAAGGGGGGCGGTCTGAGCCGGCCGGCCGGCAAGGTCACGGTGGAACTGCGCGACCTCACCGGTTTCGACGGTCGATGCGATGCGATCTATCTCTCCCGCGATGCTTCGCCCCGCCTTCCGAATGACGACCTGGTTGAACTGGCCTGCTGGAAGGACCATCTCGCCGGCCGTGCCGGGAAGAAGGTCTGGGAGCGGGCGTACGATCTGGTGGTTGTGGGCGGGGGGATCGCCGGGTGCGCCGCCGCATTGGTCGCCAAGTCGCAGGGGCTCAAGGTCGCGCTGATCCAGGACCGGCCGCTGTTCGGCGGCAACGCCAGCGAGGAGGTCCGCGTCCACACGCTCGGCATCCATGGGAAATGCGAGAAGCTGCTGAAAACCATCGACACGCCGCGTTACCCGAACGGACATGCCGACGCGAAGAAAGCCCAAGCCAAACGGGAAGCGACCATGGCCTCCTCCGGCGTCGACCTCTTCCCCGGACACATGGCCATCGGACTCGAAAAGGACGGCGCCCGGATCGTTTCCGTCGAGGCCCGCAAGATAACCACAGGGACCATTAGCCGCTTCCGGGCCCCCAACTTCATCGACGCGACGGGCGACGCCTGGCTGGGCTACTGGGCCGGGGCGGACCATCGCTACGGCCGGGAAGCGCACACCGAGTTCAACGAGGCCTGGCCGAAGCATGGGGATCTGTGGAGCCCGGCCAAGCCGGATAACCGCGTGCTCGGCACGAGCGTGCTGTGGAATTCGGAAGACACCGGCGCGCGTTCCGACTTCCCCGCAGTGCCGTGGGCTATGCCTGTGGCCAAGAAACACTCCGCCATCAAGGGCGAATGGTACTGGGAGTACTCGGCCCAGGACGTGCACCAGATCAAAGACGCCGAGCAGATTCGCGACCACATGCTGCGGGCCATCTACGGCTCGTTCGCCAACGCCAAGAAGGCCCCCAAGCATGCCAACGTGGCACTGAAGTGGGTGGCCTACGTGGCCGGGAAACGGGAGTCGCGGCGGCTCATGGGCGACTACATCTACACGCAGGCCGACATGCTCCAGCGCCGGAAGTTCCCCGACGCGGTGCTGACGGAGAAGCGATTCATCGACCTGCACTTTCAGACAAAGCACAAGGG
>CAZXOC010000321.1:0-7865 GCA_964642165.1 uncultured Planctomycetaceae bacterium | reverse complement strand
ACTGCCCGTGTTCGATGCGGACACCGTCGAGGTGCAGCTCCTCCGTGCTCTCGGTCATGGCCAGCTCGATCCTCTTCGTCTCCGACGTGGCCGCGTCGGTCAGAAGCGCCACGAACCTCGTCGTCCCCGTGATGCTGGTGTCCCCGCCGTTGCGGTCGAGGGGCCCAACCGTGTCCACGCGAAGATGCAGGCCCTTTCGCGATTCCCAGAACTCGACGGCCTGGATATCCCAACTGGGCGACTGGAAGACGCCCTCGACGGGGTCGCGCACCGTCACGAGTCCCGGATATCCGGAGACGGGCGCGTCGGTCTCGCCGTTGCCGTCGACCGGGGCGCCGCGCCCCAGCGCGACACAGCCCAGCAGCGCCGCCGCCGCGGCTGCCCATGATCTCACGGTCAGCATCACGTCCCCGCTCCATAGCTGAGAGCATGGATGAATTCCGCCCATCAACTCAGCGGGAGGCGTCCAGGGAACGCACTTCCTTTCCCCAAGGCGTCTTCTGGCCGACGAGAGGGGTCTCCAGAGGACCCTTCCGCCGCCCTCACAAACCCACTTACTCACATGCGGGCAAAGCAGGAAACAAACCCGACTGCTTTACTATTCATAACCTGCTTTGCCTGCCAAGTCAAGCGCCTCTTGCCGCGCGCACAGGTGCTCGCGGGCAAGCAGCAGGCATCCGCTGCGGGCGTCCAGCAAATCTCCCATGCCCCCGGCGGCGCGGTCGTGCGTCTCGGCCGTGCCGCCCGCCGACTTGCCGTCGTCGTCCCTGCCGTCCCACAGCAACTCCTGCCGCAAGCCGGACCGCGGCGGCCTGCGAGCTGCCCTGCGTTCGTCCGTGTCGCGGGGGGGGAGCTACGAGCCGACGGGCGCGGTCGCCTCGGCGGCGTAGGCCAGGTCCACGCGGACGATTCGCTGGTTGAGCACGTCGGCGACGTAGAGGCGCCCGGCGCGGTTGACGCTGACGCTCATCGGCCAGCCGAAGGGGATCGCCGGACGGGGCAGGGGGCTCTGCAGGCCGGCGGAGTCGGCGTTGCCGTAGCGGCCGAAACGGCAGATGAGGTTGCCGGCGTTGTCGTAGACGCGGATGCAGAAGTCCAGCACGTCGGGCACGTACAGGCGGGCGTAGTCGTCCAGGTCGAAGCGCCCCTCCTTGCAGACGCAGCCGCGGTCGGCGCGCGGGCTCAGCCGCGGGTAGGCCGTCACCGCGCCCTCGAAGAAGTAGTCCGCGAACTGGATGCCCGGCCGGTCGCCTTTGCGGCGCGCAATCCCGCCGCCTTGGGGAGAGACCTTCACGATGCAGCCGCTTCGCTTGCTGCCCTGCGGCATGCCCTTGGGCAGCCCGTGCGTGCCGACGTAGAGAAAGCCCTGCCGATCGACCTGGATGCCCCCGCTGCCGGCGTCCAGCGGGCCCAGGATGCCCCCAGAGACGCGATCGTGCGTCTCGGCCGTGCCGTCCGGCCGGAAGACCGCCACGAAGTACTTGCACCACGCGTACATGCTGCGGACGTAGATGCGGCCGTCGCGGCCGATGGCAATGCCCTTGTTCGACCAGCCCATACCGTAGCGGCCGTAGACCTCGCGCCCGGCCGAGGACTTCGTCGTCGTCGGCTTGCCCGTTGCGGCGAACGGCACGGGCTTGAAGTTGCGGTCGCAGCGGTAGATCGGCTCGTTCCAGCCCTTGCGCCCGTAGAGGTACAGCAGCCCGTCGGGGCCGACGGCGAGGTCGATGGCCCGGATCGAGATCGGCCCGCCGCGCCCGGTCAGCCCGTCGTAGCGGCTCAGGCCGCTCCAGCCGTTGTTGACGTACACGTCGTCGCGGTCGGGGTCGGCCCAGACCTTCACGATGCCGTCGGCGGGGGGGAGCCGCTCGTTCAGCGCGCCGGTGACCACGAGCTTGTCGCCGCGGTCCTCGATGCGGACCAGCCGCTCGCCGGCCTGACCGACGTTGCTCAGCCACAGCACGGGCGGCGAGGCCGTCGCGTCCAGCGCCATGCACGGCGCATTGCTGCCGCGGAGCGTGGTGGCGGCCAGGACCTTCCCGCCGACCGCCGCCGACAGCTTCACGACGCGGAACTCGTTGACGGCCTTGTAGCCGTCGATGACCTTGCGCGTGGCGACGTAGACGCCTTGGCCGCGCGGGCCCAGGGCCACCAGGTCCGGCCAGTCGATCTTCGTCCGGCCGAGGAGCTTGCCGCCGCGGTCGTAGACGGCCAGGCGCTGGTGGACGCGGTCGCAGACGACCAGCCGCCCGCGAGCGTCGGCGGCCATGCCGTGCAGGGCGGCACAACCGTTCTTGCGCCCCCAGTTGCGGTAGTGGTACCAGCCGTTGACCTCGCTCAGCCAGTAGCTGTCCTTCGGGACGTCGATCGCGAGCAGCTCGCGGGTCCGCCCCGTGGCCGGGTCCACCTCGTAGACGATGCCGTCTCGCGGACCGACCTTGCCCTTGCTCTGCGTGGCGCGCTGGTTCCACCAGCCGGTCATGTACAGCCGCGTGCCGCCGGGGCCGACGGCCCAGCACATCGGCCCGCCGGAGGGGCGCATCGTCTTGGGGGCGGAGGCCCACTGGACGGCCGAGCCGTCCGTTCGGATGCGGCAGATGCGCCCGTCGGTGTTCAGCAGCCACAGCACGCCGTCCCGGACGGTGCTGCCGAGGAATGCGACGATCCCGCCTTGCTGGACGTACGGCACGAGCGGGTGATGGTTGCCGGGCACGAGATGCCCGTTCTCCCGGCGCGCGCCGCCGTACTCGGCCGCCTGCGAGAGCTTCAGGGCCGCCGGCATCGGCAGGATCGTTCGCAGGTACTTCCCGGCGCGGTCGAAGACCTTGATCGAGAAGATCGGCGCCGAGGGGTACACGCAGCCGCTGGCGACGTAGAGGTTGCCCTTCGCGTCGGTCGCCAGACCGTGGATCTTGCCCGCCGTTCGGCCCGGCTCGCCGATGACGCGCCCGAGCTTCGCCCGCATTCCGGCGCGGACCCGCACGCGGAACGGGCCGCCGGCGGCCGGCTTGCCGTCGTCGTCCGTGCCGTCCCAGAGCAGCTCCTGCCGCAAGCCGGGCCGCAGCGGCGGTGGGGGGGCTGCCCGCCCGCCGAGCGCGCCCGCCGCCACGTGCCGCACCACCCGGCCCGCCTCGTCCAGGACGGCTACCTCCACGTCCGTCGGGGCCGAGACGGCCAGCGCGATCCGCCACCCGCCGTCCGTCTTGCGGACCTCCGGGCGGGCGGAGAACGACACGTCGCCCGCACGGGCCGACATCGGAATCGCCATCGCCGCCGCGATCGCCAGGAAATGCCTTCTCATGGCCGTGTTCCCCTTGTCCAGAGTCGCTCGCCGACGGGCGACGACCTACTCCGCCGGCTTCTTCGCGACGGCATAGAGGCGCGTCATGCTGGCGACGTAGAGCGTGCCGTTGGCGGCCGTCGCCGTGGCGTTGATCGCGCGGTCGACCTTCACGGTGGACAGCAGCTTCTTCTCCCTGCCGGCGGCGAAGGTGAGGAACTCCCCGCGGCGGGTGCCGACGTAGACCTTCCCGTCGGCCACCAGCGGGCTGGCCCAGTAGTCGCCGCGCGTGCGGTGGGTCCAGCAGGGGCGCCCGGTCTTGGCGTCGAGGCAGGTGACCTGGCGGCCGCAGTCGGCAATGTAGACCAGCCCGTCCTTGACGGCGGGCGTGGACATGCAGTGGCGGCTCAGCGCGAAGCTCCAGACCTCGCCGCCCTTGGTGACGTCGCCGGCCTTCGTGGCGTCGATGCACTTGATCCACGCCTCTCGCCGGCCGTGCCAGATGTCCCCGCCGGCGGTGATGTAGACTCGCCCGTCGTGGTAGACGGGCATGCCGCTGATGACGCTGGGGCCCTCCTCGCGGTTGTCCTGGAAGTCCAGCGGGCGGTCCTTGCGCCCGGCGGGGTCGCAGTGGAAGCTCCAGGCGGTCCGGAGCATCGCCGGCCGGGTGGTAGGGGGGGCGGCCTTGACGGGCTCGTAGGCGTAGCAGACGGCGTCGCCGCCGCCGAAGAAGACCAGCGCCCGCCCGGCGACGACGCCCAGCGACGGCGAGGACCACTGGCTGTGGATGATCTGCGGGCCGATCCGCCCGTCGTCGCGCGCGACGAGGCGCCCGGTGGCCTTGTCCAGCACGACCAGGTTCGGCGCCTCGGGCGCGGGCAGGCCCCGGTGCGTGTGGTCCACGCCGTTGGACGTGCAGGCATAGACGAACCGCCCGTGCACCAGGACGGAGCCGTTCGACCCGTCGTGCGGGTGCGAGCCCGTCCGCGCCGGCATGTCGAAGGCCCAGATGATGTCCGCGTCGGTCTTGGCGACCTTCATGGCGGCCCGGCCGCGCGGGGACATGTAGCGGCCCTCGTCGCGGAAGGGCCCGTCGTTGCCGTTCGCCAGGCCGTGAAGGTCCAGGCACAGGACCTCGCTGCGGTTGCTGACGAGGTAGACGCGGTCGCCCTCGACCGTCGCCGACGCCGTGATGCCGATGCGGGGCCAGTCGCAGTACTCCGGGTGCGGCACGTTGCGGAGCTTGGGGACGACGAGCTGCCAGCAGAGCGTCCCGTCGGCCTCGTTGAGGCACAGCAGCACGCCGCGGTCGCCCTGGTGGCGCGGATCCCGCGGGCGCTCGTTGTTCGTGCCGATGAGCACCTTGCCGCGCGCGATGATGGGCGTGGAGTAGCTCGACGTGCCGAGCGGCACGGACCACTTGACGTTGCGCCCGGTGGCGGGGTCGAACGTCTCGGGCAGGCCTCGCTCGTCCGAGACCATGTTGCGGGACAAGGCCTGGCCCCACTGGGGCTGGTCGCCCGCGGGCAGGGGGGCCGCGAGGCAGAGGCCCGTCGCTGCGGCCAGCAGCCGGGAGATCGTCGTTCGTGTGCGCATGGGCGTTCCTCCCATCAGCGGCGCCGCGGCGCGAGGCTGCGGCGGCAGATGACGGTGAAGTCGTTGGGCAGGTAGTCGTCGAGCAGGCGGATCTCGCACGGCTCGTCGCGGAGGATCGCGAGCACGTCCCGGGGGTCGTAGAAAAAGTACCCCGGGGCCTTCTGCGGCGCGCGGGCGTGGAGGAAGTTGACGACCAGGTGCTCCCGCGCCAGCCCCAGCAGGCGCCGCAGCGCGCCGGGCAGGAACTCGAGGTTGTTGCCGAGGTCCAGGTTGAAGATGCCCGAGGTGAACACCACGTCGAACCCCTCGCCGGCGAAGGGATCCTCGGCGAAGACGTCGCCCCGGACGAACCGCCCCGCGTCGAAGCGCTCCCGGCAGGCGGCTACCATGCGCTCCAGCACGTCCACGCCGGTATAGGCCAGGTCGATCTCGCGCTCGATCAGGCAGGCCAGCAGGTCGCCGAGCCCGCAGCCGACGTCCAGCAGCGACCGGCCTCCAAGCGGTACGCTCTCGACGAGCACCTGGAAGCGGGCCCGCTGCGAGACTTCGCTGGCCCAGTCGAGGACGTCGAAGTTGGCCCGGCCGGGGGCCATGCGCGGCTCGTAGTGGGCCCGGATGGCGTCAATCCTGCGTTTCGGGTGGCTGGGCTGCATCGTCCGGTGCCCGGAGGCTGGGCTCCTCGTGGACCTCGGCGGCGGCGATGACCTCATTGTAGAACGCCTCGCCGCCGAGAGCCATGCACCAGGGCAGGATTGCGCCGCGGGAGTCGTAGTAGTCGACCTCGGCCACCTGCGTGTCGCGGTCGATCCGGCGGACGGTGCGGTCCAGCACGTCGCGCTGGAGGTCGCGGACGCGCTGCCAGATCTCGCGCAGCTCGGGGGCCTTCGCGTCGCGCCGGGCCAGCTCGCGCCGGCGGGCGTCGAGGGCGTCGATCTCGTCGAAGGCCCGGGGGAAGCTCTCGCGCTGCCAGCGCCCTCGGAAGCCGGCGTCCTCGAAGGCCTTCCGGCGCCGCTTCGCCTCGGCCATCAGCTCGGCGTAGCTCTCGCCGAGCCGGCGCGCGGGGACCTCGACCTCGCCCATGGCCTCGGCCAGGTGCCGCGGCAGCCGGATCGGCGTGTCCAGCGACCGCATCCGGTCCAGCAGGCGGAGGCGCACGCGGACGATCGGCCGCAGCTCGCCGGGCAGCAGGCCGGCCTCGCGCAGCTTCCGCGCCAGCAGGTGCGCCGCCGGCATGTAGAGCGATCCGCGGTAGGGCACCGCGAGCGGCTGCCCGTGGGGCCCGAGCCGCGCCTGCGAGACCAGCACCAGCGCCTTGCCGGCGATGCACCGGATGCCCGCCGCGGCGAGGTCCCGCCACGGCAGGCGCCCGCCCGGGCGCGGTGCGAGCGAGCGTTCGCCGATGCGAAGCTGCCCGGCCCGGAGGAACACGCCGGTGCGCACGACGTGGTCGGCGTGGGCGAACGTGGCGAAGAAGGGCAGCTCGCCGTCCTTCGTCTGGAGGGGTCGGAGGCCCCGCCCGGACTCGGCGACGGCCTCGTTGTAGGACCCGGCCGTACGGTCGTAGTCGGACAGGAACCGCTCCAGGAGGCCGGCTCCGGGCAGGTCCTCGCGGCAGGCGAACAGCCGGCTGGTCAGGTCGATGTGGATGGCGCCGGCCCCGAGCTCCGCCAGCAGCTCGCCCAGCCAGCGCTCGTAGAGCTGAACGAGCCTGGCGTCGGCCAGGTCCTCGAGCAGGCGCTTCAGCCGGGCTTCCTCGCGCCCGAACCACTCGCTGAGCCGCTGCCGCGAGGCCGACGACGGGAACGCGCCGAGCATGTCGGCCCGGGCCCTGGCCATCAGCTCGCGGAGGAAGTCGGCCGTCTCCCGCACCGTCAGGTCGCCGATGACGCGGTGGTGGTGCCGGTCGCCGACGAAGCTCGAGCCGACGAGCTGCCAGTTGTCGCCGGGGGACAGTTCGTCGTACAGGTCGTCCACGGAGCGGCCGAGCTGCTTGGCCAGGGCGTTCGTCTTCAGCCCGGTGGCCGGGGCCCAGTCGCGGATCTCGACGGGCACGCGCCCGAGGAATTCGGTGTAGAACAGGGCCGCCCCCCAGTCGGAGCCGCCGCTGCGATGGTAGCGTTCGCGGGCGAGGCGCAGGTCGCCGGCGTCGATGCCCGACCCGAGCGAGGTGAACGCGGCGTCGATGTCCTCGATGAAGTGGGTGACCGCCCTGCCGAGACGGCTCAGCGCGTGCAGCTTGGCGGGAACGTCCCAGAGGCTGTGGCAGTTCTGGTCGATGCTGAGCATGACGGGTCGCGCGTCATTCGCCGGGCTGGCCGTGCTGCGCCGCGGCGGCGAGCTCCTCGCTGACGCTTCCCCGGTAGAGGAAGCGGACGACGGTCTCCAGGCAGACGTCGTCGATGTTCCCGTCGTCGTCCTGCCGGAAGTACACCCGGAGGACGTCGCCGCTTCGGGCGCGGACGAGGACGGGCTTCTCGTGCGAGCGATACGCCCGCGGCCAGTCGAACCGCAGCGCCGACAGGATCGCCGCCGAGGCCGAGCCCGTCCCGCAGGCCAGCGTCTCGCCCTCCACGCCGTACTCCCACGTGCGGACGGCGATCTCGCCCTCGCCGAGGACCTGCACGAAGTTGGCGTTGACGCCCTGGGGGGCGAAGCGCTCGTGGTGGCGGATGGCCGGGCCGAGGTGCGGCATGTCGATCTTGCCGACGTCGTCGACGTACATCACCAGGTGCGGCACGCCCGTGACGACGTAGTCGAAGCAGATCGGGAAGCCGTGGACGGTGATCTCCTGGTCGTGGAGGCGCTGCTCGGGCGAGGGGATGCAGACGACGATGTAGGCGTCCCGGCCTCGCTCCGCCCGCACGACGCCCGCCGGCGTGAGGATCTTGAGGGACGTGTCGGCCACGAACCCGCTGTCGAAGGCCCAGCGCGTGAAGCACGCGGTGCCGTTGCCGCAGAGCTCGGCCTCGCTGCCGTCGGCCTCGAAGAA
>CAZXOC010000320.1:1446-7931 GCA_964642165.1 uncultured Planctomycetaceae bacterium | reverse complement strand
GCGAGCACCGCAAGGAGCACGTCATGCCCGACGCCAACCGCATGGCCTACCTCGACGCCGAGCACCGCATCACGATTCGCGCCGAGCCGATCCCGCGCCCGGGCGCGGGCGAGGCGCTGGTGAAGATCGCCGCGAACGGCCTGTGCGGCTCGGACATCCACTTCTACCACGAGGGGCGGCTGGGCAACTTCGTCGTGACGACGCCCTACGTGCCGGGGCACGAGGCCTGCGGCGTCGTGGCGGGCGTCGGCGAGGGCGCCCTCGGCGTGGCGGCGGGGGACCGCGTGGTGATCGAGCCGGGCCTCCCCTGCGGGCGGTGCGGCCTGTGCCGCGGCGGGCGGTACAACCTCTGCCCGGACGTCGTGTTCCTGTCGGCCCCGCCGATCAACGGGACGTTCTGCGACTACGTGGCGATTCGCGCCGACGCGCTGCACGCGATGCCCGAGGGGATGGGCTTCGAGGCGGCGGCGCTGGCCGAGCCGGCGGCCGTTGCCGTCCACGCCGTGAACCGCGCGGGTGCGGTGCGCGGCGCCGACGCGGTCGTCCTCGGCTGCGGGCCCATCGGGCTGCTGACGCTCCAGGCCTTCCGCGCCGCCGGCGGCGCGCGGGTCGTCGCCGTGGACAAGCTGGCCCGGCGGCTGGACAAGGCGCGGCAGCTCGGCGCGGCCGCCGCCGTCGAGCCCGGCGACGAGGCGGCCCTGGCTGAGGGTGGCGACGTGGTGTTCGAGACGGCCGGCTCGGCGGCCGCCACGGCCGGGGCCTTCCGCTGCGCCCGGCCCGGCGGCACCGTCGTGCAGGTCGGCTGGCCCGAGGAGAACCTCGTGCCGCTCAACATCGCCGAGTTCCTCGACAAGGAGCTGGACTACGTCGCCGTCAACCGCTACGCCAACGCCTTCCCGACGGCCATCGCGTGGCTGGCCGACGGGCGGCTGCGGGCCGACGAGCTGATCACCCATCGCTTCGACCTCGACCGCGTCGAGGAGGCGTTCCGGTTCTCGCTGGAGCATCGCGACGAGGTCATCAAGACGGTCGTCCTCAACTGACCAAGCGGCGCGGCAGGGAGGTGCAGGATGAACGTGCTGGGCGTCAACGGAAGCGGGCGCAAGGCGGGCAACACGGCCGTGCTGGTGCAGGCCGTCCTCGACGGGGCCGCCCGCGCGGGCTGCGCGACGACGCTCTTCGAGCTGGCCGACTGGGACCTCCACGGCTGCACCGCCTGCAAGGGCTGCAAGCAGACCCGGCGCTGCGTGATCGACGACGACATGCGGCGGTTCTACGACGTCGCGCCGACGACCGACGTGCTCGTGCTCGCCTCGCCGATCTACCTGGACCACGTCACGGCCCAGATGATGGCCTTCGTCCAGCGGACGTACTGCTACCTGGGCGCGGGGCTGGAGAACCACTACCCGAACCCGGCCGCCCGGGCGGTGCTGGCCGTCACCTACGGCGCCGGCGGGGCGGGCACGTACGACGGCGTCCTGGACTGGCTGGCCGGGCGGCTGAAGGGCTACTTCGGCATCGAGACGCTGGCGACCTTCCGCGCGGCCTCGACGACGCACGAGCCGATCCTCGCCGGCGACCACCCGGAAGTCGTCCGGGCGAGGCAGTTCGCCGCGACGCTGGGGGAGTCGTGAGCCGCTGCCCTCACCGGGGGCATTGCACGCGCCGCGGCGGCGACCTACAATGTCCGACCGTTTCGTGATAGAATGCGGTCGGGTACCGGCCGGCGGCGGGCGCGCGTGGCGGCCGGATCGGGACGTCCGGAAGGCGTCCGCGGCGCGGTCGAGGGAAGGAAGGCCGGCATGGCGATCAAGATCCGCTGCTCGGAGTGCCGCAAGAAGATCTCGATCGACGAGGCGTTTGCGGGCGGGATGTGCCGCTGCCCCTACTGCAAGGCCATCGTCTACGTCGCGGAGGCCGCGCCCGTGCCCGGCGAGGGCGTCCGCCCCCCCGCGCCGACCGGCCGACCCGACATGCCCCAGCCGCGCCCCGCCGCGCCCGGCGCCGCCGTCCCCCCGCCCCCGCCGGGCGCGCCCGCCGCCGAGCACATCCCCACGGCCCGCCCCGTCAAGATCCAGGGCATCATCACGATCGTCCTGCTGGCGCTGCTGGCGCTGATGGTGGCCGGGGGGGTGGCGCTGACGCTGATGTACATTCGCACGCCCGACTACAACCAGCCCGTGCCCGACGACGACCAGCCGGTGGACCTGTTGGGCGTCAGCCGGCGGGGACCCGCCGTCGCCGACGTCAAGCTCGCCCGGGACGCCGTCCTGTACGTCCTCGACGGCGGCTCCAGCATGCGAGACACCTTCGACGCCGCCGTCGTGATGACGGAGAACTCCATCCTCTCGCTCACCGAGAAGGGCACGTTCGGCGTCCTGCTGTGCAGCGAGGGCGAGGACGAGTTCCTCTCGGAGGCCTTCCAGCCCGGCGGCGAGAAGGGCCAAACCGCCGCCCAGGAGCGCCTCCGCAACGTCGCCCCGTCCGGCGCGACCGACCTGCCCCGGGCCCTGAAGGCCGCCCTCGAACGCAAGCCCAAGACCCTCGTCCTCTTCGCCCGCAAGCCCGTCGACGACTGCCTCGAACTCGCCCAGCAGGCCAAGGAGCAGGGCGTGACCATCCATGCCCTCGTCATCGACGGCGACCCGGAGGTCAACCAGTCGATGAAGGCCCTCGCCGAGACCACCGGCGGCACGGCCCGGGTCGTCTCCAAGAGCGAGCTGTAGGCGACGCCGCCCCTGGCCCGCCGCCGGCCGCGGCCGGTGCGCCGGGGTGCCCGAACGCCTCCTTTGTCTCGCCGCCCGGCCGGGGCCTTGCCTGACGCCCGCGGGGATGGTATCCTCCCTCGCCATGCCGGCAACGAAGGCCAGAATCGAGCGGAACCTCGCCCGGATCCGGGCGGACATCGAGGCCGCCTGCGCGAAGGTCGGCCGCCGGGCGGAGGACGTGGCCCTCGTCGCGGTCACCAAGGAGGCGGACGTCGCGACGGTCAAGAAGCTCCTGGAGGCCGGCCTGACCGACCTGGGCGAGAACCGCGCCCAGCAGCTCACCGCGCGCGCGGCGGAGATCGAGGCCTACGTCCAGCGCCGGCGCAGCCCGCTGGCGGGGGAGGTGCGGTGGCACATGATCGGGCACCTCCAGCGAAACAAGGTCCGCACCGCCCTGCCCTGCGTGGAGATGATCCACTCCGTCGACTCGCTGCGACTCGCCGAGGAGATCAGCCATCGCGCCGAGCCCCTCCAGCGCAGCGCCGACATCCTCCTCCAGGTCAACTGCTCGCAGGAGCAGCAGAAGTTCGGCGTTGCCGTCGGGGCCGCGGCGCACCTCGCCGAGCTGATCTGCACGCTGCCGAACCTCCGCCTGCGGGGGCTGATGACGATGGCGCCGCTCGTGGACGACCCCGAGAAGGCCCGCCCCGCGTTCGTCCGCCTTCGCGAGCTGTTCGAGGAGATGCGACACGACCGGATCGGCGGCGAGCACTTCCGCCACCTGTCCATGGGCATGAGCCAGGACTACGCCGTCGCCGTCGAGGAAGGCGCCACCCTCCTCCGCATCGGCACGGCCTTGCTGCGCTAGCCGCCCGGCCGCCTGCCGGGGGCGCGAACGGGGGACCTCGACGCCCGCGATCCGCCGCGAGCCCGCTCGCAACTTTCCGCCATTTGGCTTCGTCCAAACGGGTGTCTGCTTCGTGTAACAGGGAAAGAGCGTGGCTGACCAGGGCGAGCATTGCGACCACGAGCTGATGCGCCGCTGCCGGGAGGGCGACCAGGCGGCGTTCGCGGCCCTCGTGCGCCGCTGGGAAGGGCCCGCCGCGCGCGTGCTGGCCCGCCTTGCCGACAACCACGCCGACGTCGAAGACCTCTGCCAGGAGACGTTCCTGCGGGTCTACCGGGCCCGGCAGCGCTACCGGGCGGACGCGGCGTTCTCGACGTGGCTGTACCGCATCGCCCTCAACGTCGCGCGGGACTACTGGCGGCGCCGGCGCCGTCCCCAGCGGGCCAAGCCCCCGCCCCCGGCGCCCGCCCCGCCGGACCTCGCCGGCCGCGAGGAGCTCAACGGCCACGTGCAGGCCGCCCTCGCCGCCCTGCCCGGCCGGCTGCGAGAGGTCCTGGTCCTGAGGCACTTCGGGCGCCTCAGCTTCCAGGAGGTCGCCGATGCGACGGGCCAGCGCCCCAGCACGGTCAAGTCCCGCGCGTACCGGGCGCTGCGGGCGCTGCGCGACGAGCTGCGGCGACGAGGAATCCGACCTGAGGATCTGGCATCATGAACCAAGACGAGCTGGAACGCGAGACGGTCGAGTACCTCTTCGGCGAGATGCCCGACGCCCGCCGGGCCGAGTTCGAGCGGCGCCTGGCCGACGACGCCGACCTGCGGCGCCGCTGCCGGCAGCTCGCCGGCGCGCGAACGGCGCTGGACTCCCTGCCCGAGCCGGCCGCGCGCGTCGATCTGGCGCGCCTGTACCGGCACGTCGCTCGCCGGGCGGACCGATCGCGGCGCCGGTGGCGTTGGGGCGCTGCCGTGGCGGCAGGAGTCGCCCTCCTGGTCGGGCTGTCGTTCGCCGCCTCGCTGCGCGTGGAATGGCGCGAGGGTTCGGCCGTCGTGAGCTGGGGCGGGGCGTCCTCCCCGGCGCCGGCACGCGTGGCTCGCGCGGCCGCGCCGGGCGGCGCGGACCCCTGGCCGACGCTCCACAGCCACGACGATCGCCTCGAGGCCCTCGGCGAGCTCGTCCAGGCCGCCCTGAACGAGATGGATCGACGCGAGCGGGAGCAGGGGCGCCGCCTCGCCGCGATCGACGCGCGCCTCGCCCGAACGCGGCGAATCAGCGGCGACCGCATTACCGAAATCAGCCGCGACGTGACGGCCCTGTACCACCTCGCCAGCTACAGCAAGGGTCCTGACAAGCACCACAACTGAGAGGAGACGGCAATGAGACACGACGGCACCAGAGCAGCTTCCGTGGCGGTTGCGGCCGCCCTTCTGGCCGCAAGCGCCGCGTTCGGCCAGGGGCGGGCGGCTCCAACCGCACCGAGCGAACCGGGCACCCCCGCGCCGGCGGACGAGACCCCTGCGGCGGGCGCCCGCGCCGCGACGCGCGAGGACGAGCTTCGCGCCATGGCCGAGGACGTCGAGATCATGCGCCGCCTGCTGGCCGAGACGCTCGCCGGCCTGTACCGCACGCCCGGCACGGGCGCGGCGACCGGGACGGAATACTACCTCCACGGCATGCGCCTGGGCGAGCCGACGGTCGCGACCGACCCGGACCGCGAACGCCTGTTGCAGTTCCTGGCCGAGCCGCAGCAGGGCGGTTGGGACTACATGTACGGCTCCGGCAGGGAGTACGACGAGTACAGGAAGCGCGTGGCCGCCCTCTTTGGCCTCCTGACGGCCCGCTCGGCGGACGCGGGCTCCGAGGTGCGACGGCCCGGCCGGGGGCACGCCGTGGGGGAGGTCCTTGGTGTCCACCTGCCCGAGACGGGCGCCGTCTACCAGGTCCGCCTGCCCGTGCCGCGCAAGGCCGCCCCCAAGCCGCCGCCCCAGCCCGCCAAGCCCAAGCCCGACCGCTGGCAGCAGATCCGCCGGCGGATCCGTGGCCCGTCGCGCCCGCGCCGGGGTCCGACGCGCTACGGCGCGATGAGGACCCCCGGGGGGTCGGCACGAGCGCCGAGCTCGCCCCCGCCGCCCGTTGCCCCCGTGACGCCGCCGAAGGAATCGCCCCCTCCGCTCAAGCCGCCCAAGCCGGCCAAGCCGGCGGGAGGCCAGCCGGGCGCCTTCGCGCCGGGAACCGGACTCCCCGAGAGGGCCGTCGCCCCCGAGCCGTCGCCCGCGCTCGGCGCCCCGCCGGCGGTCAGGCGCCCTCTTGCGACTCCCGCCGCCCCGACGGCGAAGCGGCCCGAGGGCGGCGCCTTCACGGAGAGCGCGAGCATCGTTGTCGCGCCGGGCGGGCAGGAGAGGCTCGTGACGTTCGTCCGCCGCGCCCGCTCCGTTCCGACGCGCCGGCAGGTCGTCGACGCGATCCTGAAGCTCCTGGCGGAGCACGGGCACAAGTTCCGTCACCTCTCGGCCGGGGAGGAGATCGTCGTGGCCGTCAGCTTCGCCAATCCGCCGCCCGCGCCCGTCGGAACAACGGGGGGGGGCGTCTCGACCCAGGCGGCCCCGCGCGCGTACGATTCCGCGACCAACTACGGCGACGTCCGCGACCACATCGAGTACGACAGCGAAGCCGCCAACGGAGAGACACGGTCGTCCGGCACATCCCCGTGGCTGGAAACCTGCCGATCCGCCGGCGACCTCCACATGAAGCATCGCGCCTATGCCAAGGCCCTGGAGGCCTACCGCAAGGCGCTGAGCTTCGACCCGGGCAAGACGAAACGCCTCCCCTCCGGGACGCAGAAGGCCCTCTACCGGCAGATGCTCCAGGCGTACCTGGCCCTGGGGCAGTACGACCGCGCGAAGCCGCTTCTCGACCTGCTCGCCAAGGGGGCCAT
>CAZXOC010000320.1:0-1346 GCA_964642165.1 uncultured Planctomycetaceae bacterium | reverse complement strand
TGGGGCAGTACGACCGCGCGAAGCCGCTTCTCGACCTGCTCGCCAAGGGGGCCATGCCCGGCGCGGCCCGCGTCGCACCGGCGCCGGGCCCGCCGGCGCGCCTGCCGCAGCAGCTCGTCGTTTCGGTCGCCAAGTCCGACGCCGACGCCCTCGCCGCGGGCGACATCGACGCGGCCGCGTTCCGCCGCCGGGCCAAGGTGACCTTCCACGACCCCAATCCCCAGCCCGCCAAGCCGAGCGCCAAGCCCAAGGCCAAGTACTACAGCCCCCACAAGCCGGTGCTCCGCCTGGAGGATTCCTCCACGCCCGTGCCGCCGGGGACTACTCGCTACTGAGCTGTCCGCCGAGATGTCTGAGCCGCGGGCCGGCACGTGTCCGGCGCTGGTGGGCCCGGACGACACGGCGCCGGCCAGCCCGGACGATGCAGCCTTCGTCAGCCCGGACGATCTGGCCTTCGTCCCCCTGGACGATCCAGCGTTCGTCAGCCCGGAGGATCCAGCGTCCGTCAGCCCGGGAAGGGCGAAAGGATTTGGCCGTGGGCGTCAGCCCACGGAACACGACGCCCACAAGGTCCCAGCCCCGGAGGGGCGCAAGGAACTCACTTCGCGGGAGACCCCCTCGCCGCTCCCGGGCCGGCTCGGACCCGGCACGGGCCTGCATTCCGAGCCCCCGCAGGGGGGCGTCCGGTCTGCACGCCGCTCAGCCGCCCAGCGCGTCGATGATCGCCCGGCAGAACGCCGGCAGGTCGTCCGGCTTGCGGGCCGTGATGATGTTCCCGTCCACCACGCACTCCTCGTCGACCCAGTCGGCTCCCGCGTTGATCATGTCGTGCCGGATGGCCACGAAGCTCGTCGCACGCCGCCCGCGGAGGGCCTCCGTGCAGCACAGCATCCACCCGCCGTGGCAGATCGCCGCCAGGACGATCCCCGCGTCGGCGCACTGGCGGACGAAGCGGATCATCGACTCGTCGCGCCGCATAAAGTCCGGCGCCCAGCCGCCGGGGATGACGACGGCGTGGAACTCCTCGCCCCGGACCTCCGCGGCCGCGGCGTCCGCCACGCACGGATAGCCCAGCTTGGAGGCGTACGTCTTGGCCCGCTCGGGCCCGACGCGCACCACCTCCGCCCCCTCCTCGCCCAGCCGGTAGTACGGGTACCACACCTCCATCTCCTGGTACTGCTCGTCCACCATAATGGCGATCCGCTTGCCCTGAAGTGTCATGGCGTGCTCCTTGCCAAAGACCCGCGCCGCCGCGGCCGTCCCGCGAACCGCCCACAGCGCGCCCGCGCTCGTTTAACGGCGGGGCTTGCCCCGCGCGACGGCAGTAGTATGCACCTCGCAGGTGG
>CAZXOC010000319.1:0-7958 GCA_964642165.1 uncultured Planctomycetaceae bacterium | reverse complement strand
CGCCTCTACGAGATGTTCATGGGCCCGCTGGAGGCGTCCAAGCCGTGGAACACGCAGGACGTCCAGGGCTCGGGGCGCTTCCTCAACCGCGTCTGGCGGATGGTCGCCGGCGACGACGAGGGCCAGGCGCCGCTGCTGGGCGGCGCCCACGCCGACACGGAGATCGAGCGCGCCCTGCACAAGCTCATCCGCAAGGTCGGCGAGGACATCGAGGCGATGAAGTTCAACACGGCCATCGCCGCGATGATGGAGTTCGTCAACCTCGTCTACCGGGAAGGCCGGATCGCCCGCGACCAGGCCGAGCGCCTCGTGCTGCTCCTCGCGCCCTTCGCGCCGCACATCGCCGAGGAGCTCTGGCAGCGGCTCGGGCACGAGCAATCCCTTGCCTACGAGCCCTGGCCAGAGTACGACGAGAAGCTGGTCGCCGACGAAACGCTGACGCTGCCGGTGCAGATCAACGGCAAGGTTCGCGGCAGCATCGAGGTTCCGGCCGAGGCGGGCGAGGACGAGGTCTTCGAGACCGCCCTGCGCAGCGAGCGCATCGCCTCCCTGGTCGAGGGCAAGGCGATCGTCAAGCGCATCTACGTGCCGAAGAAGATCGTCAACCTGGTGGTGAAGTAGCGGCGCGGCGGGCGGGACCGCGCCAGGAGACAATCCCATGCGCGCGGAGGCGAATCGATGGATGGCCGTGGCGGTGCTCATGGGCGTCACGGCGGCGCTGGTCGGCTGCGGCGGCGGCGGCGACGACGAGTATCCGGCCGCCCCGCGGGACGTCCTGGCCAGGGCGCTGACCGCCATGGCGAACCTGGACCGGAAGATGTTCGTGGGCTGCCTGACCGGCACGGACGACGAGCGCAGGGCCGCCGGCGCGATGGTCGACTTCGTCCGCGCCGGGTGGGAGTTCCAGGAGGCCTTCGTCGAGGCCTACGGGCAGCAGGCCTGGGAGAGCTTCCAGGACAAGGAAGGCGCTCGGCTGAAGACCACCGTCGAGGGCGATCTGTCGAAGCTCGCCCAGGTCCAGTGCCGGATCGACGGCGATGTCGCCGCCTGCTCCATGCCCGGCGACCCCCAGGTCGTCCACCTGGACCGCCGCGACGGGCGATGGTACGTCCGGGCCCGCGACCTGGTGGGGATCCAGGGCTCGCCCCGACGCGCCGCCGACCTCTGGGGAGCGTTCGCCGCCGCCATCCGCCGCGCGAGGGATCGCATCGGCCAGCCGGGCGTGACGGGCGAACAGCTCGACACCGAGCTCGGGCGGGATCTGATGGCCGCCGTGATCGCCAACCGGTCACCCGCGCGCGGGTCGGGCGGTATCTAGACGCGCCACGGCGGGCGCTTGGCCATGCCCAGCAGCCGGTCGGCCTCCTCGTCGTTGACGAACCGCTCGCGCCGGGGGTCCCACTTGAGCGGCCGGCGCAGCCGCTGCGCGATGCCGCCCAGCAGCATGACGCTCGCGGCGCGGTGCGCGGTCCGGACGTCGCAGATGGTCCGCCGCCTCGTCCGGACGCACCGCAGGAAGTCGTCCGAGTGGCCGTCGTTGCGCGGCAGGCGCACGTCGCTTGGCGCGGGCGGGCCCAGCAGGACGCTCGGCGGGTGGCCGACGAGTCGCTCGCGGTCCACGGCGATGCGCCCCTCCGTGCCCACGAAGCAGGCCCCGCCGGAGCCGCCGACCGGCTCGCCGGGGTACGGGCAGCCGTGGACCACCACCCCGCCGGCGTACCGGCAGACGAGGTGGCCTTCCTCGAAGCCGATCTCGACCGGCCCGGTGCGGTCGGCGTCGAGGGCCCACTGCACGATGTCCCAGTGGTGCTGCCCCCAGTTGATGTTGCCCGTCGCGAACTTGTGGGCGCCGCAGTGCCCGTCGTACGGCTCCCACGGCGCGGGGCCCAGCCACAGGTCCCAGTCCAGCTCGTCGGGCACGGGCTGCGGCGTGCCCGCTCGCCCCCACGAAACGCCGCCCCCCGCGCGCCACGCGTAGACCCGCTCCAGCCGCCCGATCCGCCCGCTCCGCACCAGCTCGCAGGCGCGGCGGAACTTGCCCCCGTACTCCGACCGCTGCTGCGTGCCGGCCTGGAAGACACACCCGTGGCGCCGCACCGCGTCCACCATGGACTGGCCCTCTCGCACGGTCACGGCCGTCGGCTTCTCGCAGTAGATGTCCTTGCCCGCCTCGGCGGCGAGGATGGCCATCACCCCGTGCCAGTGGATCGGCGTGGCGATCAGCACGGCGTCGATGTCGCCGCGCGCGAGGACCTCCCGGAAGTCGCGGACCGCGACGCAGCTCCCGCGCCCGCCGCGCCCCCGCGCCGACGTATGCTCGTTCACGCGGCGGCAGGCGTCCTCGCGCCGGCTGCGCCAGGCGTCACAGACGGCCAGCACCTCGACGTCCTCCCGCGCGACGTACCCGCCGGCGACGTAGGTCCACGCGCCGCCCAGCAGGTGGCCTCGGCCCTGCGTGCCCAGGCCGATGAACCCCATCGTGATCCGGTCGCTGGGCGCGACGTGCCCGCCCCGCCCGAGCGACGATGACGGCGCCACGTACGGCGCGGCCGCGGCGGCGCCCAGGGCGCTCGCCGCTGTCCGAAGGAAACCTCTCCGCGTCGTCCGTCCGCGCGTGCTCATGGAGCTTCTCAGCATGGTGGACTCCTCGTGTCGCAGTCATTGAACGGGTGGGCGGCCGCCGTGTTGCGGACGTGCCCGTCGCCCGCGGCCGGGCGGGAGAATCGCGTGACGGCCGGCGGCCCGGGGCGTTACAGTAGGCGACGGCCTACACGAAACCCCAGCAGCAGGAGCACGTCAATGCCTCAGGATCGAACGGCAATCGAACGAAGGGGCTTCCTCGCCGCCGCGGTCGTCTGCCTGTCCGCCGCCGTGTCCCTGAGCGCCGAGCGGGCTCGCCCCGAGGCGACGGCCCGTGAGATCCTCCAGGCCGCGGGCGTCCGGGGCGGGCTGGTGGTCCACCTGGGCTGCGGCGACGGGAAGCTCACCGCGGCCTTGCGCGCCGGCGAGGCCTACCTGGTCCACGGCCTGGACCGCGACGCCGCCGACGTTCAGGCCGCGCGGAAGCACGTCCGGGCGCTCGGCGTCTACGGGAAGGTATCGGTGGACCGGCTGACCGGGACGCGCCTGCCGTACGTCGAGAACCTCGTGAACCTCGTCGTGGCGGAGGACCTCTCCGGCGTGGGCATGGACGAGGTGATGCGCGTGCTGTGCCCCCACGGCGTGGCCTGCGTGCGGAAGGGCGGGCGCTGGACGAAGACGGTCAAGCCGCGCCCGAAGGATATCGACGAGTGGACGCACTACCTGCACGACGCGTCGAACAACGCCGTCGCGCACGACGCGGTGGTGGGCCCGCCGCGGCGGCTCCAGTGGGTCGGCGGCCCGCGCTGGTCGCGCCACCACGACAACATGTCGAGCGTCAGCGCGTGCGTCTCGTCCGGCGGGCGGGTCTTCTACATCTTCGACGAGGGGGCGAGGAGCTCGATCTTCCTGCCGTCGAAGTGGGTGCTGATCGCCCGGGACGCCTTCAGCGGCACGATCCTCTGGAAGCGGTCGATCCCGAAATGGCACGTGAGGCTCTGGCCGCTGAAGAGCGGCCCGGGGCAGCTCCCCCGGCGGCTGGTCGCCGTGGGCCAGACCGTCTACGCGGCGCTGGGCGTCGACGCCGCGCTGACCGCCCTGGACGCCGCGACGGGCCGGACCGTCCGCACGTACGAAGGGACCGCCGCCACCGAGGAGGTCATCCACTCCGACGGTGTGCTGTTCGTCGTCGTCCGGCCGAAGGAAGCGGAGTCCGACCTGCACCACGACAAGTACGAGAGCCTCGCCGCCGTCCGAGGCCACCGAGGCCGCTGGCTCTGGCAGCCGCGCCCCAGGGCGATCCAGGCCGTCAATGCCGAGACGGGCGCCGCGCTGTGGCGCAAGGCCACGGCGGTGGCCCAGTCGACGCTGGCCGCGGACGGGCGAAGCGTGTACTTCCACGACGGGGAGAAGGTCGTCTGCCTGGACCGCGCCGGCGGCGAGGAGCGATGGCAGTCCCCGCCCGTGCCCCGGCGCGCCCGCGGCCACAGCGGCTTTGTGCCCACGCTCGTCGTCCATGAGGACGTCGTCCTGTTTGCCGGCGGCGAGCGGACCATGACCGCGCTGTCGGCGAAGACCGGCGAGAAGCTCTGGAGCGCCAAGCACAATCGCGGCGGGCACAACTCGCCGGAGGACCTGCTGGTGGTGGGCGGGTTGGCCTGGTCGGCCGCCATCGCCGGCGGGGGCGACTCGGGCGTCTGGACGGGCTACGACCTCAAGACCGGCGAGGTCGGCAGCGAGTTCACCCCCGACGTGAAGACCTACTGGTTCCACCACCGCTGCTACCGCGCCAAGGCGACGGACAAGTACCTGCTGCCCTCGCGAACCGGGATCGAGTTCGTCGACTACCGCAAGAAGAGCTGGGAGATCCATCACTGGGTCCGCGGCGCCTGCCTGTACGGCATCATGCCCTGCAACGGGCTGATCTACGCCCCGCAGCACCCCTGCGCGTGCTACCCGGAGGCGAAGCTGTCCGGCTTCAACGTCCTGGCGCCCGCGTCGGTGAGCCCGCGCGTGCCGAAGGCCGCCGCCGCCGCCGAACGGCTCGAGAAGGGCCCCGCCTACGGCCGAATGGCAGGGGGTCTACCGGAAATCGGAGAGCAGGACTGGCCGACGTACCGCCACGACGCCTCCCGCAGCGGCCGGACCAAGGCGACCGTGCCCACCAAGCTGAAGCAGGCGTGGCAGGCGAACCTGGGCGGGAAGCTCACCAGCGTGGTCGTCGCCGGCGGGAGGCTCTTCGTCGCGTCGGTCGACACGCATACCGTCCACGCCCTGGACACCGGGACGGGCCGGCGGCTCTGGAGCTACACCGTCGGGGGGCGGGTGGACTCCCCGCCGACGATCCACGGGGGGGCGGTGCTGTTCGGCTCGGCCGACGGGTACGTGTACTGCCTGCGGGCCTCCGACGGCGAGCTGGCCTGGCGCTTCCGCGCCGCGCCGATGGACGAGCGGCTGATGTCGTTCGAGCAGATCGAGAGCGTCTGGCCGGTCCACGGCAGCGTGCTGGTGCAGGACGGGGTGCTGTGCTTCGTGGCCGGCAGGAACATGTTCGTGGACGGCGGGCTGTGGCTGTATCGACTGGAGCCGGCGACGGGGAAGGTCCTGTCGGTGACGCACATGGACGACCGCGACCCCGCGACGGGCAAGAGCCTCCAGGCGAACGTGATGGTCCTCAACATGCCGGTCGCCGCGTCGGACATCCTCGCCGGCGACGGCCGCCGCCTGTACATGAAGTCGCAGGCCTTCGACCTGACCGGCAAGCGCCTGGCGATCGGCCCGCACTCGGGCGAGCCGGCCGTCCAGGGCTGGACCCAGCGCGGCGAGGAAGCCCACCTGTTCAGCCCCACGGGCTACCTCGACGGGACGTGGTGGCACCGAACCTACTGGGTCTACGGGCGGAGCTTCGGCGGCGGGCATGCCGGCTACTCCCAGGCCGGGAAGTTCGCCCCCTCCGGACGCATCCTCGTCTTCGACGAGCAGAACGTCTACGGCTACGGGCGCAAGCCGCAGTACTACCGCTGGACGACGCCGATCGAGCACCAGCTCTGGGCGGCCGACAAGGAGGCGCCGGACGTGCCGAAGCCCGCCGCTCGCCGCCGCGGGCGAACCAAGACGGCACGCCAACCCGCCACGTCGGCCCGCGTCTGCATCGAGAAGTCCGCCAGCCTCGACCCGACGGGCAAGCCGCTGGCCGTCGAGGCCTGGGTCAAGGCCGACAAACCCGACGGCGTGGTCCTCGCCCGCGGCGGCAACGCCTACGGCTACGCCCTGCTGCTGACCGGCGGGCAGCCCCGGTTCGTCGTCCGCGACAACAACGAGGCCGGCTCGGCGACCGCCGGGGAGAAGGTGGTCGGCAGATGGGTGCACCTGGCCGGCGTGCTGACGGCCGACCGGAAGCTCCAGCTCTACGTCGACGGCAAGCCGGCCGCCACCGCCAAGGCCCCGGCGCTGATCTCCCAGGACCCCCACCAGGCGATGGAGATCGGCGAGGACGACGGCAGCGCCGTGGGCGACTACATCTGCCCGTTCTCCTTCACGGGCCTGATCGACGAGGTCCGCGTCTACCACGGCAAGGTGACGGGCGAGGAGGTCGCCCGGCACGCCGCCGCGGCCGGTGGCACGGGCGCCAAGGACGCCAAGCTCGTGCTGCGCATGTCGTTCGACAAGGGCGACGCGAAGGACGAGTCCGGTCGCGGGAACCACGGCCGCATCGAGGGCGCGAAGTTCGCGCCCGGCAAGGTGGGCCAGGCCCTGTCGCTGGCGTCTCCCCGGGGCGGCAGGCGCAAGCCGCCCGCCCGGAAGCCGGGCGGCGCCAAGACGCCCGCGAAAAAGAAGCGCACCCGCACCCGCCAGGCCAGCTTCCACGTCCAGCACCACTGGACCCGGGACCTGCCCCTGATGGTCCGGGCGATGGTCCAGGCGGGCGAGACGCTCTTTGTCGCCGGGCCGCCGGACGTGCTCGACGAGGAGGAGGCCGCCAAGAGCCTCGGCACGGCGAAGATCCAGGCCCAGCTCGCCGAGCAGGACGCGGCGCTGCTGGGCAGGAAGGGCGGGGTGGTCTGGGCCGTCTCGACCCGCGACGGCAGCAAGCTCGGCGAGTTTCGCCTGGCGACGTCGCCGGCGTGGGACGGCATGGCCGCCGCCAACGGGCGGCTCTACCTGACGACCGTGGACGGCAAGGTGCTCTGCCTCGCGGGCCGCTGACGCCTCGACAATCCCGTCCGGGCAGGCAACCAACGACAACCCCGGGAGCCACAGCGATGAACAGCCTGGTCGCATGCGTGTTGAGTGCGGTCGTGACCGTCTGGCCCGCCTTGTCCCGCCCGGCGGCCGGGACCGGCAAGCCGAGACCGTCGGCCAAGGAGGCCAAGCGCCCGTGGGTCCCCCTCTTTGACGGCAAGACCCTGGCCGGCTGGCAGGTCAAGTGCCGCCCCAGGGACAAGGACAAGCGGTACTGGAAGGTGACCGGCGGCGCGATCACCGCCGACGTGCCGGACCGCAGCAAGCACCACTACATCTGGCTGCTGACGAAGAAGGAGTACGCCGACTTCGAGCTGCGGCTGAAGGTGCAGACCTTCGGCGGCTCGCGGGGCAACAGCGGCATCCAGGTGCGCAGCCGCTACGACGACGACGCCGGTTGGCTCGACGGCCCGCAGGTCGACATCAACCCGCCCGGCCCGTGGCGCAACGGCTTCCTCTACGACGAGACGAGGGGCGCGCAGATCTGGCTCAGCCCGCTGGTCGGCAAGCCCAGCCTCGCCAGGCCCCATCACGCGCCGAAGGGCTGGACGTGGACCCACGCCGACCGGGCGGACGCGTGGAACGACGTCCACATCCTCTGCCGCGGGATGCGGATCAAGACCGTCGTCAACGGCGTGACGGTGGTCGACTACGACGGCAAGGGCCGGCTCGACGACGTCCACCACCGCCGGCGCAACGTCGGGCTGAAAGGCCACATCGGCCTCCAGATCCATCCCGGCGGCAGTATGCGCGTCCGGTTCAAGGACATCCGGATCCGGCTCCTGCCGGCCGCAGGCGGCGGCGGCACGACCCGCCCGGCAAGGGCGGAGGACGCCGCCCGGTAGACGAGAACGCCCTTGCCCTGGCCCGCGGACGCGGTAGAATCGCCCGGTCGGCCCGCGGCGGTCGCGGGCCAAGGGCGGGTCCGGGACATCCCGGCTCGCGGAAATCCGCAGCACTTCGCGTGCCGGATCGGGTTGGACGTCGGATGAAGTCGCCACCCACCAGGAATGTCGAGGAAGCCATGCCCAGCAAGCCGACCGGAACCATCGGAAGACGCCAGTTCCTGAGGTCCGCCGCGACCGTGGGAGCCGGGCTGACCATCCTGCCCAGCGGCGTCCTGTCGGGCGCCAACG
>CAZXOC010000318.1:0-8143 GCA_964642165.1 uncultured Planctomycetaceae bacterium | reverse complement strand
GGCCGCTCGGGTGTTCGGCCCCGAACGGCCTCGTCTTCCATGGCTTCGCCCCGGGGATCAGCCCGTGCGTCGCGCGTCCTGGTTGTCCAGCTTCAGCCTGCATCATCCGATGGTGGGGACAAAGGGATTTCGCTCCGGCAGCAGGAATTGCTACGCAGGTAGACATCGGCTGGAGTCTAACGTCCTGAATCCCCTTCAAGAATTGGCACGCCAATTCTTGTAAGGTGCATGCACTTGTTGTCTTCCCTCTCGTATTCAGAAAGCAACCAAATCCCCTCGATATGATCGAGGTCCTTGCCTTTGTAGAAGTACACTTTGTTGACGTAGTCATCAAGCCACATCAGATTGTGGCATCCTATGACTGTGCGCTTGGGACCACCCACGACAGGGAGTCTCAGATCAAAGGCCGTGTCGATCGGGTCTGACAATTGCAGGATGCGCTTGACATCTGCTACGGTCATGCCTGCCCTGATCTTGAAATCCCTGGCGCTGTGCGGCAGCGTCAGACCGGGAGGTCCTTCAACGTGTCGAGGGTAGCTCGACAGGTCAGCGCAGCCACAAACGACAAAAACCGACATTGTGAGAGCGATGTGTTTCATTGAAGCCACCAGTGAGTATACAGACTGCATACGTTCCCTCGTCAGGGCGGTCTGCTGCATAAGACCCCACGCGAGGGAACTCTCGCAGTCGACGTAAGGCCCAGTGCCTCAGGTGTCTCCCCAGTGCCTGCTCGGCGGGGCGGGGCGTTATGCAGTCTGCATAAGACCCCGTCAGCGCCCGATCGGGTGCTCCCACGTTGTCATGCGCTTCCCGCAATGCCGACACCCACCTTCGCCAACGCTTCGGCGGACAGGCTCCCGTCGGCGGATGAGCTTGCCGCACTGCTCTGCGAAGTATCGCTACGCAGCACGAGCTCCAAGCACGGCGCGTGTATACTACCCGGAACTGGCGGCAGCCGCAATAGCGACATTTCAGCCCGCGCTTGTCGTCCGTTCGACTTCGCTCCCTTCGGGTCTGCCCTCGGCTCTGAGGCTCGGGCTCGAAGAGAGCCTCAGGGTCGAAGACAGGACAGGCGTCCTTCTCGCCTTCCACGTCTGCCGTTCGCCTTGCCCCTCGGTTTCGCCGCCTGGCGGCGCCGAAGCGCCGTTTCGCGCGCCGTCGCGCGCAAGTGGTTGGTTTGCCGCGGCCGGAGTGCAGCGCGGGCATGGCGCGGCCCGGAGCCCAGGCGACGGGCATCGGGCGAGGGGCGTGTTTCGTACGCACATCCGAAACTCCTATGAGACATAAGCGCGATACCTGCTGGCGCCACACACGTTTACATCTTATCCCGTTTGTGTCAATAGGTTTTGTAGTTGACACAGAACTGACACATCGTTGGCGCCGCCCACAGGCCGGTTGCGGACAGGGGGGCGGCTGCCTGCTTGCCGCTGCAGGGCTCTTCTCGCCTCGGAGCATGATCCGTGCCATCCGTGGAATCGGTGGTCACGTTGTCCCCGCGGATCAGCGCGCCCCAGTACGCCAACGGCGGTCGCTTTCACCTCGGCCCCGACACGGGCAAGTCGATCCGGTACAATGCCCGCGCTATCGCCTCAGGCCGGCGATGGACGCCCACGGGAGACATCGAATGGCAGGAAGAGAGTTCCTCGGGCCCGTGCTCACCGCGGGGGCGTTCCTCGGGCTGATGCTGCTGTTTGCCCAGGCGAGGGCGGCGGCCGGCGCGGGTATCTCGATCGTGTCCGACCGAACGCCCGGGCCGGCAGCCAGGCACGGCTTGACGAAGCTCGCCGCGGCGCTGGAGGCCAAGGGCGTCGATCGGGAGCGCGCTGCCTCACTGGACAAGGCTGGTGGCAAGGCGGTGGTCGTCGCCGGGCTCGGCAACGGCAGCGGGGCGGCGGCGAAGCTGCACCGCCAACTGGGCGCCGACGCGCCGAAGGGGTTCGAGGCCTTGTGCGTGCGCAGGTTCTCGCGGAGCGGCAAGCGGGGGCTGCTCGTCAGCGGCGGGGACGACCGCGGGGTGATGTACGCGCTGCTGGACGTGGCGAAGCGCATCGAGTGGGCCACCGACGCCAACGAGCCGCTGAGCGAGGTCAAGGACGTGGCGGAAGCTCCCGACGTCGTCGAGCGGGCGCTGTCGAAGTACACCATGCACCGGGCGACGTTCGAGAGCTTCTTCCACGACCCCGAGTACTGGCGGCGGTACCTCGATCTGCTGGCCGAGAGCCGCTTCAACACGTTCGTGCTGATCTTCGGCTACGAGAACGGCGGGTACTTCGCGCCGCCGTACCCCTACTTCTTCGACGTCGACGGCCACGAAGGCGTGAAGGTCGTCGGCTACACGGCCGCGCGGCAGCGGAAGAACCTCGAATCGCTCAACCGGGTCATCCGGATGACGCACGAGCGCGGGCTGAGCTTCACGCTCGGCATCTGGGACCACATCTACCGCGGCGGCGTGCAGGGGCCCACCGAGCACGCCGGGAAGCCGACGAAGGGCCTGGTCTGGGGCGTGACGCGGGAGAACCTCGTGCCGTACACGAAGGCGGCCCTGGCGAAGTTCCTCGAGCGGGTGCCGGAGATCGACGCGATCCAGTTCCGCATGCACGGCGAGTCGGGGCTGAAGCGGCACGAGATGCAGACGTTCTGGCCGGACATCTACCGGATCGTCATGCGGGCCCGGCCGGGAATGCGCTTCGACGCCCGGGCGAAGAACTTCCCGGACAATCTCATCGACAGGGCGGTCGAGATGCACCTGCCCATCCGGATGACCACGAAGTACTGGTGCGAGCAGATGGGCCTGCCGTTCCACCCGACGCACATCCCGAGGCAGAACCAGCACGACCGCCGCCACGGCTACGCGGATCTGCTGCGGTACCCGAGGCGGTACCGGGTCCACTGGCGACTGTGGAACGGCGGCACGAGCCGGATGCTGCTGTGGGGCGACCGGCAGTACGTTCGCCGCTTCGCCGCCAGCACGCACCTCTACGACGGCGAGGGCTACGAGGTGAACGAGCCGCTCGCCACCAAGATGCAGGACCACCCGCACGACGACGAGCCGTTCGAACTGCTCGGCAAGAAGTACCGCTACTACGACTGGGAGTTCGAGCGGTACTGGCACTTCTTCCAGCTCTTCGGGCGGCTGGGCTACAACCCCAACACCCCGCCGGAGGTCTGGCGGCGCGAGTTCGAGCGGCGTTTCGGCAAGGCGGCCGCACCGCACGTCGAGCGCGGCCTGGAAGCGGCCAGCCGAATCCTGCCTCGGATCACGGCGTGCGTGTTCCCGTACCGCCACTTCCCGACGACGCGCGGCTGGGCGGCGCTGCAGCCGCGAGGGGCGAGCCTGGCCGAGTACGCCAGGGCCGGCGTGGGCGATACGCAGTTGTTCCTGACCATCCGGGAGGAGGCGGACTTGTACCTGAAGGGCGAGCCCTCGCCGAAGGTCGCGGCCGGCCGGACCGCGGCGTGGTTCGCTCGCACGGCCGAGGACGTGCTGGAGGCGGTGGCCAAGGCGGAGGATCGCATCGGCCGCAAGCGGAGCAGGGAGTTCGACTCCACCACGGTGGACCTGCGGATCCTGGCGCACTTGGCCCAGTACCACGCCGCGCGGATCGAGGCGGCGCTGTCCTACCGGTGGTTCGAGCGGACGAAGGACCTGTTCCCGCTGGACGAGGCGATTCATCAAGAGAAGCAGGCGGTCGGGGCCTGGGCGGCGATCGTCGAGGCGGCGGGGGACGTGTACCACGGCGACGTGCGGTTCGGGCGGCGTCGCTCGGGGCTGTCCGGCCACTGGAGGGACGTCCTGCCCAGGCTCGAGAAGAGCCTGGCGGACCTGGAGAAGATGCGCAAGGACTTCCGCCCCGATGGCCGAGTTGCGCTGCGCGTGGTGAGCCTGCCTGTCAGGAACGTTCTGCCCTCCGTGCCGCCAGCCATCCACGCGACGGCGTGGGGGAGGAAGGACGTATCCCGCGTGGTGCTGAAGTACCGCGTCGGCGAGGGGGAGCTCCAGTCGCGGCAGATGAAGCGGATCAAGCCGTGGTGTTACCGCGCCCGCCTGCCCGTGCCGGATGAGGGAGGCGCCCGGGGCCTGGAGTACCTCATCGAGGCCGCGGACGTGGACGGTCGGAAGGCGTACTACCCGGCGGAAGGCAAGACGGTGGCGGCGGCCGTTACGGCGGACGACGCCGCCCCGGCGGTGAAGCATACGCCGATCGCCACGGCGCCGGCGGGCAAGCCCTTGAAGGTCGTGGCGGACGTGACGGACCCGTCGGGCGTGAAGTGGGTGCGGCTGCGGTACCGGATCGTCAACCAGACGAAGGACTACGAGACGCTGGAGATGAGGCCCGCGAAGAAGCGGGGGCGGTACGAGGCGGTTGTTCCGGGCGATCACGTCGATCCACAATGGGACTTCATGTATTTCATCGAGGTGATGGACAAGCACGGCAACGGGGCCATGTGGCCGGACTTCGAGAAGCAGGCACCGTACGTCATCGTGAAGCTTCGGCGTGGGGGTCCGTGAACGGCCGCGGGGCGTCGTTGGAGAACGCTGTCATGGGAGACGTTGGTTTGCGACGGTTCGCTGCCGTGTTGGCGCTGGGTTGTCTCGTGCCGGCAGCCGCGGCCGCGCCGCGGAAGGCGAAGGAGGCGGCGAAGGTCGCGCAGGTTGCCAAGGTCGCCGAGCCGATGGACGCCGATCCGTTCGCTGCGGCCAACGCCGAGCTGGACGCCCTGAACCTGCCGGCCGCGCGGTTGGCCGTGGCGGACCTGACGAAGACGTTCGGCAAGCGGTATCCGAACGGGCGGGCGTACCTGGCCCGCCTGGCCGCCTGCGAGAAGGGGCTGCCCGGGATTCGCAAGGCCCTGGCGGCGCGGGAGCCCGCGGCGCTGAGGGAGCTCGAGCAGATCGCCGCACTCAGGGATGAGGCGTTGCTGGCGAACCCGCTGTTGGGGTTCGGCAAGCTGCTGCTGATCAAGCGGAAGCCCGTGGGCGACCCGCGCCGGCCGAAAGGCACCGGGCGAGGACTGGGCGAGTTTATCGGCCTGCCGCGACAGAGCTCCTGGCAGCACGATCGCATCGCCAACGTGCATCACTGGGACAATGAGATCGCCCTTCTCTCGCCGGTGGGCCCGGATGGCAGGCTGACGACGGTCTACAGGCCGCCGGAGATGCGGCTGGTGTGCGACGTCGAGCTGCACTTCGATGCGAGGCGGATGCTGTTCTCCATGCCGGACGATCAGCGCAAGTGGCAGGTGTTCGAGGTGCCGCTGGCCCGCTCGGGCCGGAGCGTCCGGGCCGGTGAGCCGCGGCAGGTCACGCCCGCCGGCATGGGCGACGTGCACAACTACGACGGCTGCTACCTGCCGGACGAGCGGATTGCGTTCATCTCCACGGCGCCCCTCCAGGGCGTTCCCTGCAATGCCTCGGTCAACGTCGGGATGCTGTACGTCACCGACGCGGACGGGCGAAACACACGCCAGCTCGCCTTCGACCAGGACCACAACTACTGCCCGACCGTCACGGGCGATGGGCAGATCCTCTACCTGCGGTGGGAGTACACCGACATCCCGCACGTCTGGGGCCGCTACCTGTTTGCGATGAACCCCGACGGCACGAACCAGAGGGAGTTCTACGGCAGCGGGGAGTACTGGCCGAACGGCGTTTTCTACGCCCGCCCCATCCCGGGGCAGCCGACGCGGGTCGCCGGCATCGTCACCGGGCATCACGTCGGGAGGGTGGGCGAGCTGGTGGTCTTCGACAGCGGGCGCGGGCTGAACGCCCATCGCGGGGTCGTGCGGCGAATCCCGAGTCGCGGGCAGCCTGTCGAGCCCCTGATCCAGGACAAGCTCACCGAGCACAGTTGGCCCAAGTTCCTCCACCCGATGCCGTTGGCCGACCCGACGGACAACGCGGCGGCCGGAAAGTACTTCCTCGTCTCGGCCAAACCCACGCCGGGAGACCTGTGGGGCATCTACCTGGTGGACGTCTTCGACAACATCACGCGGGTGAGGGAATCGGAGGGCTACACCCTTCAAGAGCCGATCCCGCTCGCGGCGCGGGTGCGGCCACCCGTGATCGCCGACCGCGTTGACATGAAACGCAAGGACGGGCTGTTCTACATCGAGGACATCCACGCCGGGCCGGGCCTGAAGGAGGTCCCGCGCGGAGCGGTGAGGAAGCTGCGGCTGTTCTCGTACCACTTCGTGTACCAGAAGATGGCCGGCATCAACCACCGGGTGGGAACCGACGGGCCGTGGGAACCGAAACGCGTCCTCGGGACCGTGCCGGTGGAGGCCGACGGGTCGGCGTTCTTCCGGGTCCCGGCGAACACGCCCATCTCGATCCAGCCGCTTGACGAGGACGGCGGGGCCCTCCAGCTCATGCGGAGCTGGACCGTCGCCATGCCCGGCGAGATCGTCTCGTGCGTCGGCTGCCACGAGCAGCGGACGGACCTGCCGTCCGTGCGCAGGAGGCTCGCGGTGCGGAAAGCGGCTTGCGAGATCCGGCCGTGGCACGGGCCCGTGCGCGGCTTCAGCTTCTCCCGGGACGTCCAACTGGTCCTGGACCGGCACTGCGTGGCCTGCCACGACGGCAAGCAGCGGCACGGCAGGGCCCTTCCCGACCTGCGGGCCGAACAGGGCCGAGTCTTCGCGCTGAGGAACGGGGATCCGCAATTGCGGGAACTCCGCGGCGTGAAGGCGGCGCAGGCCGTCACCAAGTATGGCGGCGTGTTCCCGCCATCGTACGTCGAGCTGCGCCGGTACATCCGAATCGGCGGATTCGAGAGCGACATCCGCCTTCTGCCGCCGGGCGAGTTCCACGCCGACACCTCCGAACTGGTGCAGATGCTCCTCAAGGGCCATCACGGCGTGAAGCTCGACGCGGCCGCGTGGGACCGACTTCTCACGTGGATCGACCTGAACGGTCCGTGCCACGGCACGTGGCGAGAGGTGGCGGGCCTCCGCAAGACGAAGACGTTGCACGGCCGGCGGCGACGGCTCCGGCAGCTCTACGCGGGGCTGGAGGACGATCCGGAAGCGTACCCGGAAGCGCCCCGGCGGCGCGTGGACCCGATCACGCCGAAGCGGCCCGCCCCGATCGTCAATCCCAAGCTCCAGGTGCCCGGCTGGCCGTTCGACGCCGCCGAGGCGAGGCGCCGCCAAGGCAGGCCCGCCAGGCGGACGATCGACCTGGGCGAGGGCGTGAAGCTTGCGCTGGTTCGCATCCCGGCGGGCCAGTTCGTGATGGGCGACGCCGGCGGCGAGCGCGACGAGCAGCCCGTTTGCCGGGTGAGCGTGCCGAAGCCGCTCTGGATCGGCCAGTGTGAGGTGACCAACGAGCAGTACCGGCGCTTCGAAGCGACCCACGACAGCCGCTTCGAGCACAAGGGCTCGTGGGTCTTCAGCGAGAAGCACCTCGGTTGGCGGCTGAACCATCCCGCCCAGCCGGTGGTCCGCGTCTCCCAGGCCGAGGCGACGGCGTTCTGCCGCTGGCTGTCGGCGAAGGCGAAGCTCACCGCCGCCCTGCCGACGGAGGCGCAGTGGGAATACGCCTGCCGGGCGGGCACGGCCGGCGCGCTGTGGTATGGCGAGGCGAGCGCGAACTTCTCCGCGTTCGCCAACCTGGCCGATGCGACGATCCGCGAGCTCGCCTACGATACCGACGGGCGCCACACGGCCGACGTGACGCCGCGGGTCGATGGCGTCGACGACGGCCAACTCGTCACGGCCGACGTGGGCGGCTACAAGCCCAACGCATGGGGCCTGTACGACATGCACGGCAATGCGTGGGAGTGGACGCGCTCGGCGTACCGGCCGTATCCGTACAAGGCGCAGGACGGCCGGGAAACGCCCGGCGAGGCCGATCGTATCGTCGTTCGCGGCGGCTCGTGGCGCGACCGACCCAAGCGCTGCCGCAGCGCCTTCCGCCTGAGCTATCCGTCGTGGCGCAAGGTCTTCAACGTCGGCTTCCGCGTGGTGGTCGAGGAGTGATTGTCGCCGGGCCCGTTGCGACGGTGCGGCGTGAACCGGGGGGGTCGCGCCGTTCCGCCGAGCGATCGATCCGCCCGACCGCCGGGCGTCGTCCGGGCTCAGCGCCGTGATGGGGGAGCGGACGCTATCGGGCAGGTCGTTCCATGACGAGATGAGGCCCGCC
>CAZXOC010000317.1:0-8201 GCA_964642165.1 uncultured Planctomycetaceae bacterium | reverse complement strand
GTGTGCGGGCCCCAGTCGCCGAACGCGCCGTTGCCGAAGTCGTACCAGCTCCGCCAGTTGCCGGGGTGGAGCTTCGAGCTGTACTCGCGGAACGGCCTGGCCGACAGCCAGAGGTCCCAGTCCAGCGTTGCCGGCTTCGGCTCGCCGGTCGGGTAGCCGGTGATCTTCCAGCCGTGCCAGCGCCGCGCCCGGTTCATGAAGGCGTCCACGCGGGTGACGTCCTTGATGATGCCCCCGTTGACCCACGCCTCGAACTGGAGGTAGTTGTAGCCGGAGTGGCCCTGGTTGCCCATCTGCGCGGCGACCTTGTACTTCTTCTCGGCCGCCATCATCAGCTCGGCCTCCTGGAAGGTCTGGGCCAGGGGTTTCTCCACGTAGATGTGCTTGCCGAGGGACATCGCCAGCATGGCGATCGGGAAGTGCGCGTGGTCGGGCACGGCGATCTGGACGGCGTCGATCTTGCCCGCCATCTTGTCGAACATCTTCCGGAAGTCCTTGAACTTCGGAGCGTTCGGGAACCGCTTCTCGCTGCCCGCCGTGTGCCGCCCGCCCATGTCGACGTCGCACAGGGCCACGATGTTGGCCAAGCCCGTCGTATGAAACGTCCGGCCGAGGCTCCCCCCCCGCCCGCCGACGCCGACCAGCGCGAGGTTGACCTTGTCGCTCGGGGCGGTCTTCTTCGCGCCGGCACGCGCGCCCCGCGACCGCAGGTAGGCTCCCTTGGGCAGGAAGTACAGGGCACCGGCCGACAGCGAGCTCTTCAAGAACGTGCGGCGCTTCATGTTACGCGACGGGGGGCTGGATCTCATTGCCATGGACGTATTCCTTCCAACTCAAGAACCACTCTCGCAAGGCCCGTTCGACCCGTTCGGAGTCCGCTCGCCCCCGGCCGCCCGGCGCGATGCGCCAAACATCGCCCGGCAAGACTCCTGCCTGCGGCCGTTGCGAGCCTTCCTACCGATTCTACCGTCTCGCCGAGGCCGGGCAAGGCTCTTCTTTGTCCGCCGGCCGGGGCCCCGTGCTGCTTCGGCAGCGGCCTGCCGCGGCGGCACGTGCGGCCTTGCCTCCTCCGGCGCGGGACCGTAGACTGTCGCCGCGCGGCGGGTTCGCCGCAGGGAAAGGAGCGGCGCGACAGAGCGAATGCAGGCAGGCGACTCCACCAGGCCGCGCCGGTTCCACTACGCATGGGTCGTCCTTGCCGTCGGGACGCTCGTGGTGTTCGGCTCGCTGGGGCTGGCCCGGTTCGGCTACACGATGCTGCTGCCCGCCATGCAGTCGGGCCTCGCCCTGGACAACACGCAGGCCGGCGGGCTCGCCACGGCGAACCTCGTGGGGTACCTGGCGCTGTCGGTGGCGGGCGGCGCCCTGGCGGCGCGGTACGGGCCCCGGGCGGTGATCACGGTCGGGCTGGCGCTGGCGGCGGGGGGCATGCTGCTGACGGGCCTGGCCGGACGCTTCGCGACGGCCTCGGCGTGGCGAGCCCTGACCGGCATCGGCAGCGGCGCCAGCAACGTGCCCGTCATGGGGCTGATGGCGGCGTGGTTCGTTCCGCGTCGTCGCGGCCTGGCCGCCGGCGTCGCGGTGGCCGGCTCCTCGTTGGCCCTGATCGTGCTGGGCCCGCTGGTGCCCCACCTGCTGGCGGCCTACCCCACCGGCGGCTGGCGAGTCTGCTGGTTCCTCTTTGCCGGCGCGACGCTCGCCTTGGCGCTGCTGTCCCTGCTGGCCCTTCGCAACCGGCCGCGGGACGTGGGAGCCCGCCCGCTGGGCGCCGCGGCGGACGACGAGCCACCCGCCCCTTCCCGGGCGAGCGGACTGCACTGGGGCAGCGTCTACCGCTCCGGCGTCGTCTGGCACGTCGGGGCGGTCTACGTGGCCTTCGGCTTCTCGTACATCATCTACATGACGTTCTTCACCAAGTACCTCGTCGCCGAGGGCGGCTACACCCAGGCCTCCGCGGGCAGGCTGTTCATGCTCATGGGCTGGCTGAGCCTGCTGTGCGGCCTGATCTGGGGATGGGTCTCGGACATCATCGGCCGCAAGGGCGCCCTCGTCATCGTCTACCTGATCCATGCGGCGGCGTTCGGGCTGTTCGCGCTGTGGCCCTCGCCGGTGGGGCTGACGGCCTCGGCGGTCCTGTTCGGGCTGTCGGCGTGGAGCATTCCCGCCATCATGGCGGCGACGTGCGGCGACCTGCTGGGCCCGAGGCTCGCGCCCGCGGGACTCGGCTTCATCACCCTGTTCTTCGGCATCGGCCAAGCGGCCGGACCCAGCGCCGCCGGCGCCTTGGCGGACGCCACCGGCTCGCTGTCCCCGGCGCTGCTGCTGGCCGCGGGCGTCGCCCTGCTCGGCGCCGTCGGGTCGCTGCTGCTGCGCGACGCGGCCCTGACGCGCGGCGAGCCGGCCACGCCGTGACGGCGCGCCGGCGGCAGCGCCGTCCGCGGATCACGAGGGCTTCCCGCTCGGATCCCTTGCGGGCTTGGCCTCCCGCCGGCGCGGCCGCGAGAGGCGCCGTGCCTTGGACGTGCCGCCCTTCCAGAGGTCGTACTTCGGGTCGGCGTAGGTGTCGAAGAACGTCTCCAGGCGCTTCCGGAGGCGCTGCCGCACCGCCGCGCGGGCGGGATCGCCCACGAGGTTCCTCGACTCCCCCGGGTCGTCGGCCAGGTCGTACAGCTCGTTCGGGCCCGCGGGGTGGCGGCGGACGTACTTCCACCGGCCGGTGCGGACCGCTCGCGTGGTCTCGAACTCGTAGAAGACCACGTCCTCCCACGCGACGCGGCGCCCTCGCAGGATCGCGGAGAAGTCCCGCCCGGGCGACGCGGGCTTGCCGGGCGGCTTGCGGCGGATCCCGAGGTAGCCCAGCAGCGTCGGCAGCACGTCGTAGTTGGCCACCATCCGCTCGCACGTCGTGCCCGGAGCGACGCCGCCTGGATGGCGGAAGATCAGCGGCACGTGCATCGTCGCGTCGAAGGCGTGCAGCGGGCGCGTGTGGTCGCCCATGCCCCAGATGCCGTTGTGCCCGGCGCCGAGGCCCTGGTCGGCCGTGAGGACCACCAGCGTGCTCTCCTCCAGGCCCAGGCGCTTCAGCGCGGCCAGCACCTCGCCGACGCCGTCGTCGACGCCGCTGACCTCCGCCGCGTAGCGCCGCATCGCCGCGACGTTGTTGACGAAGCGCCGGTTGGGGTGGCTGCGCTGCCATGGGTGGACCGATTTCGCGCGCGGGAAGCACGCCAGTTCCCTGTCCGCGTAGTACGCCGCGTGGCGGTTGCGGGCGGGGCGATCCAGCAGCCCCCCCAGGCCGTACGGCCCGTTGTACGCCAGGAACAGGAAGAACGGCCCGCGCTTGCTGCGCTCCAGGAACGTCACGGCGTGGCGGGTCCACAGGTCGGTCAGGTAGCCCGGCTCCTTGCGGACCTTGCCCTTCTCGATGACCTGGGCGCCGTAGAACGTGGAGGTGTGCCCGTGCGGCTTGGTGATCCAATAGGTGAAGCCTTCCTGCGGATGCAGGTTGTCGCCGAGGTGCCACTTGCCCACCAGCCCGCAGACGTAGCCCTCCCCGGCGAGGATCTTCGGGAGCGTCGGGAACTCGCGGATGGTGCCGTAGGCCCCGGGCCCCATCTGGGCGCGGCCGGCGGCGAGGTAGCAGTGCACGCCGTGCTGGGAGGGGATCAGCCCGGTCAGGAACGTCGCTCGCGTGGGCGAGCAGACGGCGTTCGAGGCGAACGCCCTCGTGAAGCGCATGCCCTGGGCGCTCAGGCGATCGATGTTCGGCGTGCGGATGTCGCGATTGCCGTAGCAGCCCAGGGACCACGGCCCCTGGTTGTCCGTCATGATCACCAGGAGATTGGTGCGGCGGGGCTTGCTCGCCGGGGCCGACGCGGCGGCGAGCGGCCCGGCGCAGGCGCCGACGCCCGCCAGGTGCAGGAACTGCCGCCGGGTGAGCTGCATGGCCGCGTCTCCCTTCGCCGTCACGGCCGCTGCATCCTACCTGGTCGGCGGCCGGGACGGCCCCGGCCTCGGCGCGGGAGCGGGCACCTTCCCCGCGCCGCCGGGGGGCCCGGTGAGCTGCGCGCGGCGCTTGTCGGCCTGTGCGGCCGCGGGCGTGCCGGGGTACTCATCCACCAGGGCGCGGTAGCGGTCGCGCGCCTCGGCGAGGCGGCCTTGCTTCTCCTTGCAGAAGCCCAGCCAGAACGTCGCCTCGGCCGCCCGCGGGCGGTCGTTGGCGGCCTGCGACCAGCTCAGGACCTGGGCGAACTTGGCTTCGGCCTCGGGGTACTTGTGCTCGGCGGCGAGTTCGACGCCCTCCTCGAAGGCGTGGGGCTCGGCGGGCTCGACGAGGACGATGCGTCTCCCGGCCGGGGGACCGTAGCGAGTCTTCAGCCAGGATCCCGACGGTTGGCTGCTGTCCATGGCCATGCAGCCGCCCATCACGACGGCGAGCAGCGACGCGCCGGCGCACCACGCGGCGCGGGTCGCGGTCGTGCGGATGGTTCCGGACGATCTAGCCCGCATTTCCGGCCCCCATCAGGATGAGCTTGGCCTCGAAGAGCCACGAGCGGAGGTCCTGGGAGCCGTCTCCGGCCTCCAGGGCGGCGTCGATCTGGCGCGCCAGGTCGCCGCGCGCGACGAGCTTGGCGAAGGCCTCCCGCGCGCCGAGCCGCTCGGGATCGAGCAGCTCGAGGCGGGTCAGGACGACCTCGAGCTTGCCGAGCAGTTGACGGGCGGAGGCATCCGGCGCCTCGGCCGTCAGGGCGGTACAGCGGTCGATCATGCGGCGGGCGCGTGCGGCGACCTTGCGCGCCCGCAGGCCCTGCTGCCCCGGGGCGACCGACCCGAGGTACGTCCGCTGGAAGGCCGCCACGATCTCGGCGTGCCGGAGCTTGAGCAGCTGGCTGCGGCGGCGCATCTCGGCCGCCTCGGCGATCGCCTCGCTGTGCTGCTTGCGGTTGCGCTCGATCTCATCGACGGCGGCCAGCAGCCGCTTCTGCACGTCCGCCAGCTTCCGCCGCGCCTTGGGCAGCTCGTCGGCGGCGGGCTGGAGGACCTTCTTCTCCTCCTCCAGCGCGGCGATGCGCCCGTCGGCGGCCTGGAGCTTGTCGGCCAGCTCGCGCTTCTCGCGGTCGCGGGCCTCCGCCGTCGCCGTCAACTCCCGCACGTCGGCCGCGCGGAGCCTGCGCTCGTCGGCCAGCTCGGCCTCCAGCTTCGTCAGCTTCTCGCGGACCTCCCGGAGGCCGGGCCCGCCGCCGGTGAGCTCCGCGAGCCGCTTGCGCAGGTCGGCGTTCTCGCCTTCGAGGCGGCGCAGCTCGCGCGCGTCGGGCATGGTGGTCGGCGGCACGATGGCGACGGGCACGTCCTCGATGTTCGGCCCGCCGGCACCCGACGCGGCGGATCGCGCGTCGAGGTAGAGCTTGCCCGAGATGACGAGCAGGACGGCGGCCGCCGCCAGCGGCGCCCAGCGGAGCAGCACGCCCAGTGCTCGCGGCGCGGTCCGCCCCGGCATCACCGGGGCCGCCGGCGCCTTGGCGGAGCGGGCGGCCTCCTCGGCGCCCCAGCGCCGAAGCAGCGGCTCCAGGCGGTCGTCCGACTTGTCCTGCTGTTGGTCCATCGCTTCGTATCCGTTCCCGTTCCTGTATATCCTCGGCCGGACGGATTCGCGCAGCAAAGCGAATCTATTCCGCGACGCCCTTGAGCCGCAGGCACTGCTCGAGCTTCTGGCGGGCCTCGGAAAGGCGCAGGCGGACGGTCGCCTCGGGGATGCCCGTGGCCCCCGAGACGCCGCGCGTGGTCCGCGCCTCGACGTACCGCAGCCGGACGATGCGGCGCAGACCCTCGGGGAGCTGCTCGACGCAGTCGCGCAGGGCGTCGACCTCCTCGCGTTGGGCGGCGTCGTGTCCGGGGTTGTCCGGGCCGGCGAGCACGTCCTCGGCGATCTCGGGGTCGAAGGAGTCCGGCTCGCGTCGGCGTCCCCAGGCCTTGCGCGCGACGTTCCGCGCGATGGTGGCCAGCCACACCCCGAACGCCCCGCGCCCGGCGTCGAACGTGTGGAGCGAGCGGCAGACGCGGAGGAACGTCTCCTGGAGAAGGTCGTCGGCGTCCGCCTGCCGGAAGCCGCTGCGCCGGAAGTACGCGGCGATGCGCCGGGCGTGGGCGTCGTACAGCGCGCGGTACGCCGAGGCGTCGCCGGCCAGGCAGCGGGCGACCCATTCCCCTTCGCGCTCGTTCGCGGCGGCCCCGGAATCCATCGCGCGCGATTCTCGCCCAGCCGCCGCCCGCGCGTCAATGGGCGTTTTTCCTGCGCAGCCGCCGACGCGGCGGAGTAAGGCCCTGTGAATCGCACCCCGGGTCAAGGAGACACGCCATGACAAGGAAGCCTGCCCAGTTGTTGCTGCTCGTCGGCGGTGCCGCGGTGGTCGCCGCGATCGTCGGCTGCGCCGTCCACGAGCGCGCCGCGACGCCCGGACACCTCCGCTACAGCATGGCCCCGCGATGGGCGCACATCGCGGCGGCACCGTCGGGCGTCCAGGTCACCGCGCCGGAGGACCTCCGGCGGATGCACCGCCCCGGCGAGTTCAACACGGAGGCCTACGACCGCATCGTCGAGAACGCCTTCGTCCGGGCGACGGACCATCCGCTCTCGACGTTCGCCATCGACGTCGACACCGCGTCGTACGCCAACGTGCGGCGGTTCCTCAACCACCAGCAGCTCCCGCCCAAGGGCGCCGTGCGCATCGAGGAGCTGATCAACTACTTCCGCTACGACTACGCGCCGCCGACCGACGGGAAGCCCTTCGCCACGCGCGTGGAAGTCGCCGCCTGCCCGTGGGCCACGCGCCACCGGCTGGTGCGGGTCGGCCTGAAGGGCCGCGAGGTCCACAACGCCAGCCGCCCGGCCGGCAACCTGGTGTTCCTGCTCGACGTCTCGGGCAGCATGCAGCCGGCGAACAAGCTGCCCCTCGTGCGGCGGGCGATGAAGCTCCTCGTCGAGCAGCTCAACGAGAACGACCGCGTGGCGATCGCCGTCTACGCCGGGGCGAGCGGGCTCGTGCTGCCCAGCACGCCGTGCGACCGCAAGGAGGAGATCCTCGCCGCCCTGGACCGCCTCCAGGCCGGCGGAACGACCAACGGCGGCGAGGGCATTCGCCTGGCGTACAAGGTGGCCGTGGCGGAGTTCATCCGCGGCGGGACGAACCGGGTGATCCTGTGCACGGACGGCGACTTCAACGTCGGCACCACGAACCGGGGCGAGCTGATCCGCCTCATCGAGACCAACGCCCGCAGCGGCGTGTTCCTCAGCGTCCTGGGCTTCGGCATGGGCAACTACAAGGACTCGACGCTGGAGAAGCTCGCCGACAAGGGCAACGGCAACTACGCCTACATCGACGACTTCCCCGAGGCCCGCAAGGTCCTCGTCGAGGAGATGACCGGCACGCTGGTCACCATCGCCAAGGACGTCAAGGTCCAGGTGGAGTTCAACCCGGCGAAGGTGGCGGCCTACCGGCTCATCGGCTACGAGAACCGCCTGCTCCGCAAGGAGGACTTCAACGACGACACGAAGGACGCCGGCGAGATCGGGGCCGGGCATACCGTCACGGCGCTGTACGAGGTCGTCCCGGCCGGGGAGAAGGTCGAGACGCCCTCGGTGGACCCGCTGAAGTACCAGCGGCCGACCGGCCTGACCGGCGCGGCCGCCGGCGACGAGATGCTCACCGTTAAGCTGCGCTACAAGGACCCCGACGGTGCCCGCAGCAGGCTGCTGACCTTCGCCGTCCGGGACGAGGGGAAGACCGCCGCGCAGGCCGGCGCGGACTTCCGCTTCGCGGCGGCGGTGGCGTCCTTCGGCATGCTGCTGCGCGACTCGCCGCACAAGGGCACCTGCACGATGGACGGCGTCATCGAGCTGGCGTCGTCCAGCCTCGGCGCCGACGAGAGCCCCTACCGCGCCGAGTTCCTCGACCTGGCCCGCACGGCACGGAAGCTGATGAGCAAGTAGCCACCACACACGCACAAGGAGCTGACCCCATGAAACGCACGATCGGCACACTGACCGTCCTCGCCGCGGCTCTGGCCGGCTGCAAGAGCCACCACGCGTTCGTCGAGCCGGTAGCGAACCTGCTGTCCGCCGGCGTGGTCAACGACCCGGCGCAGGTCAGCCGCCTCGAGCGGGCCCTGACCGACCGCGACATCGCCAACCTGCTCGACGCCAA
>CAZXOC010000316.1:0-8309 GCA_964642165.1 uncultured Planctomycetaceae bacterium | reverse complement strand
CGCGCCGAAGGAGCTGCGCCTGGAGAAGCGCCGCTGCGGTCCGGACGCCCTCGCGGACTGGCTGCGCTCGGAGTAGGGACCTATGCCACTTCCCGGCAGGCAGCTCGTGCCGCTGGCGATCGCGCTGGCGGCTGCCGCGTGCGCAGCGGCCGACACGCCGCCGCCCGTCACGAAGCTCAAGCCGCTGCATCTCCAGATGCCGATCGTGGCCGACGGGCGCGCCCAAGCGGCGATCGTCGCGCCCGCCTCCGGGCGCTACGACGAATCCGCCCGGCGCATCGCCGCGGCGGCGAAGGAGCTGACCGGCGCGGCCGTGCCCATCCTCAAAGACGACGGTCCGGCCGGCAGGCTTCCGCTTGGCGGCCACGTCATCGCCCTGGGCAACCGCTCGACCAACCGCCTGATCGCCGCGCTGTACGACCGCCTGTACTGCATGCTCGACCTGCGCTACCCGGGGCGCGGCGGGTACGTCGTCCGCACGCTGCACAGCCCGTTCGGCGACGGGCGCAACGTCGTCCTCGTCGGCGGCAGCGACGACCGCGGCGTCGCCCGGGCCGCCGACGTGCTGCTCCGGCGGCTCAAAGCGGCCGCCGCGGGCAAGTCCATCCGCATCGGGCGGCTCGCGGCGATCCGTCTCGGCGAGGGCCTCCGCGTCCCGAAGGACATCCGCGACGTGAAGATCTGGGACGCCTCGGCCGGCTACGGCTCGACGGGCTACTTCGGCTGGAACAGCCTCTCCAAGCGGATGGCCCTGTACTACATGACCGGCGACGCCTTCCACGCGCGGGAGTTCCTGCGCCTGGCGTTTCCGGACGAGCAGGCCCGCCGCGAGATCGCCGCCATCGACGGCGAGAGGATCGAGCGCAAGGAGCGCCCCCTCAGCGGCCCGTACCACTACAACGCCCACATGATGATCTGCCTGTGGGACCTGATCGAGGAGAGCGACGTCTTCAGCGACGCCGACCGGCTGCGCGTCACGCGGGCCTTCGCGAAGCAGCTCGAGCACTGGTCGGCGGAATGGGCGTACGCGGCGCGCTCGGCCAAGCCCCCGGCGTGCGTCGGCAGCCGCCACCACCAGTGGGCGGCCGTGTCGCTCTACTGCCTCGCGCGGTACTTCCAGGCGTACTACCCGCACGCGACCTGGCGGCGCTGCCTGGAGGCGGCGAGGAACCACTTTCGCCCGCTGCACAGCCACGCGTGGGTCTCCGGCGAGAGCGACAACCTGTTCTGGTACAACACCGCCGTCGCGCCGATCCTGACGTACCTGGTCCTGACCGGCGACCGCGTGCCGCTGCGCAACGGCGTGCTGGCGACGCTGCTCCGTGGGCAGGAGGCGCTCATCTCCGGGCGCACGCCCGACTGGGCGCTGCGCAGCGCGTCGATCGGCTTCCTGCACAAGGCGGCCTACCTGACGGGGGACGGGCGCTGGCTGACCTACCGCGACCGCACCGGCGTGGACACGAAGGTCTTCCGCGTGGGACAGTCGTTCTGGCCGGACGAGCGCCTCAAGCCCGAGCCCCCGCACGACCTGGTGGGCCGGTGGACCGTCCACCGCCTGCCGGAGCCGAAGTGGAAGGCGCGGCGCAGCGGCCTGCCGCAGGCGGAGAGCTTCGAGTTCGCCAGCTTCCGCAGCGGGCCCGCGGGCGGCGACGACTTCGTCCTGCTGGACGGCTTCAACGGCGCGTCGCGCAATGCCTACCACGCCGCCGCCGTCCTGGAGTTCCGCCTCGACGGCTTCACGATCCTGCGGGGCTACACCAACCAGGTCCTCACGCGGGTCGACGGCCTGATGGAGCCCCGGATCGCGATGGACGCGGCCCTGCGGCACCACGGCATGGTCGGCCGCAGCTCCTTCGCCGTCACCGAGGTGCCGAACGCCGCCTTCGCCAACTGGCGCCGGACGCTGGTGCATCGCGTCGGGCGCTACGCGCTGCTCGTGGACGAGCTGACGTTCCGCAAGCCCAGCCGCAACGCGGAGGCCTGCATCGAGTGGCAGACGGAGGGCCGCGCCCGGCGCGTCGCCCCGGGGCGGCTCGACGTCCGCGTGACGTCCGTCGCCGACGGCAAGCCGGCGGCCCGCCGCGCCCGGATCCACGCGTGCGATCCGCTGCGGACGACCGGCGCGGGGCGACGCTGGACCATGCGGTGGCTCGGGCCGGTCGAAGCGGGGCGGCGGAAGACCTTCTTCTCCCTGCTGGCCCTGGGGCCCGGCGACCCCGCGCGCGGGGCCGACTGCCTGCGCGGCGGGCCCGAGCGCGCGATCCTGAGACTGCCCGCCTCGGCCCTGGCCGTCACGCACGCCGACGACGGCGACCTCAAGGCCCGGCTGGCCCTCCTGGCGGACGACCACGTCTTCGGCATCGGCGCCCGGCGGCTCGGCGGGCTCCTGGCGGCGGACCGACCCGTCGACGTGGTATGGGACCTCGGCGAGTGCGTCACCCACGTCGTGGCGAGCGAGAAGACGATCCTGTCCCTGGCCCTGGAGCCGGGGACGAACGCCGAGCTCGACGGCAAGCTCTCCGTCGCCGCGACGGGAGACGGGCTCGTGCGGATCGAGCTCCAGCCCGGGCGCCACGTCGTCCACGCCGCGGCGTGCCTGGCCGGCGAGCGAGCGCGACTGCGCAAGGACCTCGCCGCGGCACTCGCCAAGGCGCAGGACCTGCGGAAGAAGCTCCCTTCCGGGGACGCCCCGCCGGCGCCGCCGGATGTGCCTCGCCGGGCGCCCCGCGCGACGGCGAAGCTCCCTTCGCGGATAGTCGACATGGAGGCGATCCCGGCCGAGGGCGGGCCGATCCTCGCCGTCGCGGAGGGCAAGCGCGTCCACCTCCTGACGCTCGACGGCAGGGCGCGGCGGACGCTCGCCGCCGACGGCAAGGTCCGGCTGCTCCGCTGGTGGCCGCAGGCGCGCCTGCTCCTGGTCGGCTGCGCGGACGAGAAGGTCATCGCCTTCGACACGGCCGGGCGGCGGCGGTGGGTCTTCGTCTCTCAGATGGACCCCGCCGTGCGGCGCGCGGGCAAGACCTACTGGTACAAGTCCGCCCCCGGGCACGAGGGCATCCACGGGCTGCACACGGGCGTGTTCCTGGATGGGAACAGCCAGGCCTTCGTCGGCAGCGCGTGCACGCTGGAGATCCTCGACGAGCGCGGGCGGCTCGTCCGCCGCCTGCCGCAGTTCTGGGGCAAGGTCTCGACCTTCCGCCTCGTCGATGCGCCCGGCGGCACGCGGAACCTGCTGGCCGCACGCAAGTACAACGGGTGGAACTCGGTGGCGATCCTCAACAGCCGCACGCTCGATCCGAGCCCGCGCGGCTTCATCCAGGTGCCCCCCGGCCACACGTACATGCCCGGCTGGTCGAGCATGAACCGCCACCACCTGTTCTGGGAGGACCTCGACGGCGACGGGACGCGCGAGATCATCAGCGAGATCAACGGCACGTGGAACCGCGTGTGCGTCTGGACGGGCGAGGGCAAGCCGCTGCACGCGGCGAACTTCGGCCCGGGCCCGCGCATCCCCGCCCGGACGATGACGGACCTCGACGTCCGCGACCTCGACGGCGACCGGAAGAAGGAGATCGTCGCGGCCACGTCGCACGGGATGGTCGTCGCCCTGGACGCCCGATGCGGGAAGGTCTGGGCGCGGCGGCTGACGAGCGCGGCGGAGGTGCTGGCCTGCGTGCGGCCGAAGGGCGGCCGGCGGGCGCGGGTTGTGCTGGGCTGCCGCGACGGGCGCGTTCGCGTCCTGGACGCGGCCGGAAGGCTCGCGGCCTCGGCGAGTGTGACGGGACGGGCCACAGCCATCGAGCGCCTCTCCGGCGCCGACGGCGTCGAGCACGTCGCGATCGGGACGGACAGCGGCGCGGTGGCGGTCTTCCGCGTGGTGGAGGCGGGCCGGTGAAGCGGCCGGGCCTCGCAGGGGATGGAGCGATGGCAGACGTGATTCGCATCGACAGCGATCGGTTCGTATGTGATCTGGCGGCGAATACGCCGGCGGCGATGGACGTGCCGCCGGGCGCGACGCTGGAGGTCCGCTGCCGCAGCGCGGCCGATCGGTTCGTCGGGCCGGGGCCGACGCGGGCCGAGGCGCCCAACCCGGCGACCGGGCCGATCGCCGTCGCGGGCGCCCAGCCGGGGCAGGCGCTGCGCTTCGACATCCTCGACGTGGCGTGCGAATCGCCCGGCCACGTGTCGGCCGGCTGGGAGGGCGGCCAGCAGGCCGTCGAGATCCGCGAGGGCGAGGCGCGCTTCCACGGCATCGAGGTCCCGATCGCGCCGATGATCGGCGTGCTGGGCGTCGCGCCGGCGGCGGGGGCGTGGAACACCATGGACGCCGGGCCCTTCGGCGGCAACATGGACACCAACGACGTCGCCCCCGGCGCGGCGGTGGTCATTCCCATCCACCAGCCGGGCGGGCGATTCGTGCTCGGCGACGTGCACGCCGTCATGGGCGACGGCGAGATCGGCGGGCAGGGCCTCGAGGTAGCCGCCACGGTGACGATGCGCGTGGCCGTCGAGCCGCAGCCCCTCAGCGACCACATCCTCATCTACCGGGGCGACCGCGTGATGGCGGTGGGGGCCGCCGAGCGCCTCGAGGACGCCGTCCGCGACGCCGCCGTCGCCATGATGACGCTCATCGACCGCGCGGGCGTCCTCGACGAGTTCAACGCGATGAAGCTCCTCGGGCTGATCGGCGAGACGCGTTTCGGCCAGCACTGCTGCCCCATCAAGACCGTCCGCGTCGCCGTGCCGCTGGCGTGTCTCCCCGGATTGCGCCTCCAGGTGGGCGGCCGATGAGCCGATGCCCATGACGGAGGCGGGAAACGCGTATGACCGAGGGCGACATGCCGCGGGGCGAGTTCCTCCGACGCCTGGGCGGGATGCTGGCGCTGAACTTCGCGTCCGTCCTTGCGATGACCTCGCCGCTGTGGCTGACGACGGCCTTCCGGCGGGCGAACACGTACTGGACCATCGCGGTGGACCCCTCCGCGCCGCCGGAGGAGGTGGAGGCCAAGATGCGCCGGTTCCGCACGCCGCCGCTGTCCGAGGCCCTCTGGCGAGACGCCGCGCTGGTCGCCCTGCCCTACGTGGCCTGGGCGGTCGTCCTGCACCTGGTCCACGGGGCCTTCCACCGCCCCCGGAGCCGGTCGGACAGGCTCGACCACTGGGCCGCCGCCGGGCGGTTCCGCCTGGCCTACATGCTCTTCTGGCCCGTCCCGTTCTTCGGCCTGCTGATGGTCGCCTTCGTGGATGACTTCCTGCTGGCGGCGCTGCGGCCGAGCGGGTCGATCGCGCAGGTCCTCCGCGACGTGTGGCGCTGGTTCGTCCGGGCGTGGCTGCCGACCATGCCCATTCTCATGGGGATCGGCGTGTTCCTGGCGGTCCGCGGCGTCCGCAGGAATCTCCGCCGGTGGCGCCGCCAGGGTCGTCCCGTCGCGGTGAGGCGGGCGCGGGCGCCTGGCTGACCGCGCACGGACCCACCTTGCGCCCGGCGGCCTCGGCGCGCGCGGCGCATCATTCGCGCGCCTTGGCCTTCTTGCCCTTGGTCTTGCCCTTCCCTCCCCGGCGTTTGGCGCGCGGGGCGTCCGGCGCGTCGCTCTTCGGCAGCCACTTGCCGAGACGCTTCTTGACGTCGTCGTACCGGGTCTCGCCCGCGAGGTTGGTCCACTCCATCTCGTCGCGGCCGTGGTCGTACAGCTCCTCCGAGCCGTCGCGGTAGCGGATGTAGCGCCAGCGCTCGTCGCGCAGGGAGTGGTTGCCGCGCTGGTACGTGCACAGCGACGGCCGGTCCCACTCGGCGTCGGGGTCCTTCAGGAGGGGCAGGAGGCTTCGGCCCTCCAGGCGGCGATTGGGCTTCAGGCCGCACAGGTCGACCAGCGTCGGGTAGATATCGAGCAGGTTGACCGGCTTGCGGCAGACGCCGCCGGGCCGGGTCACGCCGGGCGCGACGACCATCAACGGGCACCGCGTCGCCTCCTCCCACAGCGTGAACTTGCGCCAGTGGAGCTTCTCGCCGAGGTGCCAGCCATGGTCGCCCCACAGGACGATGATGGTGTCCTTGGCGTACGGGCCGCTGTCGAGGGCCTCCAGCACGCGCCCCAGGCAGGCGTCGGCGAAGGCCATCGACGCAAGGTAGCCGCTGACCGCCTTGCGCCAGTTGTCGGTGCGGATGACCTTGGCGTGGTCGCCCTGGGGGCGGGCGATCTTCCGGCCGATCTCCGGCACGTCGTCCAGGTCGTCCTTCTTGACCTTCGGCAGCGTGACCTTGTCGGGCGGGAACAGGTCGAAGTACTTCCGCGGCACGTACCAGGGCAGGTGCGGGCGGAAGATGCCGCACGCCAGGAACAGCGGCTTGTCGTGCTTCCGGGCGAGCTGCTTCCGCGTCCAGTCGGCGACCTGCCAGTCGCCCATGTCCTCGTCCTTGACGTCGACGGGGCCCCAGTCGAAGTGGGCGGTCCCCGGGATGCCGTTGAGCGGGCGGTTCGGCGGCACGGGGTCGCCGGGGCGGTTCCGCTTCTGGCTGGGCCAGTACTCGTGCCAGCTCGCCGGGTCCGGGAACGCGCCGTGGTAGATCTTCCCGCTGCCGATGGCCTTGTACCCGTGGGCCATGAAGTGCTGCGGCAGCGTGACGACGTCCTTCATGACCGGCCGCCAGGGCTGGGGGTTCAGGTACACGCCGCTCGTGGCGGGACGGATGCCGCTCATCAAGGCCGCGCGCGACGCGTTGCACAGCGGCGCGGCGCAGTGGGCGTTGGTGAAGAGCATCCCCCGCTTGGCCAGCGCGTCGAAGTGGGGCGTCTTGGCGTCGCCGTGCCCGCCCAGGCAGCCGATCCAGTCGTTCAGGTCGTCGAAGGCGAGGAACAGGACGTCGGGGCGCTTCTCGCCCGCGCCGAGCCCCAGGCGCGGCGCCGCCAGCGACGCCGCACCGGCACCCGCCCAACGCAGGAAGCTTCTTCGGTTGATCCGAGCGGCCATTGCGGTTCTCCTTGTTCCAGGTTGCTCGCGACCGCGATCATAGGGCGATTCGCGACAGGCCACAACCCGCCACCGCGGGCGATGGTCGCCCCCGGCCGGCCGGGTGGCCCCCGCGGGCGGCGAGAGGAGGCACGTCATGGCCGACTGGATGCTTGCGGCCGCCGTCAGTTGCGTGCTCATCGCCGGGGTGCTCCCGGCGGTGGGGGGCGACTGCCGCGTGACCGAGACCGACACCGAGATCCGCATCGTCACGCCGCGGCTCGAAGCGGCGGTACGCAAGAAGGGCTACGTCAGCGGCGTGGCCGGCGGGAGCTTCCTCGACCGGCGCACCGGCTTCCGCGACGCCGGCTTCGGGCTGGACATCGTCGATTGGATCATGGAGCCCGGCAGCGATCGGGCCTACCGCGACCAGCTCGACCCCGAGCTGATCTACCGCTACGGCAACGCCTACCACGGCAAGCGCCCCAAGCGGAGCATCGAGGGCCCGCAGATCTGCACGAAGGCCCGCGAGCTGAAGCCCGTCGTGATCCGTGGGAAGGACTTCGTGGCCGTCCGGCAGAGCTTCCGCTATCGCACGGCCGCCCCGGGCCGGAAGGCCGGCAGCCTCTGGACGCAGGTGCTCGTCTTCCCCGCCGGCAAGCGCTACTTCCTGTCGATGGACCGGATCGACGCCGTCAACAGCAGCGACGCGATGTTCCTCCGCGTCGACATGCCCGGGCATATCAAGCACCGCAAGGGAGATACGTTCAGCGAGATCTACCTGAGCTACCACGGCCGCATCCCGGCCAAGGCGTTCCTGGGGGACTTCCCGCCGGACGCCAGGTACAACTACCGCCGCGATCGCGGCACCGTGCCGCGGCGCTTCATCCGCGCCTATCGCCTGCGGGACGCGAAGTCCGGCAAGGCGGGCCCGTGGCTGGCGGGCATGACGCTCGAGCCGTCAGTCGTCCACGAGGCATGGTGCCACCAGCGCGGCTACGTCTGCCTCATCCAGGAGTTCGGCGGGCGGCCCGTCCGGGCGGGGGGGTCGTTCCAGGCCGCCTTCCTCGTGGGCTACTTCGACAGCATCGACGAGATGCACCGCGTCTACGACGCCCACAAGGGCCACACCGCCCTGCACGTCACCCAAGCCGGCTGGAAGCTCGTCAAGTGACGCCCCCGCCCGCCGGAGTGGCCGTTCCCCATGGAGCGCCCCCCCCTGAGCGCGCCGTAGCGCGACACTTTTCGACACTTCCGGCGAAATTCTCGCGGCCCCTGCTGGGGTGCACCGCACACCGCGAAACGGCCATAAGTCTTGATTGATTGACGCCTCCCTCAGAAGGCCGGGCTTATGCGGCGGC
>CAZXOC010000315.1:0-8334 GCA_964642165.1 uncultured Planctomycetaceae bacterium | reverse complement strand
GTGAGGGATTCCTCTGCCTGGAATCCGAGGGCTCGCCGGTGGAGTTCAAGAACCTCCGCATCCGCGAGTTGCCCTGACGCCGCCCGGTGCTGCGTCCACATCGAGACGGCCGGGCGCTGCCGCGCCGCACCGCGTGGTCGACCGAAGGCGCCCGAGCCTCACGAACCGGCCACCCAGCGACCCGACGAGGTCGCCGGAGACGCCTCCGTCCGGGGTCGGCCCGGGCGAGGCCGCTTCTCCGCCGCACGTAGTGTACGGACCCTCGCCGAGTCGAAAAGGGGTCAGACTCGAAAAGGGGTCAGGCTACTTTTTTAGAAAAGTAGCCTGACCCCTTTTTTCTGACCCCTTTTTTCGCTCCCCTTGCCGTCCGGAGTGCGGGCCAGTGCCCGGTTGCCGGCGTGCGCCAAGACCTTGCCGATGTCCCGAACACGAAGTACATTCGCCGAACAGGCCCACGACGGTCATGGGCCCAGGCCATCCAGCCAATCCCGGATCAGGCAGATCAAGGAGCGCAACCGATGGCGGATCACAGGCACACGCGACGGATCGGGACGACGGCGGCGATGGCGGCGCTGCTGATCGCGGTCGTCCTGCCCGCCGTGACCCACGCCCAGCAACGGCGCCAACAGCCACCGCAACGAAGCCGCCGCGGCGGGCCCCGGGTGCGGCCCACGCACGCCGACGTGCCGTACGGCAAACACCCCCAGCAGAAGATCGACATCTACCTGGCCACGTCGGACAAGCCCACGCCGCTGGTGCTGTACATCCACGGCGGCGGCTTTCGGGGCGGGTCGAAGCGCGGCGTCAACCCCAAGCCGTTCCTCGACGCCGGGATCTCCCTCGCCGCCATCGAGTATCGCTTCGTGCAGCACAAGCGGCTGCCGGCGGCGCACCACGACTGCCGGCGGGCGATCCAGTTCCTTCGCCATCACGCCAAGAGGTACAACTTCGACAAGACGCGTGTCGGCGCGTTCGGCGGCTCGGCCGGGGCGCAGCTCTGCATGTACCTCGGCTTCCACGACGACATGGCCGATGCGAAGTCCGACGACCCGATCGCCCGCGAGTCGACCCGCCTGACGTGCCTGGCCACCGGCGGCGGGCAGACCACCATGGACTTCGCGTGGTGGCGCAAGAACGTGCCCGGCTACGACCAGCCCCACCGCGACATCTCGGCCGTCTTCGACGCCAACACGCCCGAGGGAACCCGCAAGATCGTCACCGAGATCTCCGCCCTGTCGCTGATCGGCAAGGACGACCCGCCCATCTTCATGAGCTACGGCATGAAGCCCGACGACCCCGTGCCCGCCGGCGCGAGGGCCCGCGGCTGGAAGGTCCACCACGTGGTCTTCGGCGTCAAGCTCAAGGAGAAGATGGACGCGTTGGGCGTCGAGGCCGACCTGCAGTACCCCGGCGCCCGCACGAAATACGGATCGCGCGAGCGGTTCCTCATCACGAAACTGACGTCGGCCCGGAGCGGCCAAGTTGGAAGACGCACGGCATCTTGAGGCGTCGCCGTAAGACGAGCGCCGCGCGCGAAAGGACACAGGACATGCGAGACACAAGCACAACTCGTCGCGGGTTCCTCCGGAAGCTCGGACTGGGCATGGCCGCCTTGCCCGCGCTGCGGTGTCGCCGCCTCCTCGCCGGACGTGCCGAGGGCAAGCCACGCGCCGCCCCCCGGCCCAACATCCTCATCGTCTTTACGGACGACCAGGGATACGCGGACCTGGGCTGCTTCGGCTCGACGAAGAACCGGACCCCGCGCATGGATCAACTGGCGAAGGAAGGAACGAGGTTCACCAGCTTCTACGCGCAGCACGTGTGCGGGCCCTCCAGATCGGCCCTGCTCACCGGCCGCTACCCCATCCGCAGCAAGGGCTGGGGCATGCCCGCGGACGAGGTCACCTGGGCCGAGCTGCTCCGCAAGGTCGGCTACCAGACGGCCTGCATCGGCAAGTGGGACGTCTCCAACCGCAAGGCGATCATCGAGCGCATGCCCAACGCGCAGGGGTTCGACTACTACTTCGGCACGCTGGGAGCCAACGACGGCGGGACTGTGGCGTTCCATGAGAACAACGAGCCCGCCGGCAGGACGCGACAGATGGGCAGCCTCACCCGGCTTTACACGGACAAGGCCATCGACTACCTCCGGCGCAAGCGCGATCCGAAGAGGCCGTTCGCCCTGTACGTCGCCCACACGATGATGCACACGATCATCGACGCCTCGCCCAAGTTCAAAGGCACGTCCAAAGGCAGCCTGTACGGGGACGTGGTGGAGGAGTTCGACCACGAGACGGGGCGGCTGCTGGACGTGGTGGACAAGCTGGGGCTGCGGGACAACACGCTCGTCATCTACACGACGGACAACGGGCCGTGGAACCAGCGCGCCTACACGACGAGGAAGAAGGGGCATCCCAAGGGCTCGGTCTTCTGGGGGGATTCCGGCCCGCTCCGCGACGGCAAGGGCTCGTGCTATGAGGCCGGCTCGAGGGCCCCCTGCATCGTCCGCTGGCCCGGCAAGGTCCCCGCGGGACGCACCTCCGATGCGATCTTCGCCACCATCGACTTCCTGCCCACCTTTGCCGGCCTGACGGGCTTCCAGGTCCCCGGGGATCGCGTCATCGACGGGGTCGATCAGCGCGATCTGCTGTTCGGCAAGAGCGAGAAGGGGGCGCGCCGCACGTTCTTCTACCAGGGCAACGGCGTGCGCCAGGGGAAGTGGAAGTACCTCAGGCCGGCCCACAGAGTCCCCGGCTACGCGAGGGACAGGCAGCGGAAGGAGGTCGAGGAGCTCTACGACCTGGAGGCGGACATCGGCGAGTCCGTCAACCTGGCCGGGAAGCACCCCGAGAAGGTGAAGGAGCTGAAGGCCCTGATGGCGCGCATCATCGAGGGCAGGAAGCCCTGAACCGAAAGGCTCATCGACGGTGCCGTGACACAGCGGCAAGTGAACGGGAGAGCGAAACAGCGGGAGCGGGAAGTCGGCTGATCAAGAGACGCACGTTCGTTCGGAGCCCGGCCGCCGGCAACTTCAGCGCGTGACACGCCAGCCCGCCGGTTTCGCCCCCGCGCCGGTCGCGCCGGGCGAGAATGCCCGGGATAATCGCTCTCGACCCAAAACCTCCTGCCGGAATCTGCGTCTAAAGCCAAGACCGAGGGAAGGAGAGCGCCATGGGTGCGGACCTCACGAACGGCCGTCGGGGATCGTACTTGCGGTTCGTTGCTCTGGCCGTTCTGCTGATCCCGGCCTGGGGAAGGGCAGCAAGGCCAGAGGCCGATGCGCCCGATCACACTCGGGCGGCCGGGCAATTGCCGATGAATCTGCGCGGGGGCCTCGTCGCGTGGTTCCCGTTTGACGCCCTGAAGGACGGCAAGGTAACGGACGTCAGCGGCCACGGCCGCCACGGCACGGTGAACGGGGCGACGCTCAGCAAGGAAGGCAAGGCCGGCGGGGCGCTTCGCTTCGACGGGAAGGACGACTGCGTCCGCCTTCCCGACCTCCGCCTGAAGGGGTTCAGCCTTGCCGCCTGGGTGCTGACGACCAACGCCGAAGGCATGAACAATCGGAGGCTCGCGAGAGTCGGCCAGGGCAGGGAGTATTACCTCGTCGAGAGCAACTCGCGCGGGGGCTTGAGCTTCGCCTGCGGCAGGGGCGGGTTCAGCGCCTACAACTGGCGGTTCCAACGGAACACCTGGACGCACGTGGCGGTGACCTACGACGGCCACGTCGCGCGCATCTACAAGAACGGCATGCTCACCCGGCTGAAGGGGATCGAAGGCGGCGTCGCGGCCGGCCCGGCGATCCTCGGCGGGGACCCGCTCGCAGGCGGCCATCACTGGGAGGGCATGATGGACTCCCTGGCGATGTGGTCCCGGGCGCTGTCGGTAACGGAGGTCCGCCAGCTCTACGGCGGCAAGGCGATGCAAGCCGCGGTGATCGGCGTGCTGATGCCGTTGCCCCCGGAAGTGGCCGCTCAAGCCGGACGTCTGATCAGGAGACTCGACGCCGATGACTTCCGCACCCGTGAACAGGCCACCAAGGCATTGACCAAGGAGTGCGGGAAGTACCGCCCCCTGCTGGTTCAGGCCCTCCGTAGCGGCAAGCTCTCCCCGGAGGCAAGGGCCCGAATCGAGCAGGTCCTCCGGGCCGACGCCCTGGGCTCACAGGCTCAGAAACTCCTGACCGAGCTTCTGAAGGACCCCGATTATCTGATCAACCTGCTGAGCGGCTCGCCTCCCAAGACCCGGTCGGCCATCGCCGAACACCTCCGGAAGATCACCGGGGCCGACATCGCCGCCGACCCGACCAAGTGGCGACAGTGGCTGGCCCGCGCCAGAACCACGGAGGCCCGTTGCTGCTTTGACTGTCCCAGGCAGGCAGGACTTGACCTACTCGCGCACGTTCCCCCCACTGGCCCGGCCGGGGCGGCGCCTGCGGGGCGGCCGGGGGGCGGCGAGCGTCAGTTCGCCCCGGCGCGGGGCCTGGCCGTGGCGCCACTGATGGCCTCGGCGCTGCGGGCGTCGCTGGGGGCCAGGACGGCCCGCGCGAAGTCCCGCGGCCTGAGCGGCACCGGCTGCGAGACGAGTTCCGGCACGTTGTAGGTCCGGAGGGACGACTCGTAGAAGTCGGGGTCGCGCTGCGGCAGAACGAAGGGCTTGTGGGCCCGTCCGGTGCGGTCGAAGTAGCTCAGGTACGGCTTGGCAAAGAGCCCGTCGCGCCGCTTGCTGGCGAAGACGAACCACCGCCCGTTGCTGGACCAGCAATGCCACGACTCGGACCGCGCGCTGTTGACGCTGAGCTTCCGCCACCCGCCGCCCTGGAGGTCCATCAGGTACAGGTCGCTGCTGGGCTGGTAGACGGGGAAGCTGCCGTAGTCGAAGAGGCAGAACATGACGTAGCGCCCGTCGGGCGAGACCCGCGGCTCGGCGGCGCTGCGCCCGGTCTCCTTGGCCGACAGGACCACCTCGGGCAGGCCCCACGTGTCCGCGTCCAGGTCGTAGCGGATCCGCATCAGGTCGTAGCGGATCTGCCGGTAGCGGCGGAACGGGGTCCGGGGCGCGCGGCAGAAGTACAGGTACCTGCCGTCCGGCGACCAGTTCGGGAAGGTCTCGAGCTGGTCCGGGTCGGTCAGGTGGCGGGAGGACTTCAGCGCGTTGGACGCCGGCCAATAGCAGCCCAGGTCGCTTGCCGCGTCGAACACGTCCCTCGCCTCGCCCAGCTCGTGGTAGAACATGCGGAGCTTGTTGACCGAGAACGTCACGAACCGCCCGCTGGGATGCCAGCACGTGTACGCCGCGGGCGAGGGGTTGTACTTCGTCCGCGTCTCCACCTTGGCGAGCCGCCCGCCGCGCCCCAGCAGCATCGCCACCCCTCGCCGGCCGCGAACGTGCACCAGCATGTCGGCGGTCTTGTGGTCCCGGAACGTGTGGCAGTTCACGCAGCTCCGGTCCATGGCCCGCCCGTTCACGACCACCCGCTCCTCGAACGTCGTCAGGTCCCGCTCGTGGATGTCCACGCGGGAGTACACGTTGAACAGCGCCCGAATCAGCCGGTAGACGAGGTAGCCGTCGATGGGCTCCTCGGCCACGTCGTTGGGGATCGGGGCGAAGCGCGACCACTGCCCGGCTCCGCCCTGGACGAAGATCTCGAACCGGACGCGTCCGCCCCGGTTGGCCTGCAGCAGCTTGCGCCAGTCGCCCAGCGGGATGGAGATCCGCGGCGAGGACGAGTCGATCTCGACCGGCTCGCCGCCTGCGCCGGAGATCCGTACGACATAGCGCCGCCCGTCCTCCAGCACGCGGAAGTTCAGGGGCGCGATGTTGGGCGGGATCACGAGGTTGGCGTAGTCCGGCCGGATATGCGCGCGCCGGGCGACGGCGCGGGCCCCCTCCAGCGCCGGCGGCCGCGAGGCAACCGTGCAGACGACCGCCCCGGCGGCCGCCGCCAGCAGCGCCCCAGCGATCACGATCACCCGACGCCTCATCCTCGCCTTCCCATCTTGATGCCGAAGGCGCTGTAGTGGAAATAGGTGTCGCCGAAGTCGCGCCGCAGTTGTCTCCTGAGCGCCTCGGGCTCGGCGCGGCGGCTCCGCCCCGCGTGGAGGAATGCATCGAGGCGCTCGCGCACCCCGGGTCGGATCCGAAGCCCGCCGAGCCGCAGCGCCCTGCCCGTCTGCTGGTGGTAGATGACCAGCGCCTCCTCCCAATGGCGCGGGATCTGGCGGCGCCCGAACTCGCGAAGGCGAGGTGTCTGCCGGGCGAGCTCCTCCAGTTGGCCGGTCAGCAGGTACTGCGCCATCAGGTACTCGAAGGCCATGCGGTTGCGGGGATTGGCGCGGAGCAACCGGCGGAGAAGCTCCTCGCTGCCGGGCAACTGGGAGCTGGTCCCCGCCGGCTCGGTGGCGGGCAGGTGGCCGCGGACGCGTTGGAGCTCCGGGTCCTGGGGCAACTGGGGATCGGCCTGGAGGCGCCGGAGGTAGCTCCGGGCCTCGTCGGCGAACCAGGGGTCTTTGGCGAGCGCGTTGAGGAACGTGCGGGCGGCGACGGGCTGGCCCTTCACGACGTACACCAGCGCCAGGCGCTTCAGGATCCGCGGGCGGTCGCCCACGAGCTCCAGCGCCTCGTGCGCCAGGTGCTCGGACTGGTTGACGTGCCCGAGGTCCCAGAGCAGGTCGCTGAGCTCCATGCACAGCTCGCCGGACCCAGGCCCGCGCGCCGGGTTCCAGCAGTGCATCAGGCCGACCGCCCCCCGCTCCTGCGGATAGGCGAACATCCCGTCGAGGAGCCGCCCCTCGTGGAACAACGCGCGGTCCACGTGGTAGAGAACGCGCCAGGTCACCCAGCGCGGCGGCATGTTCCTGGCCTCGCGCAGGACGCCGGGCCAGTCACGGCGCTGAGACAGATAGCGGATGCGCAGCCGCTTCCGCGCGCCCGCGTCGGAGGCCATCCACGCCGCCAGCCCGAGCAGGAGCAGCGGCCCGGCCGTGCGCACGGCCCATCGCCCCGCCGCGCGTAGCCGCGGCCGCACCGGCGGCTCGGGCGGCGGGCCGGCGGAGCGCCTCGCCGCCCTGGCGCTGAACCAACTCCGCGCGACCTGGGCGGCTGCCGCGACGGGGAACAGCGCGCAGAGCCCCGTCGACGCCAGGTACCACCGGCCTTCGTAAACGAAGGGCAGGGGCACCAGGTAGGCCCTCTTGACGTTCAGCAGGATCAAGGCTTCGGCCGCCGCGTACGGGATGCCCGCCCCCAGCAGCACCCAGACGCCTGCCAGCAGGGGCCGCCTGCCGACGAGCAGCTCGAACAACCCGCACAGCACGGCCAGAAGCAGCGCCGCCGCGCCGGCGAGCCAGTAGCTCGCGGCGAGCAGCACGGCCGCGGCGGCCAAGCGGCTCGCGAAGCTCCGCGCGGGCAGTCGCGCGTAGCCGGCCGCGCCCCCCAACGCCAGCGTCACGGCCAGGCTGCTGTACAGCGGGAAGGCGTAGTGGGCGTGCAGGGCGGCCAGCGGCGCCGCCGCCAGGAGAGGCACCCAGCCGCGCGCCCGGCCGGGCGCCCGGGAGAGGAACCACCCGCCGGCCAGGGCCGCCGCCGCCGCCACGGCCGTCAAGATGGCCGCCCCGGCCCACGGCCGGCGGTACCACTGCACCAGCAGCGCCGCGGCATACTCTACCAGCCCGCCGGGGCGCGACAGATGCTCCGCGAAGAACGCCGCGTCGGCCTGGAAGATCGGGCACTGTGCGTGGTGGACGAGGCGCGGGTCGAGGCCTCGCCAGACGTACACGTAGAAGGCGGCGAACACGACGGTGAAACGGGCGGCCCGCCAGATCAGCCGTTCGGAGATTCTGCGTTTGCTGATGTCCATCGGCCCGTCCCGGGCGGAGGGGTCGCTCGGACCCGGTAGGAATTATATCGTCCGCCTGTCCAAGCAGGTTGAGCCTCCCTCACGGGGCGGCGCCGCCCGTGGGTCCGAAGCCGGACCGTCCGTGCCGGCCACCACCCGCACCGGGCCGCTGGCGGGGCGCCTTCGTGGCCGGCTGGTCCTCCGGCCCCGGATCGATCGCCGAAAGCCAGAAGGGCGCCGCGGGCGATCGAGGTCGGGACCGCTGTTCATGCCCGTTCGGGCCCTCCGGCCCGGCCGGGGGCTGGAATTGGGACAAAAGCTTTTTGGCACAGAAGCTACGAGCCCTTCGGCGGGTGAGACGCCCGGCGGGCAGGCTGATTGTCCAAAATGGGGCTGATTGTCCAAAATCTGCACAATGTAAATCTTTATTTAATAACAGGATACATCGATTCGGGGCCCTCCGGAGGGCCCCAGGATTGGACAGTTCTGACACAATC
>CAZXOC010000314.1:0-8357 GCA_964642165.1 uncultured Planctomycetaceae bacterium | reverse complement strand
GCTGCCCGCACGCGCGGCCGGGCCTGTGCGACGTCGGCGGCCCGCCCCCGCTCGCCGCCATGTCCGACGGGCGCCTCGTCGCCTGCCTCCGCGCGGAAGAGGTACGCCGGAAGGAGGGCGCGGCATGATCGACCAGACACCCTTGCTGGACGTCCGCGGGCTGTGCAAGTTCTTCCCCGTCCGCAGCAAGGGCTTCTTCCGCCGGCAGATCGCCACCGTCCGGGCGGTCGACCAGGTGAGCTTCGCCCTGCGCGAGGGCGAAACGCTCGGGCTGGTGGGCGAGAGCGGGTGCGGTAAGACCACCTGCGCGCGGAGCGTCCTGCGGGCGCTCAAGCCCACGGCCGGGCAGGTCCTGTTCCGGGCGAACGGCCGACACGTAGACCTGGCCGTCCTGCCGGAAAGCCAGCTCAAGCCGCTCCGCACGAAGATGCAGATGATCTTCCAGGACCCCTTCAGCTCGCTGAACCCGCGGATGACCGTCGAGAACATCGTGGGCGAGCCGTTGACGATCCACGGCCTGGCCCGGGGGTCCGGGCGCACCGACCGCGTGGTCGAGATGCTCCGCCGGGTCGGCCTGAAGGCCGAGCACCTCCGCCGCTACCCCCACGAGTTCAGCGGGGGCCAGCGCCAGCGCATCGGCATCGCCCGCGCGCTGATCCTGCGCCCGAGCCTGGTGATCGCCGACGAGGCCGTCAGCGCCCTGGACGTCTCCGTCCAGGCCCAGGTGATCAACCTGCTCGCCGACTTGCAGAAGGAGCTCCACCTGACGTACGTCTTCGTCGCCCACGACCTGAGCGTGGTGCGGCACATCGCCGACCGCGTGGCCGTCATGTACGCCGGTCGCCTCGTCGAGCTCGCCGAGACGGAGGCGATCTTCGAGGACCCCAAGCACCCGTACACCCAGGCGCTGATCTCGGCCGTGCCGCACCCCGACCCGGACGTGAAGATGAAGTTCCAGCTCGCCGGCGAGGTTGCCGACCCGGCCCACCTGCCGCCGGGGTGCAGCTTCCACCCGCGCTGCCCCAGGCGCTTCGCCCCCTGCGACCGGCGGCGCCCCGAGCTGCGGCCGTGCGAGGGCGGCGGCCTCGTGGCGTGCCACCTGTTCGACGAAACCGACCAGCCCCCCCCTCTTGGAGAACCGCGATGATGAGGAAGATTGCCGTCGCCCTGATCTTCGGGCTCGCCGCGGCGCTGACCGGCGCGCTCGGCGAGGCAAAGCGATCCGCCAAGCCGAGGCGCCGCAAGGACCCGACCGCCCCGCCCGACAAGCCCACCAGCCACTACGAGAAGCGCGAGCTGAGCGGCTGGACCCTCCGCGTCCACCGGGACCTGCTCGATGCCCGGCGCGCCAAGCTCCTCGCCGAGACGCTGCGGGAGCTGGAGAACCACTTCTACCGGATCGAGCGCGTCGTGCCCGCCCAGGCCGTCGCGAAGCTCAAGAAGGTGGTCATCTGGGTGGAGCACGACAATGCAAAGGGCCGCCACGCCCACTACCACCCCTCGCCCGGCTGGCTGAAGGCCCACGGCTACAACGTGGACAAGGTCAAGGGCGTCGAGCTGGGCAGCGCCGCCAACTTCCTGCGGGCCGTCCGCCACCAGCCGTGGGTGATCCTCCACGAGCTGGCCCACGCCTATCACGACCAGGTGCTCGGCTGGGAGCATCCGAAGATCAAGGCCGCCTACGAGAAGGCCCGCAAGAGCGGCACGTACGAGAAGGTGCTGATCTGGAACGGGCGCGTCGGTCGGCACTACGCCATGACCAACCACAAGGAGTACTTCGCCGAGAACACCGAGGCGTACTTCGGCACGAACGACATCTTCCCCTTCGTCAGGGCCGAGCTGAAGCGCCACGATCCGGACATGTACGCCGTCGTGGAGGAGGTCTGGGGCGTGAAGCGCTGACGGGTCGGTCCGTCCCGCGCGCCGCGGGCGGGCCGAGGGAACCGCCCCAGATTCCGCCGCCGCCGAGCGGTTTTTCCCTGGATGTTCCACGCCCACGGCGCTACAAGGTGGGGGCGGTCTCATTCCGCCGCGTCGCGGATGGGTCATGGACGGATCGGGCTCGGGGCACAAGGCCCGCGACGGATTCCGCGGCGCCGCGCAGGTTGTGACCCCATGGCAGGATGCCGAATGGGCATGACATCGACACCGCCCGGCAGCCCGGGGGCTGCCGGCGGAACCTCCGACATATCCTCTTTACGGACTCGGTCTGCGCCCATTATGCAGGGAGACACGGACGATGAGTAAGCACCACGGAAGGACAGGAACGCGAAACGGCCTCGTGGGTACCTCGGCGGGCTTTCTGGAGCCACTCGAGCCGCGCCTGCTGCTGGACGCCTGGTATGTCGATGCGGCGGCCGCGGAGGGCGGAGACGGCACCACGCCGGCAACCGCCTTCCAGACCATCCAGGCCGGCATCGACGCGGCGGGCGGCGCGGACACCGTCCACGTCGCCGCGGGCAGCTACGCCGAGGACCTGGCGATTGACGTCGGCGTCGAGGTGATTGGCGCGGATGCGGCCACCACGATCCTCGCCGGGCAGCATGCCATCACCAGCGGGAGTGTGCGCATCAGCGGCTTCACGTTCGACCTCGCCGCGAACCAGACCGCCTTCACCGTCGATTCCAGCGGGGGCGCCATCTCCGGCGTGGGCATCACCGACAGCACCTTCAGCCACGACGAGGGGCCCGGCATCGGCGTCTGGCTGGGCGGGCCGACGCCGACCAATCCCATCTCCAACGTGGAGATTGCCGACAACTTCTTCGCGGGCCCCGACAGCAAGATCGCCAACCCGTTCCGGATCGGCGGGTACTTCGGCGGCGGATCGGACCTGGCCGTCGAGGTGACGGACCTGGCCTTCACCGGCAACATCGTCGACAGCGCCTCGATCCCGATCCAGTTGGCGAACAAGGACATCGGCAACGTCCTGGTCGAGAGCAACCTGTTCGCGAACACCGACGGCGCGGTGTACGTCTGGTCGCAGACGGACGACCCGACGGGCGTGCTGTCCGACTTCGTCTTCCGCGGCAACGACGTGGACGCCACGAACTCCTACGGCCTCGGCATCGACCTCGACGGAGCCACGAAGCTCGACGACGCGAACTTCGGCGGCGGCAATCTCGTTCAGTACAACTCGTTCGGCGCGATCGCCGGCAAGTACGGCTTCGGGGCGGTCAGCCTGCTGTCGCCCGTGACGACCTACGAGCTGGACGCCACGCAGAACTACTGGGGCGACGCCACCGGGCCGGCCCACGCCTCGAACCCCGGCGGCGCCGGCGGGCTCGTCAGCGACAACGTGGACTACAGTCCGTGGTGGCACGGGGACTACCTCGGCGACGGCGGCGCCGACCCCTGGACGTGGCACACGAACGACTCCATCCAGGATGCGATCGACGCGGCCGGGGCGGGCGACACGATCCAGGTCGCCGCGGGGGTGTACGAGGAGCGTCTGGACATCGAGACGTCCCTGACGCTGACCGGGCCGGTGGACCCGACGGCGCTGGACCTGTCGGACCCGGCGCAGCTCGACACGACGGCGCTGATCCGTCCGACGCACACGCCCCAGATCGGCCTGGGAGACGTGGAGATCGGCAACGTCGACAGCGCTCATCTGACCGTACTGCAGAACTTCGTCTTCGACTTCAACGGCGGCGCGACGCTGGAAGCGGGCGGCCGCGGGGGCGAGGGCATCTTCGTCGGCACGCTGGACCAGGCGGACAACATCGGCGTGCAAATCCTGGACAACGTCATCTACACGGGCGACGGATCCGGCCTGGGCGGCACGGGGATCCAGACCGGCAAGAACACGGACGTCAGCGACCTGCTGATCCAGGACAACACGTTCTACGGCGACGTCGACGGGATGGGCGAGGGCGTGTACATCAACCCGGGCCCGGGCACGGGGATCGTGATCGACGGCAACACGCTGCGCGGGAACCTGTACTCGGGCATCAGCGTCGAGTCGAGCCACGTGACGGTGACGAACAACGACATCGACAGCGACGCCTCGCAGGGCGTGTACGGCATCCGCGTGATCGACTTCGTGGGGGGCCAGGCGTACGAGGACATCGCGCTCGGGACGGCGGGCGAGGGCAACGCGGTCACGAACGTGCAGTACGGCATTCGCGTGGGGACGTCGTCGGACGTGGGGACGACGTTCGCGGTGACGATCACGGACAACACGCTGATGCGCAACGACGTGGGGATCTGGGCGCGTCACGGCGCGTCGATCGTGGCGCGGGGCAACGCGTTCTACCGCAACGAGATCGGCCTGCAGATCGGCCACCCCGCCACCTCCCCCAGCGACGACATCGTCGCCGGCGGCTACACCATCCAGGGCAACCACTTCGACCTGTCCAACGACGTGGCCCTGAAGAACGAAGAGACCACCGAGGGCGGCCCGGGCGACGACACGCTCCGGCCCACCGGCAACTGGTGGGGCGACCCGACCGGCCCGACGCACCCGGCGAACCCGGACGGCTTCGGCGCGTTCGTCGAAGGCCTGGCGGACTTCAGCGACAGCGACTTCAGCGCCCGCCCGACCAACCCGCAGCCGGACCTCGCCGCCACCGTGGACACGCGGCGCGTCTCGCTGCCCGACACGATCGTCCCCGGCGACCGCGGGCGCGTGACCGTGCTCGTCGACAACATCGGTGACGGCAAGGCCGCCGGGCTGACGACCGTCAAGGTCTTCCTGCGGCCGACGGCCGGCAGCGACATCGAGATCGGCCAGGTCACGACGAGCGTGGGCATCGCGGGCGGCGCTTCCAAGGCCGTAGCCGTCCGCGTCAACATCACCAGCGAGGTCCCCGACGGCAGCTACAGCGTCGTCGCCCAGGTCGACACGGCCAACACGATCGACGAGGTCAATGAGGACAACAACGAGGGCGTCGGGAACCTCGCGCTCACGGCGGTCCGGCAGTGCGGCGCGATCGCCGGGCGTCGGGGGCGGACCCGGCTCGTCCTGCCCGACCCGGTCACCGGCGCGGACGTGACGTTCCGGGTGATCGGCCCGGGCACCACGGACGTGACGACCGTGGTGGGGACGGGCTTCAACGTCACGCTGCAGGACACCACCAGCAGGACGAAGCTGATCGTCAAGACCCCACCCGGCCAGACGGCGACGCTCAACAACGTGACCGCCGCGCGGGGCTTCGCTGCTCTCCTGGCCGCTACATCGGACCTGGTGGGAACGCTGAGCGTGGGGGGGCCATTGTCGAACCTGACGCTGGGCAGCGTGGACGACGGCACGGCCGACATCGATGGGAGCGTCAAGAAGCTCTCGGCCGTCGAGTGGGTCGCCGGAAGCGTCACCATCGCCGGCCGGCTGGGCCGACTGAACATCAAGGGCAACCGCCTCGGGGGCATCGCCGGCGACTTCGGCGCCGACCTGAACGTGGCGAACGCCGGCATCGCGGCGTTCGGCCTGAGGACCGCCACCGTCAAGGGCGGCGTGAGCGGCGCGACCTGGACCGTGCAGCGCGGCGATGTCCAATCGGTGAAGATCGTCGGCGAGACATCCACCTTCAGCCTCAACGTGCCCAACGGTGGCGTTCGGACGCTGAGGATGGGCAGCGCCGGCGACGTCGACGTCCTCGCCGGGGGTCCCGCCGGAACCGTCAGGGCCTCCCAGTGGGTTCAGGGCAGCTTGTCCGCCACCCGGATCGACACCCTCCACATCACCGGCCGAGGCGGCAGCGGCGACCTCGACGGTGTCCAGGTGATCGCCGACAACCCCGGCGGCGACTTCGCCGTTCGGAGCGTGAACATCGCCGGGAGCATGCGCGACGCCGCCGTCCAGGCCGCCGGGAACATCGGAGTTGTGCAGGTCGGGCGGGACATGGACGGTTCGAGCGTCTCGGCCTCCAGCACCGTCAGCCTCGTCCGCACCGGCAAGATGATCGACAGCACGGTCTTCGCCGGCGTGGCCAACCCGCCGGACGTGCTGCCCGGCGGCGGCGACGGCGTCCATGACCTGCCGAGCGAGTTGGGCGACGGCGACGGCCAGATCGACGACGGCCACGCCATCACGCGCGTCGATGTGCTCGGCTACCTCGGCGCCGAAGGCATGTTGTTCGCCAACTCCAACATCGCCGCCCGGACCATCGGCCTGGTGAGCCTGAGGAACGCCCAACTGGGTAACGACGGCACGCCCTTCGGCGTCGCCGGCGAGGCGGTCGGCATCGTCACGCTGCAGCAGGAAGGCACCGCCCACGTGTGGCGCGGCGGCACCTGGACGCCGGCCCTGGACGCGCTGAACCTTGCCATCCGGCAGCTCGACGTCGCCCCGTAGCAGCGGCATCGATCCGGCGCCGCTGCGCGCGGCGCCCGCACAGCAGGAACGAACCGGGCACGGCCCCAAGCGGCCGTGCCCGTCTTCCTCCCGAGGTTGTCGGCGTCCCGCTGCGTCCCACAGACTGATAGCCCCCGGCCGAGAGCGCCGGCTCGGTGAACGGCGCCTACTCCTCCTTCACCAGCTTCAGCGCCGCGGAGTTGACGCAGTAGCGCAGGCCGGTGGGCTTCGGGCCGTCCTCGAAGACGTGCCCGAGGTGGGCGTCGCAGCGGCTGCAAAGGATCTCCGTGCGCACCGTTCCGAGGCTGGTGTCGCTCTCCGTACGGACGGTCTTCTCGCCCGCGGGGGCCCAGAAGCTCGGCCAGCCGCAGCCCGAACCGAACTTCGTGTCGCTCTCAAAAAGCTCCTGCCCGCAGCCGGCGCAGCGGTAGACGCCCTTCGTCTTGGTGTTCCAGTACTCGCCCGTGAAGGCGCGTTCGGTGCCCTTCTGCCTCATGATGCGGTACTGCTCCGGCGTCAGCAGCCGCCGCCATTCCTCGTCGGTCTTGACGACCTTGTCGCTCATATCCGGTGCCTCTTGCGTCTGCGAGGGCCGCCCTGCCCCGGCCGGGCCCGGCGCGGGCTGCCGCTGACAGCCTGCCAGAGACCCCGCCAGCAGCGCGACGTGCAGGCAGGCCCATCTCGTCAGCTTGATCATGGTCGCAACTCCTGTCCGCACCATTGTAGCGCGGCGCGAGGAGCGCAGGGCCGCCGTCAGGAGCGTTCCCGTTGATCGGCTACGCCTGGGCGATCCACCAGAAGGCCGCGATGATGGCCGCCACGAACGCCACGCCGACCAGGAAGCCGATCACCGACGTCCGCGTCGGGACCATGATCTCCAGGCTGCTGCCTTCCTTCGTGAAGCACCGCCGCGGCGCGGGGCGCACGGCCTTGGGCAGCGTGCAGGGCTCCTCGACCTTCTCATCGGGCTGGACGGGCGTGCGGGCCAGGGCGTAGAAGCCCTCGAGCTTCCGGCGCCCCACCGGGCGGGTCAGGAGGCTCACGATGATCCCCGCGGCCACGCCGCCGGTCAGGTAGAAGACCATCTCCCACGGCAGGTAGATCCCGACCTTGCGGTTCTTGGTGATCTGCCAGACGAAGGCCTCCTCCAGCAGGTAGGTGTTGAGCTTGACGAGGTTCTCGCCGGTGTTGGCCTTGCGGGCCAGCTTGAGCGTGGCCGTGGTGAGCTTGCCCTTCCCGAAGCGCTGCGGGTCGTAGAGGCTCTCGCCGGCGGCGACGCGGTTGAGCCCGGCGGCGAGGACACGCCGCAGCTCGTCGGGGTCGGCGCCGTCGCCCCGGGCGATCCGGGCGCGGGCCTCCTCCGGAAGCAGGCCGGCAACGTGAGCGCTGACCGGGTCCGCCGCCTCGCGCAGGCGCCGGGCCAGGACGACGGGGTCCACGATCTCGGCACCGTGGAACAGCCAGCTCCTCTCGACGGCATCGGGGAAGGCCTCTTCCAGCAGGCGGCGGTTCAGCGCCGCCAGCTTTCGGCCCCGCAGCGCCCGCTCCCGGTGCTTGGCGAGCAGGCGTTGGCTCTCCGTCGACAGCGCGATGCCGGCGAAGCGGCCCTCCTCGTGGAGGCAGCCGGCGGCGTCCTCGCCTTCGCCACGGGGCCCCGCGCCCTCGATCATCCGGTTCAGGTCGGCCAGCAGCGGCTTCCAGAGCTCCTCGGGCACGGCGGAAGTGCCGTCGTACTGCCCCAGGAGCATGCGGGTCTCTTCCGACAGGCCCGCGCGGAGGTGGGCCTCGAGGCGCCCGCCGCCGCGGATGCGCCGCACCAGCGCCCGGGCGTCCTTGAGGTCGTAGCCCGCCAGCAGCGGCGACGGCGAGGCCGGCTTCACGAACGTCAGGCGCGCCGCCTCCGCGCCGGGGATGCGTGCGACCATGCGGATCACCGGCGACAGCGTGATCAGCAGCCAGATGGCGAAGCCCGTCAGCGTGGCGGCCCACGCCCCGGCGACCGTCGCCCGGCGCCAGAAGAGCCCCAGCCAGAACGCGATGCCCATCATCGGGGCGATCTTCCAGA
>CAZXOC010000313.1:0-8358 GCA_964642165.1 uncultured Planctomycetaceae bacterium | reverse complement strand
GGAGCGCCGGCGTCTTCGCCGAGTCGGTCAGCAGCGGGCGCTGGTCTACAAGTTCATGATGCTGACCGGCCTCCGCCGCAGCGAAGCGGCGTCGGTGACGGTGGGGGCCCTGTGCCTCGACGAGGACGCGCCGTACATGCACGTCGAGGGCAAGCACGCCAAGAGCGGCCGGGCGGCGACGCTGCCCCTACGCGGCGACCTGGCCGACGACCTGCGCAAGCACATCGCCCGTCTGGCCGAGGCCAATGGCGGGGCACTCCCGCCGGATACGCTGCTGTTCGACATCGACTGGCGAAACCTGCTGCGGACGCTCAACCTCGACCTCGCCGCAGCCGGCATCCCCAAACGCGACGCTCAGGGCCGCACCGTGGACGTGCATAGCCTTCGGCACACCTTTGCCACGCTACTCGCCCGCAACGGCGTCTCGCCCAGCGTAGCCCAGAAGCTGATGCGGCACAGCGACATCCGCCTGACGATGAACACCTACACCCACCTCGACCTCGCCGACACCGCTAGCGCCGTCGCATCGCTGCCGACGTTCTGATCTCCCGTCGTGAATGGTCCGCCAGAGCCTGGAAGTGTTTGGCCCGTATAGGCGACCGCCCGGTAGTCGATTGCCTCTCCGTCGAACGGAAGAGACGCTTGCCGGCTTTGCCTTCGATGTTAGAATCGCCAGGCAGGCCGACTGCGGTGGCTAACCCAAGGCTCTCCGGGAGACCCCGGATAGCAGATCAATGGGAAATCCGGTCCCAATCTGAATGAAGGCGGTTGCCATGCACCATTCGCCGTCCGAAAGGGAGTCGCTCCTGTGGCTTGGGCTCTCCGTCTTGTTGATGATCGCTCTTGTCGCACGTGAGCTACGGGCTGAGGACGAGGTAACGACTCCCCGCAAGACGTCCGCCCCGGCCGAGGTTCATCACTCGTCGGACTTCGGCTGGACGGCGAATCAGGACGTCACCGAGGACTTCGCCAAGCTCCTGGGCAGTGGAAAGCTCAAGGCGGGCGAGCAGCTCGTCCTGGACCACAGATACCGGATCAGCGGGAGCCACAGGCTGCCGGACGGGCTCGCCCTTTCCGCGGTCAAGGGGGCGGGGTTCGACGTCACCGACGCCGCCAACGCCAAGAGCGGCCGGCCATTGCTGGAGCTTGGCAACCACAACACGCTGCGCAACCTCACGATCAGCTACCTGAACACCCCCAAGCTGGGCCCAACCGGCGAGAAGCACGAGGTGAACTTCACCAGGCGGATCGGGATCCAAGCCAACGGCAAGCAGACGCTCCGGATCGAGAACTGCCGACTGACCGGCTCGATCGGCCACCACCTCAAGCTGACCGATTGCAGCAAGGTCGAGGTCGTCGGCTGTCACGTTGCCGGCGGTCATTGGTCGGTCCTTCTGGTCGGGGTCTCCGAGTTGGTCTTCCGGCGATGCCTGATCGAGAAATGCCAGGGCGACGCCATCAAGACGGGGGGCGGTTCGACCGGGGCCGTGCGTAAGGTGCTGGTGGAGAACTGCGTCTTCCAGGACAACCTCCGCGACGGCATCGACACCACCGGCGGATTCAATGACTCGGTGGTCCGCAACTGCATCTTCCGCCGGCTGGGGACGTCCGGCATGGACATCAAGTCTCACTACGAGTCACGAACAGGGCGGATCGCGGACCTTGCGCCGGAGAACATCGGCATTCTCGTCGAGAAGTGCCTGTTTCATGACATGCCGAACGCGCTCGTCCTGACCACCCTCGACTGCGGCCGGCGCAAGGGCCCGGGGAAGGAGCTCCTGACTGCCGCCAATATGAAGAAGTACGCCCCGCACGACATCGCCATCAACGACTGCATCATCGGGCACGCGGAGAAGCCCCTCCGATCCGTTCGGGAAGGCGGCTACGGTGTGAACTACCCGAGCGACAGGGGCGAGCACATGAGGATGATCCTCCTGAAAGACGCCTATGCGATCCGGTACAGCAACGCCCGATTCTCCGGCGGCCGGATCATGCCCGTCCTCATCCAGAGCATCGGCGGATCCAGGCATCTGTCGAAAGAAGCCGCCGAGGCGATCGAACCCACCGTCACGGGCAACGTCGTCGACGAACAGGCGCCGCCGATCAAGCCGGGAATTACCAAACCGCCATTCGCCTGCGGGCCGCGCGCACTCAAGCGACGTCCCCCCAGGCTGCGATCGGGAGGACGTGAGTGATGACGGCGGCAGGATAGCCTTCAACGCGACGCTACAAAGCGAGACCAGGATCCGAGTCGCATGTGATGGCTCCGCTCCCCGTCTTGGCGCCATCATGGAAATGCAAGGGAGACATCCGATGGCATGTATCGAGGTGGGTCGTTGGATGCTGGCAGGCCTGCTCCTGCCAGCCGGTCTGTGTCTGGCGGACAAGAAGGCCTACGATCCGCTGTCGCTCGCCGCCGGCAGCGGCAAGGCCGCGACCGTCGACCTGACGGTCGAGGACGGTGCGCGCAAGCGGAAGATCCCGGTCCGCGTCTATCTGCCGGCCGCCAAGGCCCCCGCGCCGATTGTGCTGTTCAGTCACGGGCTCGGCGGCTCACGCGAGGGCTGCCCGTACCTCGGCAAGCATTGGTCGGCTCGCGGATACGTGGCGGTGTTCGTCCAGCATCCGGGCAGCGATACATCCGTGTGGAAGCCCGTCCCGCTCGCGAAGCGGATGGCCGCCATGCGTGCAGCGGCCAACGCGAGGAACTTCCTGCTGCGGGTGAAGGACATCCCCGCTGTGCTGGACCGACTGAATCTCTGGAATCAGACCAGTGGCCACGAGCTCAAGGGCCGGCTGGACATGAAGCGCATTGGTATGTCGGGGCACTCGTTCGGTGCGGTGACGACGCAGGCCGTCAGCGGTCAGCGGTCGGCCCGGGGCAGGACTCCGTTTACTGATGTGCGGATCAAGGCAGCGCTTGCCTTCAGCCCCAGCAGCCCGCGCCGCGGCAGCGCCAAGCAGGCGTTCGGGTCCGTGGCGATCCCCTGGATGCTGATGACCGGCACGAAGGACCTCGCCGTCATCGGCAACGCCGACTTGAAGTCGCGCCTGGCCGTCTTCCCCGCCCTGCCCGCCGGCGGCAAGTACGAGCTGGTCCTTCACAACGCTGAGCACAGCGCATTCAGCGATCGCGCTCTGCCCGGTGACAAGGAGAAGCGTAACCCCAACCATCACCGCGTCATCCTGGCTCTCAGCACCGCCTTCTGGGACGCCCACCTTCGGAAGTCGCCCGCCGCCAGATCTTGGCTGGACGGCGATGGCCCGCGCTCGGTCCTCGAGAGGGAAGATCGCTGGCAGCGGAAGTGAATGGGGATGCAGGTCTGCGGAACCAGAAAGCCGAGCTTTCGCTGGCCGCCCTCCATATGCTCCCCTGGCGTAGCCCAGAAGCTGATGCGACACAGCGACATTCGCCTGACGATGAACACCTACACCCACCCAGGCCTTGCCGACACCGCTGGTGCCGTGGCGGCCCTGCCGGCATTCTGACGCCTCGCCCGCGAACGGCAGGTACCGAAAGCCAATGCAGCGGAGAACGCGGGGAGGACGGAGATGGTCTGGCCGCATTGATACGGATGGCCGTCTGCTGGGGGTTCTGAGCTGCATCATGGCCCGCAAACGGCCAGATCTTCCAGCCATCGAGCAAGAAACGAGAGGAAGATGTGTTCGCTGTTCTTGATATCGCTGATAGAATCGTCAGGATGTTGGACGGTGGCCATCGGCCGAAGACCGTTTGGGAAGTCGCGGACAAGATGAGCAAGACGCTCCTTCTATCCTTCCTGATGTCAACCCCTTGCTGCCTGTTCGCGGCGGATGGACAGGCGCGGCTGAAGGTCTACGGCGATGTGCCCGGGCTGGAGCCTTCGGACCAGTACAGCCTGCGAGTCAGGACCGTCGGCGGCGAGTGGAAGAACGCGTTTGCCTTCATCACCCGGTGTAAGGAAGCTGTCCCGGGGAAGAACAAGTACTTCGCCCACCTCAGCGGCTGGAGCAACACCTACATCAACTTCGAGATGAGCGGCGCTGTCGAGGTGGAGATCAGCAGGGCCGGCGGGCTGCCGATCCGCAAGGCCGCGGCGCACCCTCGCCGCAAGGCCAAGGCGTGCGTTGTGCGCAACGGCAAGGCCTACGTCACCATCGACAACCCCTGCCTGATCGCTGTTGACATCGACGGGCAGATGGACGAGCAGGATACCGGCAGAACCCGAAATGGCTTGTACAAGGGGGCTGCGATCCACACGCTGACTCTCTTCGTCAACCCGTGCATTAAGGATCGGCCCGGAGTCGGCGATCCCGGCGTTCGCGCGGTCAGACCGGGCGAGAAGGCACCGAGCGAAGGGGACTGGAAGACGCTCTACTTCCTGCCCGGAGTGCACGACATTGGCGTCGCGTTCCCTGTTCACGCCAACAGGAGCTACTACATCCCGGGCGACGCCATCGTCTATGGAACGCTGAACAATCACGGCGATTTCCGCGATGGCCACCACATCAGGATCTTCGGCTATGGCACGCTGTCCGGAGCCCGGATTGGTAGCCCCAAACTCCTCACGCCCAAGCGGGAGAAATGGCGCCTGCATGATCCCGTCTATATTGCCGGTGCGGAGAACACGACGGTCGAAGGCGTCACGCTGACCGACTCGGCCTTCCATTCGATCATGCTCGTCTCCCGCTACAAGCCCGAAAGCCCGACGGATATCCGTTGGGTCAAGATCTTCACCTGGCGAGCCAACGGCGACGGCATCAACCCCTTCGGCAACGGCCTCGTCGAGGATTGCTTCCTCCGCACCCAGGACGACTCGACCTACGTGAACGGCCGAGGCATCCGTCGAGTGGTCTACTGGAATGACTACAACGGCTCCACGTTCGTGCTCAGCTCGGCCCCCAACCGGAAGGTGATCGTCGAGGACTGCGATGTCATCTATGCCCGGGCGGGATGGCACCGCTGGAGCGGCGGACGCCTGTTCAACATGCGGGGCGAGGGGAGCGGGCAATGCGGCGAGGGCGTCGTCTTCCGCAACATCCGGGTGGAGGACCCACGCCCGACGCTCCAGCACTTCATGATCGCCATGCAGGGCATGGAGCCCTATTCCCGCCCCCTGGAACGCAAGCGAGGGCCGGGGAACCTGTCAGGGATTTTGTTCCAGAACATCGAGATCGCCGCGCCAAGCGTTCTGGGGGAGCCCGACATCCTCTGGGGCGCACCGAATGCCCAGATCGTCGACCTGACATTCGACAACGTGTCGATCGCCGGCAAGAAGATCACCGGCCTTGACCACTTCAAACACAACGAGCATGTCAAGGACATACGGTTCAAGTAGAAGACGCGATCTCCACGCCGGAAACGCGCTTGTGTATGCACTTGGCCGACGGGTCACGCGACGCGGACAGCCCTCGATCCCCTTTGGAGTGAAGCGCATGTGGGAGATCGACATGCTGGCGGTCAAGGCCCTGGCCGCCGCCGCGTTGGTCTTGGCCGTTCCGGCCGGTCCGTGGACGTCCACAGCCTCCGCCACACTGCTGGCCCGCAACGGCGTCTGGCCCGGCGTGGCTCAGGAGCTGATGCGCCACCGCGACATCCGCCTGACGATGAACACGTACACCCACCTCGGCCTCGCCGACACGGCCGGCGCGGTGGCGGCACTGCCGGCCTTCTAGACTGGGCCACTGCCTCCTATGGTGATCCCTGAGTTCCCGCCGGGCCCCGAGAACGAACGGGGCGCTTCCTGGCTTCGGGCTGGAACACCCATCGCAGCATGCCCGGATCGCCCATGGCGCGATCCCACGCGTTGTGCCCCCCGCGGCGGTACTCGGTGTAGCGTATGCGCCCGTCCGGGGAGGACGAGAGCGTCTTGTCGTCATCTGTCTTGATGACCGCTTCTTCGCCCCGCGCCTTCATGAGGGCAGCGAACATCTCCCGCGAGCCGCGCACCGGGACGATACGATCGTCGGCGGAGTGGGCGATCCATATCTTCAGGCCCTTGATCCGTTCCGCCTGGGACGGATCGCCCCCTCCGCAGATCGGCATCGCTGACGCAAAGCGGTGTGGCCATCGCGTGATGACGTCCCATACGCCGTAGCCGCCCATCGACGCGCCCACAACATGGACGCGATTGGGATCAATCGGGTTGGCGGCTAGGGTCTTTTCCAGCAACTCCGCCAGAGCTGCCACGGACGGTGCGGGCTTGGCGGGCATCTTGTGTGAACCCGCGCCGGCCCCGCGAGGAGAGACCCAGTTCTTGCCCTTGACTGCCACCGGTCGGAGCACGAAGCACGGATGGGCCTTCTGGTGCTTGTCCTGGTAGAAGGCCTTGGTCGGCAGGTTGGGCCCGCCACGCCCGTTGGACTTCAGCCCTCCGTGCAGCCAGATCGCCAGCGGGTACTTCCGCTTGGCCGCGAGGTCTTTCGGCGTGAAGAGGTAGTAGTGGATAGCCTGGCCATCGGAAGCGGTGAACGCTTGGCAGTCCATCCAGCCGCCCCTCGCCGGCGGGGACGCGAAGAGCAATACGAACGCCAGCATCAGAGAACGGTGAGACAGCATGACCTGTTCCTTTCCAGGAGGGCTTCGCCCTCAGTTCACTTCTCCCACCCGCCGATGGGCCTGCCGCGAACATAGACCGGCGAGTCCTTCTGCCACAGATCGCCGCTGTCCTCGAGCACCAGCATCTCGAGGGACCCGTCGCCGTACATGTCCGCGGGGGCCATCGCCACAACCCGAGGCTGTCGCCTGCGTATGCGGCCGCCTTGCTCGAAGCGGATGAACGTCGCCGCTTCCCGGTTGCAGAAGAACGCCCCGTGCCCTCGACCGACCAACTCCAGGTCGTACGGCTTGCCCCGGCGCGTGGCCACGTGCAGGTCCAGGTTGCCGTCTCCGCCGCTGCGGTCCCAGGCGGCAGAGGCGAGGAAGTCGTTCATCGGGAAGTACCGCGGCTTGCCGCGGAACATCGGCTCCTCGCCGGTCAGCCGCTTCAGGTCGGCCTGCTCGCCGGTAAGCGAGTATCGCGTCAGCCCGCTGCTGCGAATGACCATCACGTGCGGCTTGCCGTCGTCGCCCCAGTCGCCGATGTGGGCCGCCAGCGGCGGATCGCCGCCCTGCCAGAGCGGTTTCTGCGGCGCCTTCGGCCAGACGGCCGTTTTGCCAGGGTTCGCGTGGATCGCCATGGCCCCGTCGCACATCAGCGCAAGCGCGTCAGGCTTGCCGTCGGCCGTCGCATCCACGAGGGCGACGGCGAGCACGTCCCGTCCGCAAAGGTCGATCCCGGCCCCGGCCGGCGCGAAGCGCGACCCGTCGTTGAGGTACAGCTCGTCCAGCAGCAGGTCCGGCTTGTGGTCGCCGTTGACGTCGGCGAAGGCGACCTGCCGGGCCGTCGCGCCGGCGAGGCCCCACTTCGCGGTTGCCTCCGTGAAGGCCGCCCTCGCCCCCGCGCCCCGGTACAGGTGCACGCCCTTGTCCGTGGCGATCACCAGGTCGGCCTTGCCGTCACCGTCGACGTCCGCGGAGGTCATGGCCTTGGCCCGGACGTCGAGCGTCTGGAGCTTGTAGTCGTCGTGCCAGGTGTGGTGCATGACCGCGTCGACCAGCGGCGCCTGCCCGGCGCGGACCTTCAGCAGGGCGCGAATCAGGCTGGGCGTCGTGCCGGGGAACGTCCGGGCGATGTCGTACCGCTCCACGATCCGCCAGCCGGCGCCGTCGGGAGCGGCCCTGAACCACGCGTCCGCGGCGTGGACCGCGCCGCCGCGCCGACCTGCAAACAGCACGACCGGGTCGCCCTGCTTCAGGCGTCCCGCAAGCGGCGCGTCGGCGCCGATGTCCAGCACGAGCCTGCGGTCCCGGGGCAGCAGGACCTTCTTGCCCAGCTCCTCCAGCGTCACGGAGTCGCGAAGCTGGGCCTTCTTGCCGGCCGTGTCCACCGAGTCCACCTTGGCGATGAGGATCTGCTTCGAGCTCTTGTAGATCATCTCCAGCGAGACATCGACGCGGATGACCGCTGGTGCGGACGCCGCAGAGACGACCAGGGCCACAAGGGCTCCGATTCCACATGCAAGGGGGGATGTCTTCATGGGGATTGTCTCCTGGAACGAAACGACGGCCGCGCCGCCTGATGGTCGGGGGCGGCGCGGCGAACAAGCCGCGACTAGGGTGATCTCAACGCTCACTGCCTTCCTCGGGCGGGCGGGGCCTATACACGTGAACCTTGACGGCCTTGCCGTCGACGTCAATTGTGACAGGCACGCGCTGGCCGGTCTAGAGGTCATTGAGCCTGCCCTTGGCCACCAGCGGCCAGTCCACAGCCAGCCATTCGCCCAGAGCCGGTGGCCTCCGTGATCGCCGGTGACCAACTCGGTGCTCTCGGGGCGCGC
>CAZXOC010000312.1:0-8369 GCA_964642165.1 uncultured Planctomycetaceae bacterium | reverse complement strand
GACTTTCCGGTGGTTTGCATGGACGAAACGAGCAAGCAACTGGTGGCGGAAACGCGTCTGCCGTTGCCGCCGTTGCCGGGTCAGCCTGAGCGGTACGACTGTGAATACGAACGCCACGGCACCGCCAACATCTTCATGTTCACCGAGCCGCTGGGCGGCTGGCGCCGCGTGGCCGTGACGGATCGGCGCACCAAGGTGGACTGGGCCCTGCAAGTGCGGGAGTTGCTGGACGTCGACTACCCGGACGCGAAGCAGGTAACGTTGGTCGTGGACAACCCGAATACGCACAGCTATGCGTCGCTGTATGAAGCGTTCGAGCCGGCTGAGGCCCGTCGCCTGATGGAACGGCTGAAATTGGTGTATACGCCCAAGCATGGCAGTTGGTTGAACATTGCGGAGATCGAGTTGAATGTACTATCGCGACAGTGTTTCTGCCGGCTGATCGGCGACCAAGCCATCCTGAAGCGGGAGGTCGCTGCCTGGGAGGCCGACCGCAATGCCAGCCAAACCGGCGTCGACTGGCAATTCACCACCGCCGATGCCCGCATCAAGCTCAAGCGGCTGTACCCAAAGAGTCAAAATTGACGGTACACTAGTCGCGGAGAGACGATAGTCCCCGGCGGCCGCGTTCACAAAGCGGGGATTCCCACCCACAAGGCTGCTGTAGCGTGTGAAGTCTCCCTGGATGTCGGCGGAGGTCGGGGCGTCGTTCAGGGCCACGATCGTGTTGTTCAGCGCCAGCATGCCCCCCTCGTTGTAGATCTCGCCGCTGGAGCTCCTGTCGATGGATCCCCATTCCCACTGGGGGGCAGGGGCCTCGTTGCCCGACACCGTCGAGTTCGTCAGCGTCACCGTGCCATACCTGTTGTGGATCCTGCCGCCGCGGCAATTGTTTCCCTCGGTTAGCCAGTTGGGGGCAACGGCCGCCGGGGTCCCACCGGCAGCACCAGCCCACGTGGATCCCTGAGGCCTTGGCCCTCCTAAAGGAAGAAGCCCGAGACCCGCAAGGCGGCACGCTGCGCCAAGGATGCTCTCTTGGCACAGATTCATCGAGGGTCCCACGGAGGGAGGGTCCGCAAGTGTCGCGATGTGCCTGCCGAGCAGCGTTACCTGGCGGAGTACCGGCATTTGCCGCGCAAGGCTCTGCAGTGGGCAACGTGGTGCGAAATCGCGGAGCATGGATACGTTGTTCTGCGCCGGGCCGTTCAAAGCATCTGACGCAAGTAGAAGCCGGAGTCCGAGCAGAAGGCGATGGACCGTATGTAGCTGGAGGAATGACTTGTCTTGAAAAACACTTGCTGGATCCGGGACAGGGCGGTAGACTGAGGGTCCCCTCAGGCAGGAGATGAGTCTGGTGGGGAGGGGCGCCGTTTCCTGCCGATGGGGCATCTCATCCGGAGCAGAAAGGCACACGGAACGGAGACAATCATGCACACCCGCGCCGTGTTTGGGGCGGGAGATCGGCCTGGGCTCGAGCCGCTGGAGTCGCGCCTGCTGCTAGCCGCGGCGTTGTTCCCGTGCAGCCAGGTGCCCGTGGGGGACAACCCGCAGTCAGCATACAGCGCCGACTTCAACGGGGACGGGCATGCCGATCTCGCCGTGGCCAACTACACAGACAGGAGCGTCACCGTCTTGCCGGGCACCGGCGACGGCGGCTTTGGCGCCGGGGTCGATCTGGCCCTGTCCGGCTACGCCTTGGCCGTCATGGCGGCAGACTTCAATGGGGACGGTTACGCAGATATCGTCGCCCCGTGTGACCGACCCGGGCTGGGCGCGGTGAATGTGCTCCTCAGCGACGGCGCCGGGTCGTTCCTGCCGCGCGAGACGTACGACGCTCGCGGGCACTGGACGATGGCCTTGGCCGACTTCAACACCGACGGCCATATCGACATCGCCGCCAGCGGGGACAACAGCCCGGTGTCGGTTCTCCTGGGCAACGGGGATGGGACGTTCCAGCCCCATCAGGAGTACGCCGGCGGGAAGTCGATTGTGGCGGGGGATTTCGACGCCGACGGTCACGTGGACGTGGCGGTGGCCGCTCGCGTCTACTCGGGCGGCTGGGTTGGCTGCGTTCGCGTGCTCTGGAATGACGGCGCGGCCGGGTTCGCCACCTATACGGACGAGCCGCTTGACGCGCTCATCGACGGCGTCGCGGCCGCGGACTTCAACGAAGACGGCCATCTCGACCTGGCGGCCTCCTACTCGGTCCAGGGCATGGACACGGTGGAGCTGCTGCTGGGCAACGGCGACCGCACGTTCCAGCCTCCCGTGGCGCTGGACGTGCCGGAGGACCACGACCAGATCGCCAGCGAGGACTTCAACGCCGACGGCCACGCCGACCTGTTGACCTATCACCGTCTCGATGGGACGGTCTCGATCCGGCTTGGCAACGGCGACGGGACGTTCCAGGCCTCGACGATCCAGGCTGCGGGCGAGTCGCCGAGGATGCCGGCCGTCGCCGATTTCAACGAGGACGGCCGGCCCGATCTGGCGGTCCCCGACAGCGGGAACGACGCGGTGTCCGTCCTCATCGGCTCCGGCGACGGGGGATTCTCGCCGCTGGAGTTCGAGGTGGGAGACGGCCCTCGCTCGATCCTCTCGGGCGACTTCAACAATGACGGCGCGCTCGACCTGGCCACGGCGCATGCGGCGTCGTGGCCGGGGGAACCCGGCGTCTCCGTGGTCTTGGGCAACGCCGACGGGACCTTCCAACCTCACGTCTATCACGTGCTCGACCACGCGCCCTACTCGGTCGCCGGCGCGGATTTCGACGGCGATGGCTTCATGGACCTGGCCGCAGCCGGCGGCGGATACGTGACCGTCCTGCTCGGCCGGGGCGGGGGCGGATTCGATGTCCAGGAGCGACAAGTCGTCAACGGGTCGATGGAAGGAGTTGTCGCGGCCGATCTCGACGGTGATTCACACGTCGACCTCGCCGTGACCCGGCCTGGGGGGGACGACGTAGTGGTCCTGCTGGGCAATGGGGACGGGACGTTCCAGGACCCGATTTCCAGGCCGCTTGGCGGCGACTATCAGGCCATCGCCGTCGGGCACCTCGACGGGGATGCCGTGCTCGACCTCGCCGTGGTGAGTCGCTTCGGCGACGCCGTTTCGGTCCTCGCGGGTAACGGCGACGGGTCGTTCCAGGACCCGGTCTCCTACGTCGTCGAGGAACCATACGGGATCGCGGCGGCCGACCTGAACGACGACGGGTGGACCGACCTGGCCACGGCATCCCACACGGCCGACACGGTCGCCGTGTTGCTCAACGACGGGGACGGAACGTACGCCGACCCCGTGGAGTACGACATCGGCACGCCGGCTCAACCCGACCGTCCGTATTGGGTGGCTGCGGCCGACCTCGATGGCGACGGTCTGCCCGACCTGGCCACGGCGAACCGCGACACAAACACGGTGTCCGTGCTGTTGGGCAACGGTGACGGAACGTTCCAGCCCAGCCTCGAGTTCGTCGCCGGCATTTCCCCCTATGCCCTCTGTGCCGCGGATCTCAATGCCGACGGCGCCCTGGACCTGGCCACGGCCGACTACTCGAGCGACAACGTGACCGTGCTCACGAGCCGCGCCAGATGGACCAGCCGGATCGAGGCGCCGCGGCAGTCGGGTGAGATCCTGGCGGGCGACATCCTGCGGCTGGCCGGCCACGGCCAAGTGCAGCAGCCGCCGGCCGCGTTCGAGTGGGGCCTCGGCGACGCACGGACCTCGACGGTGGAAGACCCCGGCCTGGTCAGGTTCCCGACGGAGGGCGTGTGGGACATCACGTTCGCCGTCATCGACGCCCAGGGCGCGGCGGATCCCCAGCCCGACACCCGGACGATCACCGTGGTGGCCGATCCCGGCGCCGTGCCCGACCTCGCGGTCGCCGCACTGACCGTGCCCGCCGACCTGTCCGTCGGACAGGCCGCCACGATCGACTACAGCGTGGTGAACCAGGGAGGGGCCGCTGTCACAGGGCTCTCCTGGGTCGACGCCATCTATCTCTCGGCCGATCCCTACCTCGACAGCCGCGACCTGCTGCTCGTGACAAGCGACCCCATCTCCGTGACGCTCAACCCGCAGGAGCGCTTCGACGGCTCTCTCGAGGTGGTGGTTCCCTCGGGGATCGCCGAGGGGGCCTACTACCTCGTGCTTTCCGTGGACGACCAGTGGCAGGTGCTCGAGCGCCACCAACTCAACAACGAGTCGTCGCAGGCCACCGGGGCAGGCATCCCCGCCCTGACCGACGGCGTGGCCGTCGGGGCCCGGCTCACCCCGGGCGCCCACGCCCACTACTACCGCATCGAGGTCCCGGTGGGGGCCCACCTGCTGGTGGGCCTGGACGACGCCGACGATCAAGGCGTCAACGAGCTCTACCTCCGCCACGGCCAGTTGCCGAGCCGAGGGAAGTACGATTACCGACACGATGCCGCCGGAGGCGCCGACCAGCACGTGTTCGTCTCCAGCCCGTCGCCGAGCACGTGGTATGTGCTGGCGTACGGCGCGCGGCTATCGGCTGGGGGGGAGTACTCCATCGTCGCCGATCTGTCGGAGCTCGGGCTGGCATCGATCGTCCCCGGCCGCAACGGCGACGTGTCGCCGACCCGCCTGGTTCTCACGGGGGTCGGCTTCGATGTCTCCACCGCCGTGGAACTCGTGGCGGCCGACGCGACCACCTACGCGCCTGGCCGCTTGAGCCTCGAGTCGCCCACTCGCCTCGTGGCCACCTTCGACGCCGGGAGCGTGCCGCCGGGGACCTACACCGTGCGAGCCTCGAATGCAGGCGGCGCCACGGCCGAGCTGGCCGACGCCTTCGAGGTGGTCTCCGGCGGCGAGGGGCTGCTGGAGACCCACCTCGTGGTCCCGGCCGTGGTCGGGTATCACTTGCCGGCGACCCTTTACATCGAGTATGCGAATAGGGGCGACGCCGCCATGCCCGCGCCGCTGCTCCACCTGACGGCCACCCAAAATGGGCGCGAAGCCGCGGTGCTCACCCTCGATGCGTCCCGCGTGAGCAAGGCGCTGGCAACCAGCGCACTGCCCGAGGGCTTCAGCAACTCGGTGCAGTTCCTGGCCGGCGGCGAGAGCCCGGGCGTGCTCCAGACCGGCGAGTCGATGCGCGTGCCCGTCTATTACGTCGGATGGCAGTATCCCTGGGACATGAGCTACCCGCCCATCCACTGGACGCTCACCGAAGCCACGGCCGACAGCACGCTCCTGGTCGGCTGGGATGATCTCAAGGACGGGATGCAGCCCGACTGGGCCGGCGACGAGGCCTGGGAGCCCATCTGGGCCAACTTCGTGAGCCAGGCCGGCGACACATGGGGCGAATACGTGACTATGCTCGCCGACGACGCGTCGTATCTGGGACGCCTGGGCGAGTGGATCGTGGATGCCGGGACGCTGCTGGGGTTCGAGCTGCAACAGGCCGACGGGTTCAGTCCCACGGACACGATCGGGGGCGCGTTGGACGCCTACGTGACAGCCCCCGGCCCGGCCCTCAGTTTCATCCGCTCGTTCCCGACCTCGATCTCCGACCGGTACGAGACGGGGCCATTCGGCCGAGGATGGGCCCACAACTGGCAGTCCACACTCGAGGTCGCCGCCGACGGCACCGTAAGCATCCACGAGCCGGGGAGCCCTCCCCGCGTGTTTCAGCCCGACAGGCGCGGCGGCTACCTCGCCTCGCCCGGCGACCACTCGACCCTCGCGGCCGCCGGCGGCGGCACGTTCACGCTCACCGACATCCGGGGCACGGTCGTCGCCTACACCGCCGACGGCTCGTTCCACTACACCGAGGACACCAACGGCAACCGGATCACCGCCGGTTACACCAATGGCCTGCTCACGCGGCTGGACCACTCCTCGGGCCAGTGGCTCGAGCTGACGTATGATGCCGCCGACCACATCGAGCGCATCACGGGCTGCGACGGCAGCGAGACGACCTTCACGTATGATGCCGCCGACGAGCACCTGGCTTCCGTGGCCTATGACGACGGCCGCACCATCAACTACACCTACAGCACCGGCGAAGGCGCCGCACGCGAGCACGCCCTCACCGGCATCGTCAGCGGCTGTGGATGCGGGGGTGACCAGTACCTCACCTACGACGACGCCGGCAGGCTGGCCAGCACCCATCGTGAGGGCGGAGCACAACCCGTGACCTACGCGTATGGCTCGGCGGGCGCCGTGTCCGCCACCGACGCCGCCGGGGGCACCACGCAGTACCTCTTCGACCACCGCGGTCTCCTGGCCGGGATCATCGACGCGAACGGCAATCCCACGCGCAATGCCTACTCCGCCCTGCACGGCCGCACCGCGGCCACGACCGATGCGCTCGCGCGGGCCTACAGCTACGACTACGACCAACGGGGACGGCTGGTCAGCGTCGCCGATCCCTTGGGGAACGTGACCCGGTTCACCTACACGGGCGGGCCCGACCGCCTGGCTTCGGTCACGGACGCGAATGGGAACGCCATCCAGTACGCCTACGACACCCGCGGCAACCTGCTCCGGGTCCGGTACGCCGACGACACCGTCGAGAGCTACACCTACGACGCCGTGGGCAACGTGGACACGTGGACGAATCGCCGCGGTGACACCGTGGACTACGACTACAACGCGGCCGGGCAAGTGACGGCCAAGGTCTACCCCGACGCCTCGCGCGTGGACTACGACTACGACGCCCGCGGCCGGCTCACCTCGGCCGCCGACGCGGCCGGCACCACCGTGCTTGAATACGACGCCAGCGGCTATCTGTCCCGCATCACGTACCCGGACGGCCAGTGGGTCGCCTTCACGCACGAGACAGGCGGACGCCGCGCGTCGGTGACCGACGGATTTGGCAACGAGGTGCACTACAGCTACGACGCGCTCGGCCGCCTCGAGCAGCTGACCGATGCCGGCGGTGACCCGATCGCCCAGTACGCCTACGACGCCGCCGGCCGCCTCGAGCGCAAGGACCTGGGCAACGGCGTCTACACCACCTACGAGTACGACCCGGCCGGGCAACTGCTCCACCTGGTCAACTACGCCCCCGGCGACTCGGTCCTGTCCCGCTTCGACTACGGCTACGACGCCCTGGGGCAGCGCACTTCGATGACGACGCTCGACGGCGAGTGGAGCTACGCCTACGACTACGTCGGCCAGCTCGTCGGCGCCGCCCTCGATTCGACAAACGGCACGATCGGCGACCAGAGCCTCTCCTACGAGTACGACCCCCTGGGCAACCGCATCCGCACCGTGGCCGGCGGCGAGACGGCCGAGTACGTCACCAACGAGATGAACCAGTACGAGGCCGCCGGGAACACCACCTACGAGTACGACAACGACGGCAACCTCACGCGGAGGATCTCCCCCGCAGGCACCACGACCTACACCTACGACATCGAGAACCGACTCGTCCGCGTCGAGACGGGAACAGACACGTGGGAGTACGTCTACGACGCCCTGGGAAACCGCGTGGCGAGCATCCACAACGGCGCCGAGACGAACTACCTCGTGGACCCGACTGGCCTGGACACCGTGATGGCCGAGTATGACGTGGCCGGAGACCTGCTCACTGCCTACCGCCACGCGTACAGCAGCCTCGTCGCGCGCACGGACGATGCGGGGAACCCCCAGTATTACACCTTTGAGGGCATCGGCAACACGGCCGAGCTGACCGATGCCTCCGGCAACGTTTTCAACGACTACGCCTTCGATCCCTTTGGCCTGTCGCTCTACGCTTCGGAAGCGGTGCCCAACGACCTCGAGTTCCTCGCCCAGTGGGGCATCATGGCCACCGGCCACGGCGACTCGTTCATGCGCGCCCGGTACTACGACCCCGCCTCGGGGCGATTCAACGCACAGGACCCGCTCGGCCTCCCGGGGGGCGACGTGAGTTTGTACCGATACGTTCGCAACGACCCAGTTGGCCGCATTGATCCGTCTGGTACGGGCCCCAGGACGTCGCCGCCGGGCCCGGGCCCGGGCGGATCCGCGGAGTGCGAGCTCGTGTGCGAAGACCCGGTCCTCCTGCCCTGCGAGTTGCGCAGGAATCGCCAGTGGATGGAGCACGAGTTCCACTTCCATGACCAGATCCGTTACTACTGGCGTTTCCCTCGCGAGGCCGTTGATCGTACGCCCAAGCCGGGTGAGTGCGCGTACCTCTTCTGCCGGAGAGAGTGCGACGAACCTCCTGCCCCTCCTCCGCCCCCGCCGCCCCCTCCCCCTCCTCCCCGCCCCCTCGCCGGCCGGACGCGGCCCTCGGCAGCACGCGGTCCAGCCAGGCGGGGCGGCGGGCGTCGACCGCGGCGACCGCGGCCAGACCGGCCGCGCCCCCCCCCGCGTCGGCCGCCGCGTCGCGCGCCGACGCGGCGCCGGGCCACAGGCCC
>CAZXOC010000311.1:0-8394 GCA_964642165.1 uncultured Planctomycetaceae bacterium | reverse complement strand
GCAGGTCCCGCACCGCCGCCGTCAGCATCAGCACGTCGCCGGGGCTACAGTTGTTGACCAGCAGCAGCTTCGTCCCCGACCGCAACACGGTCATCCGCCCGTCCGCGATCGTGGGCCCTGGCCCTTCTTCGTCTCCGACCCTTCCCAGGTCTTCTTCATCAGTGCCTCCACGCGTGGGTCATCTGGGCTGACGCCCATGTCCTTGAGGTCCCTCAGGAAGCCCCGTACCAGTTCGCGAAGCTCCTGCGCCTTCCTCTGGGCGTCCTCGCGCCGGGTGATCCGCTTGATCGTAACCGGGTTGCTGAATAGGATCCCTTTCCACACCGCGGGGTCCTTCTTGCCGAACTCCGGGTAGGTCGGCGAGTGCCCATAGCAATGGTCGCGGTAGACGGCCACGACCTTGAACTGCTCGCCGCGGAACTGACCGGCGTCGAATGCCTCGAAGGGCAGGACGTTTCTCAGCCGTACGGTGTGGGTCTTCCCGGGGCTGAGTTGAATGAGCTTGACCCCTTTGACAGACGGATCGCTCCAGGCTTGCCCGTGGTTCGTGAGGAACTGCGTACCCATGCTGCCGATGATCGCGAAATCGAAGAACAAGATGCCCAAGTCTCCCTCAACCATGGGGAACTTGACTAGGCCCTTGCCCTGGTTCCGGAAGACGATCGTGGCGTTCGCTGACTCGCACGTGTCGTAGGCCTCTTTCGCCAAGCGTAGCTCGATCGCAAGAACTGACATGGCCCTGTTGCCTCTCTCTCCTGTATCTGCCCGCATGCTCTCGCCCGTCGCGGCCGCTGGCTTCTGGCCGGCAGCGACGGGGCGCAGCCACAATCCCTGGATGGCCGACACGAGCCCCGCGAGCACGAGCAGGTGGGGCAGCCAGCAACGGGGCGTTTCCCCTCGCGAGATTCGATCTGTGGGTTCCATGGTGTTCTCCTGTCATTCACTGCATGTCAGGTCCCGCACCGCCGCCGTCAGCATCAGCACGTCGCCGGGACTACAGTTGTTCACCAACAGTAGCCTTCTCGGCGCATTGCGATCCCTCATTCCCCTGCCCCTTGAGTGTTAGTTCTCTTCTTGCGCTGCTCCCGGCTGGGCTCCCGGCGGTCCCCCTTCAGCCTCGGGTCGTTCGCATCGAGGAGGATAGGGAAATTCGGGTCCAGATAGGGATGGTTCGGATCCATCTCGATCCGGTTGATCTTCGTCCAGTTGGAGATGATCATCCCGTCCCAGACGTTCTTCGTCCGGGTCTCCGGCGTGTGCGGGGACATTGAGTAGCCCACGCCGTAGGACCGGTACACGGCCGCTACCTTGTAGTGCTGACGCATGTACCCCGCCCACGTGCTCCGAAGGGGCAACACGTCCCGCACCGTCACGGTATGCGTCTTGCCGGGGAGAAGGCGGACCAGGTGAATGCCTTCGTAGGGGGAGATCCAATCACCGGGAGGGAGGAAGCTCTTGCGCGTGGACCTCCCAACCTCGTCGTGTCCCCAGCTTCCGAGGAAGACGAAGTCAAAGAAGTAGTCTTTGGCGTGCTTGTCTTGTCCCATCGGGATGACGATCTCCTCCTCGCCCGTATTGCGGAGGGTCAGCGTGGCGTTGATCGCCTCGGACGTGTCGTACGCCTCCTTGTCCAGGCTCAGCCCCAGCGCAAGCCCCGACGCCGCGCCCCCGAGGAAGAGCACGTGCTCGGGGAAGTAGCCGATGTCGGTGTATCCGGCGGCTTGGGCGGCGGCGGTTGCCCCGACCACGAACTCCACGGGCACGCTGTCCTTGGGCTGCATGAGGACGGGCAGGGCCTGGCCGTGCTGGTCCTTCCTCGTCGTCATGTAGCGGCGCAGCTCCGCATCGCTGTCGATGGGCAAGGGACGCCCCCTCACCACGTAGTTCGGCCTCATCCGATCCGGGGAGTGATAGATGGCAATGCAAACGGGCATGGGGGACGGTCCTTTCGGCAGCGTGAGCGTTACCGAGACACTGCGGCGGGCCCGTGCCTCAGCGCCCCCGGCCTTGTCGGGCGCCAGGGAAGCCAACGTGACCTTCCGCACGCCGCAGGCCCCGGGCGCACGCACCGTCGGGCCGACGTCCCGCCAGGGCGCCGCTTGATCGGCGACGATGCGGACACCCAGCGGCCCGCGTTTCGCGGCCGCCGCCCTGGCTTGGGCAGCGCGGATGAGCTGCCTCAGCCGTTTGTCGTCGCCGACGCGCACGGAGGTCCCCGCGACGTCGTAGGCAGCGGCGCGGGGCGCCTTGTCGCTGTTGGGATCCAGCTTCACGCGGATCTCCAGCAGCGCGGCTTGTGGCGTCCGGGCCGGCTCGCCCTTGCCCGCGGCCGGCCGTGAACGGCCGGCGGGGTCGCCACCGCCCAGTGCGCGGCACACCACGTATACCCCCACGGCGATCGCCAGCACGGCAAACACCAGAGAGAGACGGAGCCGCCAAAGAGACGCCCACCCACGTGAACTGGGGTTTCTTCCTTGCATTGGATTGTCTCCTTACGGATTGCACGTCATGTCTCCATCGCGGGAGTCATTCTCGCCGGTCCCCACAGGCGTCGACACGACCCACTCTCTCTGGGCATTGGCGCATCTCAGGATCGTCACGTGAAGCGTCGCTTGACCCGCGGCGATGCATCGCATGTTGATTTGGATTTCCTTGGTCTGCCCGCCATTGAGCGGACCGAAATCCGCCACGTTATCGAAGGCCAGAACGTCCTCGTGTCCCGTGATGATCCACCGACCGACCGGGACGTTGCTCGTGCCGACGTTCTTCAGCTCCAGTATAACCTGTTCCCCCTGGCCGACCGTGAACATCTCGTCCGGCAGGCGGGCACGGCGGCGGCGATCCCGATGAGGAAGCCGTTGCCCATGATCATCCCTCGTCCGGGCGCCGAGCCCGGCTCGCGTCAGGTCCCGATGCGGTACAGGTGCGTCTCGGTGCGGAGGAACAGGGCGCCGCCGACCGCCGCGGGGGAGGCCTGCATGCGCCCGTCGAGGCGGTTGACGGCCAGTTGCTTGAACTCGCGCGCGGGCTCGATGACGGTGGTGGCGGCCTTGTGGCTGCACAGGTAGATGCGGCCGTCGGCGTAGATCGGCGAGGCGGCGAACGTTCCGCCGAGGCGCTGGCGCCAGACGACCTCGCCCGTCCGGGCCTCGATGCAGAACGCGCTGCCCTTGTCGTTGACGGCGAACAGCAGCTTGCCGATCAGCAGCAGCGATGGCGTGGCGGGCATGCCCTTGCCGCGCTCGATCTTCCACGCCACGTGCGTGTCGGTGACGTCGCCGCTGCCGCCCGGCCGCACCGCCCACAGCTCGGGATGGTCGTAGTCGATGACCAGGAAGGCCAGCCCGTGGCCGAACAGCGGCCGCGGCACCATCGACCAGCCGTAGTAGCGGACCTTCCACAGCTCCTTGCCCGTCCGCGGGTCGTAGGCCATGGCGGCCTTGCTGCCGGGGCTGATGAGCTGGAGCCGCCCGCCCGACTCGATCACGCTCGGCGTGCAGAAGCCCTTGCGGTGGTACCGGTTCACCTGACGGTAATCCACGGAGCGGTCGGTCTTCCAGACGGTCTTGCCGGTGGCCTTGTCCAGCGCGACGACGTACTGCACGTCGCAGCCGTCGACGTGGAAGATCAGCCGCTCGCCGAACAGGATCGGCGACGAGCCGGCACCCATGTGGTGGTCGCAGGTCAGGTCGCGGCGCTGCCAGAGCGTCTCGCCAGTCCGCGTGTCGAGGCACGCCGTCCCGTACGCGCCGTAGTGCACGTAGATCCGCCCGGCCTCGATGACCGGCGTGGGCGAGGCGTGGCTGTTGACGCCGGCGATCTTCTGCGGCCGGGTCACGCGGAAGACCTTCACGTCGCGGACGACCTTGCCCGTGTCGCGGTCCACGCAGACGGCGAACAACTGCCGGCCGTCCCTCGTGGCCGTGGTGACCCAGACCTGCCGGCCCCAGATCACCGGCGACGACCACCCGCGGCCGTGGATGGCCGTCTTCCACCGCACGTTCCGCGACTCCCCCCACGTCAGCGGCAGGTGCTTCGCCTCGGCGTGGCCGTCGCCGCGCGGCCCGCCGAACTGCGGCCAGTTCCCGGCGGCCGGAGGAGGCGCTTCGCCCGCGACGGCAGGCAGACCCAAGATCCCCAGCACGACGCCCACGGTGAGTGCCAATCGACGCATGGCCTGGTCCCTCGAGTGCCCAAACGGGTCAGCGGCCGGCGATTGTCGCCCGCGCCGCGCGGCGGATCAAGCCCGCCACCGCGGTGCGGCCGGCAAGCGCGATCGTCCTCCCGATCGTACCCGCTGCGCCGCCGCATTGCAGGCGCTGTCGATGCGTCGATAATGGCGAGCGTTCACGAGGAGCGATGCCATGAAGGTCATTCGAGCCCTGGAGACGCCCCCATCCGAGAACGCCGCGGCCGTCCGGGACGTGTTCCTGAACCGGACGGTGGTCGCCTGCGGCGTGGCGGAGTTCGCGCCCGGCCGGCGGGCGCACGACGGCGAGCAGCACGTCCACGAGCACGACGAGGTCTTCGTCATCCTGTCGGGCGCGATCACCGTGCCCATTGCCGGCGGTCCGACGGACGTGGCCCGGGCCGGCGACTGGGTGCTCGTCGAGGCCGGCGAGGAGCACCACCTGACCAACCACACCACCGTGCCCTGCCGGGCGATGTTCCTGATCCTCCGGGCGCCGTGAGTCGGCACCGGCGCGGGCGCCGAGCCGCAGCGCTTGCGGACGCCAGTGGCTTGTGACATGATCGCACGTGTCGTACCGGCCGGGTTGCCGGGCGGCTTGGGTCAGACCGCCCGGGGGCCTCCGCCTACCTGCTTCGACGGCTCGCCCGGACGGCGCACGGGGAGCACGCGATGCCTACGACCTACAACGGGATCGGCACGACCTACTACGGGCGGAAGAACCTGCGCTGTCACGCAGGCACCTGCGAGCACTGCCATCGGCAGGTGGAGCTGCAGGACTACGAGACGCGGCTGTGGTTCACGATCTTCTTCATCCCGGTCGTCCCGCTGGGCCGGAAGCAGATCCTGGACTACTGCCCGTCGTGCACCCGCCACCGGGCCGTGCCGGCGCACCAGTGGGAGCAGTTCGTCCGGCAGGCCGTGACCGACGGCGCGGCCGAAGTCTCCCGCCGGCCGGACGACCCGGAACTGGCCATGGGGCATCTCTCCATGCTCCTGTCTCTCGATCAGCGACAGGAGGCGGCGGCGCTCGCCGATCGGATGGCGCGGCGCTTCGCCGCGAACGCCGACGTGCAGCTCATGCTGGGCGCCTGCTACGAGTCCGCCGGGCGCGACGCCGACGCCGATGCGGCCTTCGCCCGCTCGCTGGCGCTGGAGCCGGAGAACACGCAGGCCAGGCGAGCCGTGGGCATCGCCGCCATCCAGGCCGGCCGGCCCGACCGCGCCCGCGAGCTGCTCCGCTTCATGGAGCCGCCCGGCGAGGAGCACGACCCGGCCGTGATGATGATGCTCGCCGAGGCGTTCCAGGCCAACCAGGACCACGAGCAGGCCCTGGAGGTCCTCCGGGCCGCGCTGGCGCAGAGCCCCGCGCTTCGCAAGCACCGGCCGTTCCGCAAGCTCGTGCTCGCCAGCGAGCGGCTCGTGCCCACGGACCACCCGATGTGCCCGCCGAAGCCCCTGATGAAGACCTGGCCGGCGCGGGCGGTCCTGGTCCTGGTGATCGCCGGGGCGTCTCTGCACGGGGCGAGCTGGTACGTGCGGACGCACCGGCTCGTCCACGTCGTCAACGGGCTGCCGACGCCCGTGCAGGTCGAGATCACCGACGGCCCGTCGCGGACCGTCGCCGGCGGCGAGCGCCAGGAGATCCGCATCCCCGAGGGCGCGCACGAGGTCACGTTCGTCGACGCCACCGGGCGTCGGAAGCAGGAGAGCTTCACGCTGCCCAGCGGCGGCTTCCTCGGGCGCTTCTTCGACGACCACGTCTACGTGCTGAACCCCTTCGGGGCCGCAGCGCTGACGTGGCAGCGGGCCGCCTACAGCGACAGCAAGCGGAAGGCACGGGCCGCCAGCACCGAGCGGTTCCACGTCGGCCGGAGCTTCTTCCGGACCGGCGAGCCCGACCGCCTCTGGGAGGACCTCCCCGAGAGCGTCGATCTGGACCACGCCGGCCAGGTGGTCTACCGAACGGGTCTGGGGATCCTCGACGCCGAACCGTGGCAGGTGATCTCCGCCCTGGCGGCGGAGGGGAAGGTGCCCACGAAACACCTGCTGACGTACGCCGAGGCGCACCTGTGGGTCCGCCCCGACGACCAGCACCTGCTCCGGCAGTACACGACACTGGCGGGCCAGAAGAAGCGGCTGGATCGCTGCCGGGCGTTCCTCGCGCGGGGGCTGTCGCGCCGCCCGATCCTGATCGACTGGCACCGCGGGTCGCAGAACCTGCGCCAGCGGGCGGGCCAGGGCGAGGAGCTGCTGGCCGAGTACCGCGCGCTGCTGCGGGCCGATCCCAACAACCCCGACCTGCTGTACCTCGTCGGGAGGATCCCCCCCCGAAGCTCGCGGGCCCTGCCGTACGTGGACCGGGCGCTGAAGATCGACCCGAACCACGCCTGTTCCCTCCGGGGCAGGAGCTACCACATGATGTCGCTCGGGCGGTTCGCCGAGGCGCGGGACGCCGCCGCGCGGGCCCGTCGCCGCCGCCCGGACGACCCCGACTTCGCCGACCTGCTGCGGGCCGCCCGGTTCGCCGCGGGCGACTTCGAGGGCCTGGAGAAGGAGTACCGCCAGGTGCTTCGAAACACGCCGCTGAACCTGTCCGCCCACATGGGCTTGATGGAGTTGCTGATCGCCAAGGGCGACCGGCGCGGCACGCGGCAGGCGCACGAGGCCTTCGCCGGCGCCGTCCGCGGCGAGACCCCCCGGGACCCCCACCAACTCATCCTGCACTCCCACCTGTACCTGATGGACCTCGAGGGCGACGCCAACGCCATGCTCTCCGACGCCGGGAAATACCGGAACGAGGAGATGCGCAAGCTCGCCATGGCGAGGGGACACCTGGCCGCGGGGCGACCGGAAGAGGCCGCCAGGTGGATGGAGAAGCTCGCCGACAGGCACTGGTACTGGGACCTGCTCGTCTCCGTCGCGCTGCACGCCGAAGGAGTCGTCCCCGCGGCCGCCGAGTGGCGTGAGCGAGCGCGAGGGAAGCTCGCCGACGGCGACCTGGGCGAGCGGATGTTCGCCGAGATGCTCGGCCGCGGGGCTGCGGTGGACCCGGCGGCCGCGGAAGACGTCGGCCACCCGGCGCAGACCAAGGCCGTCCTCCTGGTGGCCTTGGTCCAGGCCGGAGCCGACCGGAGGCTGCTGGCGCTGGCCGAGAAGCTCAACCGCCGCCGGGATTCCGACGGCCGCTTCCTTCGGCGCGCCATTGCTCGCCTGCGGCGCGCCCCGGGGTAGCCTCAGAAGATCACGCGCGAGCCGCCGGCGATGGGGTGGACGTGCCCGGGCAGGTGTTCCTGGAGGAAGCGGACGGCCTGGGCGCCGGTGCAGTGGCAGGGGTAGACGTCCCGCACGTCGTACTCGCGAAGCAGCTCGAGGGCCTCGGTGAGCTCCTGCGGCCCGGCGCTGCGGAGGTGCAGCCCGCCGACGACGGCCGTCAGCGGCTTCCCCCGCGCCAGGAACCGCGCCGTCCGCAGCGTGTTCTTCAGCCCGCGGTGGCAGCAGCCGGTCACGACGGCCCAGCCGACCTGACCCCTCACGAGCAGGCACATCTCGTCCTCGAAGCCGTCCACGACCATCTCGCCGCCGCGGCGGACGACGAACACCTCTCGCCCGTGCTTCGGCCCGCCGATCGGCCCGGACAGCACCAGCCAGTCCGCCAGCCGCTCCGGGTGCGTCACCGAGTGGAACACCGCCCCGGACTGGTACAGGCGCTCGATCGAGTGGGGGCAGGAGACGTCCCGCAGGGGCTTGCCCGGCCGGTCCGACCAGCGGCGGCTGAACGCCGCCGAGTGCGCGTAGACCTTCAACCCGCGCCGCCGCTGCACGACGGCCGCCAGCCCCCCCGTGTGGTCGTAGTGCCCGTGGGAGACCACCGCGCCGTCCAGGGCGCCCAGGTCCACCCCGAGCTTCTCGGCGTTGCCCAGCAGCGCCTCGGCGCTGGCGGCGGCGTCGAACAGGACCTTGCGCCCTGGCCCCGAGACCAGGATCGACAGCCCGTGCTCGGTCCGCAGCTCGGCCGAACCGGCGACGTTGTCCACCAGGATAAGGAGCTCCACGCTCATGAAGTGCCCGGGCGCGCCGTCACGGACACATCGTCCTCAGCCCGACGCGCCGCCGCCCGAAGGCCCGGTCCGCGTGGCCGGCATTCTACCCCATCCGCCGCGCAAGCAACAAGCCTGTCGGATCCCGCGCCGGTCCCCCTGGCC
>CAZXOC010000310.1:0-8460 GCA_964642165.1 uncultured Planctomycetaceae bacterium | reverse complement strand
GGCGTAGGCTGGCGGCACTACTCATCGCGGAAGGAGGCGGCTATGCAAACGTGCCGGATCGGGGTGTGCGTGGTGCTCGTGGCGTCCGTGGCCGCGGCGGCGGCCGAGCCGCTTGAGCCCATCAGGACGGTCGAGATCGGTCCGCATCGCGAGCTGCGCGTCAACGGGAAGCCGTTCTTCCCGCTGATGTCGTGGCTCCAGGAGCCCAAGCGCTACCCGAAGCTGCGGGGGTTGAACTTCAACACGTTCTGCGGCAACCACGGCGTCAGCGCGAAGGCGATGCTCGAGGCGGCGAGGGCCGCCGGCGGCTACGCCATCCCCCACTTCGACGCCAACGCCGCCGGGCGTCGGAGCCTGCTGGCGTGGATCCACGGCGACGAGCCGGACCTGCCCCGCACCGTCAGCGACGCGAAGGTCACGCCCGGCAAGGGCCTGGTCCTCAACCGCTCCACGCCGCTGTGGCGGATCGTCGACGGGGTCACGCACAGTTGGAGCGTCCTGGACCCCCTGGCCGGGGCCGAGGTCACCATCGAGCTGCCCAAGCCCGTCACCGCCCGCGAGCTGGCCGTCTGGCTGACGGTCTCCCGCGGGTTGGCCGTGGCCAAGGACGTGGTGTTCCTCGGCGACGGCAAGGAGATCGCCCGAGCGACGCTAACGGCGAAGAAGGGCGCTCAGAAGGTCGCCCTGGCGGCCCCGGCGACGTTCCGCAAGCTCGCCCTTCGCGTCTCGTCCGTCCACAAGGGCCAGAACGAGTGGGGCTCCGTGAGCGAGATCCAGGCCTTCGACGCGGCCGGGAAGAACGTGCTCCTCAGCCCGCCGCGGGTCGTGCCCCGCAAGACGCCCGAGCAGCTCGCCGCGTCGTTCCGCGCCCTGAAGCAGGCCGACGCCTCGCGCCCGGTGTTCGTGACGTTCACGGCCTACTTCATGGAGGAGTTCGGCAAGTACGACGCGGCGGCGCGCAAGCGGCTGTACCCGGCGCTGGTGCGGTCGTGCGACGTGGTGGGCTTCGACGTCTACCCCATCTACGGGTGGAACAAGCCGGAGTGGATCGACTACGTCGCCAAGGGCACGGCCCAGCTCTGCGCCCTGGCCGGGCCGAAACGACCCGTGTACGTGTGGATCGAGACCTCCAAGGGCACGAAGTGGGTCTCGTACGACAAGCAGAAGGACGTCCTGCCGCGCCACACGCGGGGGGAGGTGTGGATGGCCATCATCCGCGGCGCGACGGCGATCGGCTACTTCACGCACGCGTGGCGGCCGACGTTCACCGAGTTCCGCCCCACCGAGGAGATGCAGCGCGAGCTGAAGCGCCTCAACGGGCAGATCACGCGCCTCGCCCCGGCGCTCCTCGCGGCGCCCGCCGGGGCGAACATTCGCATCGAGATGCCCGGCGGCATCCCCTGCCACGCCCGGGCCACGTCCTCCGGCGGCGGCGTGTACGTCTTCGCCCAGAACATCGACGTGAAGGGCCGCTCCGGCACGGCGACGATCCACCTCCCCGCCCTGAAGGCCCACGCGCGCGTCGAGGTGATCGACGAGGGCCGGACGCTCACCGCCAAGGCCGGGCGCTTCGCCGACACGTTCGCCGCGCTCCAGGAGCACGTCTACAGGATCCCCCCGGCCGAGTAGCCCGGCCGGGCCGCCGCTCCCCTGCCCGGGCCGATCTGCATTTCGCGCGGCTGCGCTGCGGGCGAGCAGGCTACTTCCTGCGAACGAACTCGAGGAAGTCGACGAGGGCGGGGTCGCGGGCGTCGGCTTTGGCGATGATGCGGATCTCGTCGCCCTTCCTCACCGAGACGTTGGGCATCCGACGGACGAGCCAGCATCCGCTGTTCTTGTCGAGCCGCCAGGCGTCGATCCTCTTGCCGTCGATGAGCAGGGAGAGCTCGGCGGCTCCCTTCTCCTGGTCGGCGTAGCTCAGCTTCAGGTCGTAGGTGCCGGACTCGAGGCCGAAGCGGGCGGTGGCGGTGGCGGTTCCCCGGGCCGCCACGCAGGTCTCGTAGGCCCATCGGTGGCGCTGGAAGCCTTCGAGCTTCATGTCCTCGGCCTCGATGCCCCGCACGGGGGGAAGGCCCTTGACCCCGGCCTCGACGAGGCCGGTTCGGACGGCGCGGAGGATCGAGAACGCCGCCGCGTCGTAGTGGCCCAGCGTGATGCCCTGCACGCCTTCGGAGACGGCCACGCCGACCCCCCGGCGGATCAGCTCGGGGTAGGCCCGGTCGCGCACGCCGATGGCGGCGAGGACGGGGATCCTCCCGCCGGCGAGCCGGACCGTCTCGGCGACCCACGTCCGCTTGGCGGGCAGCTTCGAGGGGTCGCCGTCCTGCTCGTGGTAGCTCATCAGCCGAACCGAGTTCAGCATCGGGATGATGTCCTCGACGTACATGCCGCCCTTCGCGGCCGCTCGCGTCCAGTGGTTCAGGCGGAAATCGACCTTGGGGTTGTGCTTGTGCACGGCGTCGATGATCGTCCGGTACATCTTCGCGATGGACTTCCGGCGGAACGCGAGCCACTGGTCCAGGAAGGGTCGGGCGTTGGGGTCCTTGCGGAAGGCGTCCTTCATGGCCTTCACGTCGTAGCCCATGGCCTTGGCGGCGGCCGCGCAAGCGTCGCAAAAGCACCCGCCGCCGACCGGGTCGCCGCCGGCGAAGTGAACCATGCACGTCTGGATGTAGTCGACGTCGTGGTTCTTCGCGAGGTCGCCGAACAGGGCGACGAGGTACGCGAGCACGTCGGGGTGGTTGGGGCAGGGCACGTAGCGACCGCGGAAGATCCTGGCGGGCTTGCCGCGCAGGTCCCTCTGGACGATGTCGGACCTTTCCAGATGTCGGTGAACGACAGCTTCGCTGATGCTTTCGGGCGAGATTCCTTGTCGCTCCCCGGTTGCCCGAAGCGCCCCACCGCCACAACCCAATCCGAGGCCGCCGGGAGCTTGATCGTCTGAGCTTTCGGTTGGAAGGCCCCAAGGGGAATCTCCGAGTATGCCTTCGTGGTGTCGACCGCCACTGCCGGCAACGCCCCCCCCATGCCGGACAGATCGACGTGTATTGCGGCGGCAGCCTCACGGTAGAGCACGAGGCTCTTGGCGCTTCGGCTCAGGAGGACACGCGTGTCCGCATCGGCGCTGAGCTTGCCGGCGGGCATCATGTCCGGCAGAAAACGCCCCTTGTCATGGAAGAATACCGAATACGTCTTGATCTGGTCTTTGTTGGGATACACGCCGCCGGGGCCAAGGTCCGGGTGGATTCCCCAGATGTTGGCCACGCCGCCCGCCATGGTCGAGTGGTAGAGGCCGCGGCGCGTAAGTTCCTCACTGTAGTCCTTCTTGGGATACCGGCCTCTGCGAATGCGGAAGCGATCCTCGGACATGACCGGCTGATCGGCCACCGCCTGCGCGGCAGCCAGGTAGACCTCATAGGTCGGCCTGTGGTGCTCGTAGCTGCTGTAGTCCAGCCTCTTGTTCCATGTTGCGTTGCCGGCGTGGTCCGTGCCGTGGTTCGGGCCGACAGGCCGGCCGCCGAGGAAGTGGCTCCAACCCATGTGTCGATGCACCGAATCCCGCCAGGCCCTTACCTGGCTTGCCGTGACCCATTCATCGAGATCGAATCCGTAGCCCATGCTCCACCCCGGGATCGGGCCAAGGCGCGCGGCGATGTAGCGCTGTAGACGTCTGTCGACCGCGCCGCCGATCCCGCCCTTCAGGCTTCTGGGCGTCTGTGAGCGAGAGTTGTCTCCCCAGGGCCAGATGTGGACCATGCCCCCAGCCTGGTGGGTTTTGGTGATCAGCAGCTCCAGGGCTTCGAATGTGCGAGGGTCGGGATCCGTCATCGTGGACTTGACTCGGTCGCTTGTCGCGTCGAGGTCGAACCACCGTCCGCCGACCACCGGAACATGAAAGCCGTTGAACCCGTGCTCCTCGATGAACTGCTCGATCATTCGATCCACGAGCTTGGGCTTGTTGTGGAATGCCTTGGGGCTGTTGCTGCCCGCGATGTAGTCCCACATCACCAACTGCGGGACGAAGCCATTCTCCGTGCCCTCCCAGCCCCACTTGCTGCCGAACTGCTTGAGAAACCCGTGCACGTCCGCACGGGGATTCGGCGCGACCGTCACCTTGCCCGTATGCCCCCGGAGGTCCTCATCCTCGCTGGATGCCACAAAGGACCACGTCCCCGCCCTGGTGCCGGTGAATCGGAACTCCCAGGACTTCCCCCCGACATGGAACATCTCCGTTCGACGCTTCTCGCCGCTCGGCCGGCGTGTGAACTCAACGCTTGCCGGCACGTCGAAAGCATTCCCGCTCCACTTCGGATTGGTGACTGTCCATTGCAGATAGGGAGACCACTGGGTCCCCTTCTTCGTGCCAAGGTCCGCCGCCGTCACGGACGCAGAGCCGCCGGCGGCAACGGCGATGAGGCAGGCGACGACCTTCAGCAGTCGTGGATGAGAGGCCTTTGATCGCATAGTTGCTTCCTTACTCGCGTAAGCCCACAGGGCCTCGGCGTCTTCACCTGCGTGCTGACGCCGCTACACCTCCCAGCCCTTGCGATAGGTTCGGCCCACGTACTGGTTGATGTCGGGCACGTTGGTGCACCGCATCTTCTTGACGTCCCATTCCAGCTTCTTGCCGGTCCCCGCGAACATCGCCGGATGTCCGGTGAGGGTCAATTCGGTGAACGCGCCGGCTACGGCTTCGCCTTCAGCTTGCCCTTGACCACCAGGATGGTCGGCTTCCTGCCCGAGACGGCGTAGGCCCACCCCTCGTCCTTGCGCGCCGGGAAGTACAGCGATGGGGCTGCTGCGGAGGTAGCCTTCGACCTTGTTCTCCGAGACTTGGCGGAACTCGCGCCCGGCCGCGACGACGATCGTCGCGCCGTTGGTTCAGGAGAGGAACACGTGCCCACCCGCGAGGGACAGGCTCGGCCGGCCCCCGGCCTGGCTCTGCCGGAACTGCTGCTTGTAGACGAGCTTGCCCGTGGCGGCATCGAGGACCACGAACAGGCCCATCTCGGACATCGCGTACACCAGGCCGTCGTGGGCGAGCGGCGAGGCCACGCACATGCGCGACAGCAGGTCCTTTGCTTCCCAGACCACCTTCGGCTCGAAGGGCTCCGTGGCCGCCGGCGGGGAGCTTCGGCGCCTTGCTCCGCACGCCGATGAAGTAGACCACGCCGTCGCCGACGACCGGCGTGTTGAAGTCGAACACCTTGTGCGTGCCCGACAGGTTCGTCGCCAGCACCTTGCCGTCGCTGACGCGGACGAAGTCGCCGTGGAGCGTGATCACGACGCCGTCGTCGCCGAGCTTCGCCGACACGAGCGACCCGTGGCGCGGCGTCAGGCCCTCAGCCTTCCAGAGCTCCTTGCCGGTCTGGATGTCGAGGGCGACCATGTCCTTGAAGTGGGCGATCACGCGGTCGCCCACCAGCGCCGGTGACGTGCTGTGACCGTGCAGCAGATCGGCCACGGGGTAGCTCCTGATCCACAGCCGCTTGCCGTCGAGGTCATAGCACGCCACCACGCCCGTGCCGAACACGGCACAGATGCGCTGCCCGTCGCTGACCGGCGTGCACGCGGCGTGGCCGTTCGAGCCGTTCGCCGGCCAGCCGACGGGCTGGTCCGCGAGGCCGGCGGCGCCAACTACGCACACAACCAACAGCGAGCACCCTGTCGGGTAAGCCTTCATCCGTCTCTCCATTCCTGTGCCCGTCACTACTCGATGATCCGGCCGATCCCGGCCAGCACCTTCCGGAACGCCGCCACGTACAGCCCCATCAGTTCCAGGTCGTTGGGGGGATTGACGTCGTAGACGTAGCAGTGCGAGTCGAGGAAAGCATTCGCCTTGGGGAAGTTGGCCGGGCTGTAGTCGACCTTGCGGCCGTGGCACTTCCACGGGCAGCCCTTACCGTAGCCGATCGGGTTCTGGAAGACGTCCTGCGCCGGCACCGTGCGCCGCTGCCACTGGCCGACGGGCACTCCCTCGGCCTTGAGTGCTTCCATTGCCTTGTCGCGCAGCACGCGCGGGGGGACGGTCAACCCCAGCGGCTCCAGGTTGAACCCGACGACGTAGTTGTAGTAGACGGACTCGCACCCGGCCGGCACGTACGGCGGCTCGACGCCCGGAATCTCGCCCAAGTGTTCCGTGAGGAACTCGCAGTTGCGGACGCGGAGTGCGTTGTTCTCGTCCAACCGCTTGATCTGACTGCGGACGAACGCCTGCGAGAACATGTCTCCCCGGTACATCCACGACAGGCCGTGGGCGTTGTACTCCTGGTCCTCGCGCTCCCGCCCGGGGATCAACCGCTCGCCGAAGTACTGCAAGCGGTCCGCCCTGGCGTAGACGATCTCGTCGCCGGTGGTGAACAGGCCGCCCTGGCACCCGCTGGAGAGCGTCTTGGACGCCTGCGTGCTGTAGCCCGCCGCGTCGCCCATCGACCCGCACAGGCGGCCCTTGTACCTCGCCCCGTGCGCCTGGGCCACGTCCTCGATCACCCCCAAACCGTGCCGCCGGGCAACCTTGAGGACCCGGTCCATGTCGGCCGGCATGCCGTGGATGTGCACCGGCATGACCGCCTTGGTGTGCTCGGTGATCGCTGCCTCAATCAGGTCGGGGTCGATGCAGTACGTCCGCGGGTCGATGTCCACGAAGACGGGAATGACGTTGTGATGCAGCACCGCCGCCGCACTGGCCCAGAACGTGAAGGCCGGAAGGATCACCTCGTCGCCCGGCTCGATCCCCAGCCCGGCCACGCACATGTGGAGCGCTGCGGTCCCGCTGTTGACAGGGATGCAGTACCGAACGCCCATGTACTCGCCCCACTCCCTCGCGAGGCCCTCGGACTGAATGCGCTGCTGGTCGGTCTGTCCCGGCGGACCGGCCGACGCCGGCGTGTCCAGCACTTCCAGGACCGCCTTGCGGTCTGCCTCCGTGACGTGCGGCCAGGGCTTGATCAGGCCCTCCGGAACCGTCCGCTTACCGCCGCACAACGCGAGTTGATTTGACATGTCGAGTTCCCTGTTTCCGTCGCCTTGGGTTTGCCGGTCCGGTGCTCTCGCGCACGATGAGCTTCGGCTCAATGACGGTTCGGCAGCCGTGCAGGTTGGCGCGGCTGGGGGGATCCTCGATCGCTTCGACCACGAGTTCGGACGCCCGGCTGCCCATTTCGGAGAGCATGTGGCTTACGGTTGTGAGCTTCGGGATCGTGAACGCCGCGTGGACGTCGTCGATCCCCAGCACAGAGATGTCCTGAGGAATGCGCAGCCCCGCTTGCATAAGAGCCTTGCACGCGCCGATGGCGACCGCGTCGTTGTAGCACACCACCGCCGTGAAGCTCGTAGACGGCTGCCGACGGAGCAGCCTGGCCACCGCCTCCGCGGCGGAGTCCATCTCCCACTCCTCGTAGCCGACTTTCGCGGCGCCGTCGTCGTAGTCGTCGATGTGACAGGACGCGCCGCGGAGCCCCGCATCCCAGACCGACTGGACGAAGAGCGTCTCGCGAGCGGCTGGGCTGCCTCGCATATCGCCCCGCTGACACCCGAGCCACAGCAGCTCCTTGTGGCCGAGCTCGGCGAGGTGTCTGACGGCCTTGCCCACGCCGGCGCGCTCATCCCAATCGACGACGGCGTACTCGGTGTCGCCCTCATACTCGATCAGCACGACGGGCGCATCTGTGAACGCATCCAGTTCGGGGGCCGCCCCCGGCGGGAACTCTGATGCCGGGATGATGATCCCGTCCATCCTGCGCTGACGCAGCGCCTGAAAGCCGCGCTCGGCCGCCAGCATCTCGGGCGTCGAGCTCAGGAGGGTCATCGCGTAGCCTCTCGCCGCTGCTGCCGCATCGATGCCGCTGATAAGAGCCCCGAAGTAGCTGTGGCCCAGGCGCTCCAGCGGTACGGGCAGTGTGCGGCTGCCCGCATGGATCGCCACGCCGATGTTGTGGGCCCGCCCCAGTTTCATCGCCTGGGCGTGGTAGTTCGGCACATAGCCAAGCTCCCGGGCCACTTCGCGCACGCGGGCGGCGAGCTTCGGGCTGACTCGCTTGCCCGTCCGTCCCGGGTTCAGCACGAAGCTCGCCGTAGAAACGCTCACCCCGGCTCCCTCGGCCACGTCTGTGAGTGTCGCCACGCAGTGTCCTTCATCTGAATAACATTATTCTGCGGACTGCCTAGTGCAATACCGTAGCACAACGCAGGTCTCTGTCAAGGTAGAAAGACGTTATTCATTGGCAAGACAGATTGCCTTGCTCGCCAACGTCGCCGCGGCAGACCCGCTGCGCTGCCCCTCCTGAAAACTCCGTCCTCGTTAGATCCCAAGCACTTACATCTATGGCCATGGCTCGCCACCCGTGGTGGGATGCCGCCTTCCAGGAGATCGACGGAGGCGCAAGGATGGGCATCATCCAGACAGTCTTGACGCCTCCCTCAGAAGTCGTCCACGAGGAGGATCTTCCGTAACCGAAAGAT
>CAZXOC010000309.1:0-8478 GCA_964642165.1 uncultured Planctomycetaceae bacterium | reverse complement strand
TCGGCTCGTAGATGTCGATGATCCGCTTGTGCGTGCGCATCTCGAACTGCTCGCGGGACTTCTTGTCCACGTGGGGGCTGCGCAGCACGGTGTAGCGTTCGATTCGCGTCGGCAGCGGGATCGGCCCGCAGACCCGCGCGCCGGTTCGCTCGGCGTGATCGACGATCTCCTTCGCCGAGGCATCCAACGCCCGGTGGTCGTAGGCCTCCATTCGAATCCTGATTTTGTCCTGTGCCATGGGGCTCTCCGAGCCGATATGCGCCCGAACCGGCCGGCAAAGTGCCGAGTCACTCCAGGATACGGATCGCGTGGGTTATGTCAATTCCGCGTATCGCTTTTTGGGCCTTTTTTCTTGACGTCATGCGTACCGGAGTATTCCTTCGGCCACGTGCGCGGGAACCGGCGCGTACGTGTGCGGCTCCATCGTGCTGGTGCCGCGCCCCTGGGTCAGCGACCGCAACTGCGTGGCATATCCGAACATCTCCGCCAGGGGGGCGTCGGCCAGCAGGACACGATAGTCTCCCCGCTGCGCCATTTCGCGGATTTCCACCCGCCGGCCGTTCAGGTCCCCCGTCACCGCGCCGAGGTACGGCTCGGGGACGGTCACCTGGAGGCACATGATGGGCTCCAGGAAGACAGGGATGGCCTTATCGACGGCCTCGTTGAAGGCCAGCGCCCCGGCCTGCTGGAACGCCACGGTGGAGCTGTCCACGGGATGGTGCTTGCCGTCCAGAAGGACGGCGCGGATGTTGAGCATGGGGTAGCCGGCCAGCGGGCCGGACGTGGCCGCGTCCCGGACGCCCTGCTGGACCGCGGGGATGAACTCCCGGGGGATGACGCCGCCCTTGGTCCGGTCCTCGAACGCGATGGTGTCCTCGCCCGCCTGGGGATGATAGGGCTCGATGTGGAGCCTCACCACGCCGTACTGGCCGCGCCCGCCCGTCTGGCGGATGAAGCGTCCCTCGGCCTCGGCCTGGTGGCGGATGGTCTCCTTGTAGGCCACGGATGGTCGGCCCACCCGGACGTCGAGGCCGAGGTCCCGAATCAGCTTGTGGTGGATGATCTCCAGGTGCAGCTCGCCCATGCCGGAGATGGTGGTCTGCCCGGTCTCGGCGTGGTAGTCATACTGGAAGCTGGGGTCCTCCCGGCGGAGCATGTTGAGGGCGTCGACCATTCGCTGCTTGTCGGCGTTGGTCCGGGGCTCGATGGACATGGTGATGACCGGCTCGGGGAACTCCAGGCGTTCCAGCACGATCGGATGGCGCGTGTCGCAGAGCGTATCGCCCGTCAGGGACGCCTTCAGCCCGACGACGGCGACGATGTCTCCCGCCGTCGCCTCGTCCCGCCGGATGCGCTGCTTGGCGTGCATCTCCCAGACGCGGGTGACGTTTTCCCTCTTGTTCTGCGTGCTGTTGAGCACGCGGGTGCCCGCCCGGAGCCGCCCGCTGTAGACCCGCAGGAAACTCAGGTCGCCGTGCTGGTCGCTGGCAATCTTGAACACCAGGCCGGCGAAGGACCCGGCCGGATCCGGTGCGCGCTCGATGGTCTTGTCGGACTTCAGCGACTCGTAGCCCGTCACCGGGGGGACGTCCAGCGGGCTGGGAAGGAACCGGCCCACCGCGTCCAGCAGCGGGCGGACGCCCATGTGCTTCAGCGCCGAGCCGCAGAACACCGGGTGCAGCTTGCCCGTCAGCGTGCCCCGGCGGACCGCCCGGTAGACCAGCGCCTCGGGCAGCTCCTCGTCGGCGACGTACTTCTCCATCAGCTCGTCGTCGTACTCGGCCGCCTTCTCGATCAGGTCGTGCCGGGCGAGCTCGACGTCCTCGACGTAGTCGGCGGGGACGGCCTCGACTCGCAGGCGCGTGGCGACATCGGCCTCGTCGTAGAAGTACGCCTTGCGGCGAAGCAGATCGATCTGCCCCAGGAACTCCTCGCCGGAACCCATGGGGATTTGCAGGACGAGCGGGTCGGCCGGCAGGCGAGAGCCGATCTCCTGCACGACCATCTCGAAGTCCGCCCCCAGGCGGTCCATCTTGTTGACGAAACAGAGGCGAGGCACGCGGTAGCGATCGGCCTGGCGCCAGACGGTCTCGCTTTGGGCCTCGACGCCCCCGACGCCGCAGAAGACGGCGATGGCCCCGTCCAGGACGCGCAGGGACCGCTCCACCTCGACGGTGAAGTCCACGTGGCCGGGCGTGTCGATGAGGTTGACGGTATGGTCGGCCCACTGGAGCGTGGTGGCGGCGGAGGTGATGGTGATCCCTCGCTGCTGCTCTTCGGCGAGGTAGTCCATCACGGCGGTGCCGTCGTGGACCTCGCCGATCTTGTGTGTCCGACCGGCGAAGTAGAGGATCCGCTCGGTGAGCGTGGTCTTGCCGGCATCGATGTGGGCCATGATGCCGATGTTCCGGGTTGTGCTGAGGTCCTTGTCCATTGCCATGCCGGCGCGGAATCAGCGCCGGCCCCGCCGAGCCACGCCGCCCGCTGCCCGGACGATCACGGTCGGGTTCCTCACGTAACGGGAAACACCTTGCGGGCCGCCGGGGGGCACCGGCGACCGCCGGTCTTGGCTGTCGGGGCGACACGGGCCCCGACCGGTAGAGCAGACCGGCCAGGTTGTCTTATCTCAAGCGACCGCCGGGCCTTCCGCCGTCCAGGCGGGCGTCCTGGCGTGCCTTCTCTGAGCCCCGGCGTACCCTCGCGGGCCACCGGGGTCGTCCCCGGTCGGCTCGGCGGGTGCGATCCGGCCGGGCCATCTCCCGCGGACGATTCAATCCAAACCTCTTCCGCGGCCGGACGGGCCGGCCGCTCCTTCATCGTTTCTTTCGAAGCTCTCCGGCGTCCGTTCACTCACCAAGCGAAGTGCGCGAAGGCCTTGTTGGCCTCGGCCATGCGGTGCACGTTGTCTCGCGTGGTCATGGCCGTGCCTTCGCCGCGGCAGGCGGCCATCAGCTCGTTCGCCAGGCGGACGTGGGTGGGCTGGCCCTTGCCGGCCCGGACGGCGTCGCGGATCCACCGGACGGCGAGCGAGAGCTGCCGCTTGCTGCTGACCTGCATCGGCACCTGGTACGTCGCGCCGCCGACCCGCCGGGACCGGACCTCGATGAGCGGTTTGACGTTCTCGACGGCCTTCGTGAAGACCTCCAGAGGCGGCTCGTCCTTGACCTTCTTCTCGACGATGTCCATCGCGTCGTAGAAGATCCGCTGGGTGGCCGACTTCTTGCCGTCCCACATGAAGCAGTTCATGAACTTGCTGACCAACTTGCTGTGGTACCTGGGGTCGGGCTTGAGCTGGCTTCCCGATGCCGTGAATCGCTTGTATGCCATGGGTCGGCTCCGCTGTGGCGGGCTCCTTGTCGGTCTCGCGCCGGTCGCCGCGGGCGCTACTTCGGCTTCTTGGCGCCGTAGCGGCTTCGCGCCTGCCTGCGCCCCTCCACGCCGAGGGCGTCCAGCGTTCCGCGGATGATGTGGTAGCGCACGCCGGGCAGGTCCCTGACGCGCCCTCCGCGGACCAGCACGATGCTGTGCTCCTGCAAGTTGTGGTCGATGCCCGGGATGTAGGCGGTCACTTCCTTGCCGTTGCTCAGGCGCACGCGGGCCACCTTCCGCAGGGCGCTGTTGGGCTTCTTCGGCGTGACCGTCTTGACCAGCAGACAGACCCCCCGCTTCTGCGGGCAGCGGTCCAACGCCACGTTCTTCTTCTTGGCCTTCTGCCCTCTGCGAGGCTTGCGGACCAGTTGGTTGATGGTAGGCATTCGTATCGAACCTCGTCGTTTCCTTCTGTGGGCCCGTCTCTCACGTCCGCCCGGTCAGGGCCTGCTGGACGGCCTGGGTGATCTGGGCCTCCGTCAGCCGCCCTTCTTCCTCAGGCGCCAACTCCGCCCATTCGATGGCTCGTTTGACCCTCATGTCCAGGTACGGCTTGAAGCTCGTGCCGGCCGGAATCAGGTGCCCGAGAATCACGTTCTCTTTCAGCCCGCGAAGCTCGTCCACCTTGCCGGCCAGCGACGCCTCGGTGAAGACCTTGGTGCTTTCCTGGAAGCTCGCCGCCGACAGGAAGCTCTCCGACTGCAGCGACGCCTTGGTGATACCCAGCAACAATGTCTTGGCGGTGGCAGGCTTGGGCCGACGCGTCTTGGCGGGGGTTCCGCCCGTCGCCTCGGCCTCCATGTTGGCCTGTTCCACCTTGTCGCGCGCGACGATGTCGCCCTTGACGTACGGCGTGTCGCCGCCGTCGACGATCTTCAGCGATCGCGCAAGTCGTTCATTTTCTGCCCGGAAGCGGAACCTGTCAATCACTTCTCCGGGCAGAAGGTCGGTGTCGCCGACCGACTCGACGCGGACCCTTCGCAGCATCTGGGACAGGATGATCTCCATGTGCTTGTCGTTGATGCTCTGGCCCTGGCCGCGGTAGACGGCCTGAATCTCCGTGAGGAGGTACTGCTGGAGGGCCTCCTCGCCGCGGATGCTGAGGATGTTGTGGGGCACGAGCGGGCCCTCGGTGAGCCGGTCGCCGGCCTCGACGTAGTCCCCCGTGTGGACCAGCAGGTGCTGGTCGTGCGGGACGTGGTGCTCGCGTTCCATGCCGGACTCGCTGCGGACGACGATGGTCATCTTGCCGCGGCGCTTGTCGGTGCGGAGTTCGACGCGGCCGGAGATCTCGGCCATGGCCGCCGGGTCCTTCGGGCGCCGGGCCTCGAAGATCTCGGTGACACGCGGCAGCCCGCCGGTGATGTCCTGCGTGCCGGACATGGCTCGGGGCTGCCGGGCGAGCAGTTCGCCGGCGCGGACGGTCTGGCCCTCTTCGACCTCGATGCGGGCCTTGGCGGGCAGATAGTGGAAGTCGAGGATCTTCCCCGTCTTGTCCTCGATGACGATGCGGGGGTGCTTCTCGCCCTTGTGCTCGATGACGACGAGGCGCCGGTACCCGCGGGCGCGCTTGCCCTCGGACTCGACGCGGGCGGTCTCGCCCTCCTCGATGTCCTGGAAGCGGACGACGCCGCTGACGGCGGCGAGGATCGGGCTGACGTGCGGGTCCCACCAGACGAGGCGCTGCCCGGCCTTGACCTTCTGCCCGTCCTCGACGACGACGTGCGCGCCGTACTGGGCGGGGAACTTGTCGAGCTCGCGCCCCTTCTCGTCGAGGAGGGCGATCTCGCCGTTGCGCTTGAGGACGACCCAGCCCTTCGGCGCACCGGCCTTGGCGCGCCCGCGGGAGACGGGTCCGGCCTCGATGCCGGGGTCCTCCACCGCGCTGAGGTCGCGGTACTTGACCGTGCCGGAGACGGTGGCGATCGTCTCGGACTCGACCACCGCCCGGGTGGCGACGCCGCCCGTGTGGAACGTCCGCATGGTCAACTGCGTGCCGGGCTCGCCGATCGACTGGGCGGCGATGATGCCCACGGCCATGCCCTCCTCCACCAGCCGCCCCACCGACATGTCGATGCCGTAGCACTTCGCGCAGACGCCCAGCGGGCTCTCGCAGGTCATCGGGCTGCGCACGCGGATCGTTTCCAGGCCGAGGTCCTCGATCTTCCTGGCCATCTCCATCGTGATGACCTGGTTCTCGCGGACGATCATCTCGTCGCGGACGGGATCGACGATGTTCTCGCGGGCGACGCGCCCCACGACGACGTCGCGCAGGGGCACGTCGATCTGCTCGCCCTTGTAGGTGGCGCTCTTGGTGATGCCCTTCAGCGTGCGGCAGTCCAGCTCGTTGACGATCACGTTCTGCGCCACGTCGGCGAGCTTGCGGGTCAGGTAGCCCGAGTCGGCGGTCTTCAGCGCCGTGTCGGCCAGGCCCTTCCGCGCGCCGTGCGTGCTGGAGAAGTACTCCAGGACGGTCAGGCCTTCACGGAAGTTGGCCTTGATCGGCGTCTCGATGATCTCGCCGGAGGGCTTGCTCATCAGCCCGCGCATGCCGGCGAGCTGGCGGATCTGGTCGATGTTGCCCCGGGCGCCGGAGTCGAGCATGAGCCAGACCGGGTTGAGGTAGTTGGGGTCCTCCTCGCGCCGGTCGTGCTCCAGGGCGCCCAGCAGGCTCTTGGTGAGCTCCTCGCGGGCGTGGACCCACACGTCGACGATCTGGTTGTACCTCTCGCCCTGCGTGATGGCGTCGGACTGGTAGTCCTTCTCGATCTGGTTGACTCGCCCCTGGGCGCGGCTGAGGATCTCGGCCTTCCGGTCGGGGATGCGGGCGTCGCTGATGCCGAAGGACAGCCCGGCCAGCGTGGAGTACTTGAACCCGATCTCCTTGACGGAATCGAGCAGCTCGAGGGTGGCGCCCTTGCCCAGGGCCCGGTAGCAGTCGCTGATCACGCGCCCCTCGCCCTTGCTGCCGAGCGGGTAGTTGTAGAACGGCATCCCCTTGGGGAGGATGTCGTTGAGGATGCAGCGCCCGGGGGTCGTCAGGATCCGCGCCTTTTCCGGCACGAAGGGCCGGCCGTCCTCGACGACCTCGCGGTCCTTCGGCACGCGGACGATGATCTTGGCGTGGGCGCCGATCAGCCCCAGCTCGTAGGCCGTCATCGCCTGGTCGGGATCGCTGAACAGCGGGTAGCGCTCCCCGTCCTCGTGCAGGACCTTCTGGATCCCTTCCCGGACGAACTCGCAGCCGTGGTCGCTCGTGAGGTAGTAGACGCCCAGCACGATGTCCTGGGAGGGCGACATGATGGGCGAGCCGCTGGCGGGCGAGAAGATGTTGTTGGTGGCCAGCATGAGCATGTGGGCCTCGGCCTGGGCCTCCAGGCTCAGCGGCAGGTGGACGGCCATCTGGTCCCCGTCGAAGTCCGCGTTGAAGCCCTTGCAGACCAGCGGGTGGACCTTGATGGCGTTGCCCTCGACGAGCACGGGCTCAAAGGCCTGAATGCCCATCCGGTGCAGGGTGGGCGCGCGGTTCAGCAGGACGGGGTGCTGGTAGATGACCTCCTCCAGCACGTCCCAGATCTCGCGGTCTCGCCGCTCGAGCATGCGTTTGGCCGACTTGATCGTGTCGGCGAGCCCGCGCTCCTTGAGCTTGCGGATGATGAACGGCTGGTACAGCTCCAGGGCGATCTTCTTCGGCAGCCCGCACTGGTGGAGCTTGAGTTCCGGCCCGATGACGATCACCGACCGCGCCGAGTAGTCCACGCGCTTGCCGAGCAGGTTCTCGCGGAAGCGCCCCTGCTTGCCCTTGATCATGTCCGCGAGGCTCTTGAGGGGGCGATTGGCCGTGCCCTGCACGGGCCGGCGGCAGCGGCCGTTGTCGAACAGCGCGTCGACCGCCTGCTGGAGCATGCGTTTCTCGTTGCGGATGATGACCTCGGGCGCATTGAGGTCCATCAGCTTCTTGAGGCGGTTGTTCCGGTTGATGATCCGGCGGTAGAGGTCGTTCAGGTCGCTGGTGGCGAAGTTGCCGCTCTCCAGCAGCACCAGCGGGCGGAGGTCCGGGGGGATCACCGGAATGACGTCCATGACCATCCACTCCGGCCGGTTGCCCGACGTGCGGATGTTCTCCACGAGCTTCAGCCGCTTCGTGAGGTCCTTGATCTTCTGCTTCGAGGAGGTCTTCCTGAGGCCCTCGCGGAGTTCGTCGGCCACCTCGCCCAGGTCGAGCTTGCCCAGCAGGATGCGGATGGCCTCGGCGCCCATCGTCGCCTTGAAGTCGTCGCCGTACTTCTCGCAGGCCGAACGGTACTCGTCCTCGCTGAGGACCTGCTTGTCCTTCAGCGGGGTCTGCCCGGGGTCGACGACGGCGTAGTCCTGGAAGAGGATCACCTTTTCCAGGTCGGCGGTCTTCATGCTCAGCAGCGTTCCGAGACGGCTGGGCAGGGCCTTGAAGAACCAGATGTGCACCACCGGGGCCGCCAGGTTGATGTGCCCCATGCGCTTCCGGCGGACGCGGGAGTGGGTGACCTTCACGCCGCAGCGGTCGCAGATGATGCCCTTGTGCTTCGTGCCCTTGTACTTGCCGCAGGCGCACTCCCAGTCGCGCTCCGGCCCGAAGATCCGCTCGCAGAACAGCCCGTCCTTTTCCGGACGGTACGTCCGGTAGTTGATGGTCTCGGGCTTCTTGACCTCCCCGAACGACCAACTGCGGATGTCGTTGGGGGACGCCAGTTGGATCTTCACCGAGCCGTAGTCGTTGATCCGATCATATACGCTTTCAGCCATGCTTTGTAGCTCCTGGCCGCTTCGTCGTCTCGGCCGTGCCCGTCCGCGTGCCGGCTCCTGTCCGTCCTGTCGCAAGCCCGCGGGCGTCGCCGTCCGCGGGCCAGGAGGCCCGTGGTTCCTAGATCAGGCGTTTCTTCTCCAGTTGGATGTTGAGTCCCAGGCCCCGCAGCTCGTTGCAGAGCACGTCGAAGCTGACGGGCGTGCCGGCTTCGAGGGTGTTCGTTCCCTTGACCATGGACTCGTAGATCTTGGTTCGGCCCTCGACGTCGTCGCTCTTGACGGTGAGCAGTTCCTGGAGGGTGTAGCTGGCGCCGTAGGCCTCGAGGC
>CAZXOC010000308.1:3176-8500 GCA_964642165.1 uncultured Planctomycetaceae bacterium | reverse complement strand
GCCGGCCCCACTCGCAGCCGAACTGGAACTTGTTGCGGCTGTCGTCGATCGACCAGGAGCAGTTCGTCTTCATGTAGATGCCGCGCTCGACGGCGGCGATCATCTCGTCGACTTCCGGCGCGCCGGGGCCGCCGGGCTCGAGGTTCAGGTTGGCCATGCGGTCGATGGGCGGGCGGTTCCAACTGCACGCGCGGCTGTTGGCCACGCCGGGCAGGCCCGTGCGCGCCTGCGAGACCAGCCCGCCCAGGGCGCGTTGCAGGATGCCGTCCCGGATGATGTAGGCCTTCTCGGCCTTCAGGCCGTCGTCGTCGTAGGCGAACGTGGCGAACTCCTCCGCGTGCGACGGGTCATAGGTGATGTTCAGGAGGTCCGACCCGTAGCGGTACGTGCCCAGCATGTCGAGCGTGACGAAGCTCGTGCCGGCGTAGTTCCGCTCGTCGCCCAGGATGCGGTCCATCTCCAGCGGGTGCCCGATCGACTCGTGGATCTGGAGGACCATCATGTCGGGCGCGAGCAGCACGTCCCGGCGCCCCGTCGGGCAGTTCGGCGCCGCCAGCAGCTCCAGCGCCTCGGCGGCGACGCCCGGCGCCGCGTCGCGGAAACCCACCTCGTCGAGCACCTCCAGCCCGCCCTGGCGGCAGTAGCCGTGCCCGCCGAACGAACGCGTCTGCGTCTCGGCGCCCTCGTTCGCCGTCGCGTACAGCAGGGGCACCAGGTAGTGCATTTGCTGGCGGACCCGCGCGCCGCCGGACGTCACGTAGAGCGTCTCCATCGTCGTGCGCCACAAACCGCTGCCCCAGTCCACGATCCGGTCGTCCGTCTTCAGACGCGAGCACTCCCGCCGCAGCAGGTCGAACTTCTCCGCCAGCGTCGTCGACGGCCACGCCACGCGATCAGATCCCTCGTACTCGTCCCGCGGCGCCGGCCAGGCGACCTGGTCGAAGTCCACGACGCACCGCCCCGCCGACAGGCGCGCCCACTCGCGGGCCGCCTCGAGGGCCCGCTTCAGCCCGCCGGCCGTCACGTCGCTGGTGGCCGCGTAGCCCATCCCCCCGTCGGCCAGGACGGTGATCATGACCCCCGTGTCGCGCCAGGTCGTGACCGGCTCGGGGACGTCCATCCGCACGGAGAGCCTCTCGTGCTGCTCATCGACAAAGCGCAGCGAGCAGAACGCCAGCCCCTCCTGGCCCGCCAGCGCCTCGCGAAACCGCGATTCAATCGCTTCCATCATGCAAGACCTCCCTGCCGCGCGGCCGGATGTGCCGCCACGCGAAGGCCACTGGCCCGGGCGGGACTCGGACCCGCACGCCCCGAAGGGCAAGGGATTTTAAGTCCCCAGCGTCTGCCAATTCCGCCACCGGGCCGCTACGGCTGTCGAGGATGGTGCGGACGCCCCGGCCGCCGATACGGGCAGTGCCCGACCGCGCGTGATGCGGTCGGCCGCCTTGCGTCCCGGGTCGTCCACGCCGGCAGTGTAGTGCCTGGCCGCGGGCCACGCCACTACCAACCTGCGCGGTTTCCCCTGCCCGCCCGCGCGCGCGCAGGTCGCCCGGCGGAACCGACGCTTCTGCCCGAACGGCCTACAGGCACTCGTGGTGCTCGGGGTGGCGGTACAGCTCGGCGATCATCCGATCGACCAGCTCCACCGGCAGGCCGAGCACGTTGCTGAAGCTGCCTTCCAGGCGGAGGACGAAGCGTTCGGCCATCTCCGGCGTGGCGTAGGCGCCGGCGACCCCGAGCCAGTTCCCCGAGTCGAGGTGCCACCGGACGACCTCTTCGGGGATCGGCCGCATCGTCACGTGCGTCACGTCCGAGGCGATCAGCCGGTGCCCGGGCTGGACGATCGCGGCGCCGGTGACCACGGTGTGCCGCCTGCCCGAGACGGCCCGGAGCATGTCCGCCGCCTCGAGGCGACCGAACGGCCGGCCGAAGACCCGCTTGCCGATCGCCACCAGCGTCTTGACCGCCAGGACCGAAGCGTGCGGCTGCCGGTCGGCGACCTCACGGGCCCGGCAGTACGCCACCGCCTCGGCCTGCTGAACGGGACCCACGTGACCCGACAGACTCGCCGGCTCGTCCGCCCCAGGCTCGACCGCGTCGAAGGCGAACCCCGCGGCCGAAAGGACCTGCCGACAGAGCGGGCTCGCCGAGACCAGCACGAGTGGCAGTGTCTCTAATGCAGCGCTCACGGCTTTGCCCTTTCCATTGCCCCATATCCTCTTTCCACTCTCCCATGAAACGCGTTTCTTGATCCAATCAAAGGTCCGATAAGCAACGTGCGTGCCAGCGCTGCCCCTGCGTCGGTCTTGAGGCGCCGGCAGCGCGCAACGCCTGTTGGTCACGGCGATTCCTGAACGAGGGGAAATCTCAGTTCCTCGCGACGCGCGGGCGGACAGCTCGCCGCTGGGGACCTGGCACCCACGGGAAGGAACCTCGCTGTGGGGGATTGCCCATGCCCGGAGGCGGGCACGGGGCCATGCTTCCAGCGGGCCGGCGGGCTCAGCCCCCAGCGGCCGGCCGGCGCCGCGTCTGGCGCCGGTTCCGCGACCGCGCGGCCCGGCGCAAGGCCTGCTCGAGATCGGCGACGATGTCCTCGGCGTCCTCGATGCCCACGGCCAGGCGGATGAGCGTGTCGGTGATCCCCAGCTTGAGGCGTTCCTTGCGGCTGTAGTTGTAGTAGCTGACCATCGCCGGGTGGGTGATCAGCGTCTCGACGCCGCCGAGGCTGGGCGCGATGAAGCACAGCTCCAGGGAGTCGAGGAAGCGTTTGGCCGTGCTGAGCCCGCCCTTGATGTCGAAGGTGACCACGCCGCCGAAGCCGGACATCTGCTCCCGCGCGGTGTCGTGGTGCGGGTGGCTCGTGAGGCCGGGGTAGTAGACGCGCTTGATCAGCGGGTGGGGTTCGAGGTACTCCGCGACGATCATGGCGGTCTCGTTGGCCTTGGCGATGCGCAGGGGGAAGGTCTTGAGCCCTCGTAGCAGGAGGTAGCAGCAGTGCGGGTCGATGACGCCGCCGAGGGCCTTGTGGAGGTCGCGGGTGGGCTGGATCAGCTCCTGGCGCCCGAGCACGGCCCCGCCGAGGATGTCGTTATGCCCGCCGAGGTACTTGGTGCAGCTCTGGAGGACGATGTCCACGCCCCACTCCAGGGGGCGCTGGTTCACGGGCGTGGCGAACGTGCTGTCGATGAGCGTCAGCACGCCGTGCTTGTCGGCGATCTTCTTGAGCCGGACGAGGTCGAAGATGTTCAGGTACGGGTTCGTCGGCGACTCGGAGAAGATGAACCGCGTGTTCTTCCGGACGGCGCGGTCGAGGGCCTCGTAGTCGCCGAACGGCACGATGGTGCAGCCGATGCCGAACCGCTGGAGGTACGCGCTGCAGAACTCCAGCGTCTTCTTGTAGGCGTCGTCCGTGATGACGATGTGATCGCCGCTGCGAACCAGCGCCAGGATGGTCGTCGTGATCGCGCCCATCCCCGACGCGCACACGACGCACGCCTCGGCGCCCTCCAGGGCCGCCAGACGCCGCTCCGCCACCTGCTCGGTCGGGTTGCCGTAGCGGCCGTACTCGAACCGCTCCTTGCCCAGTTTCGTGTACGCCTCGATCTCCTTGCTGTCCTTGAAGGCGTACGTCGACGTCTGGACGATCGGCGTGGTGATGGAATCGGCGTAGCGAAGCCGGTCCTCGCCGGCGTGAATCGCCAGCGTGGCGAGTCCCTGCCGCCGGGCCGGCTTCTTCGGCTTCGGAGTCTTGCTCATGACGTCTTCGTTCTCCCGCCCGCGCCGCCGGCCCGTCCAGCGGATCGATCGGCAGGGCGCCGTTGTGGGATCACTCCCAAGCGGCCTCCGGCAACACGCAACGGAGGCCCCACCAGGATACTTAGCAGGTTCCTCCCGGCGCGGCAAGGCTGACGTCTCCGGGCCGAGGCGCGCCGCCCCACTTCCGCCGGCAACTTCGCCGGCGCCGCGACGTTGAACCAAACGGAGACGGCGCGGCCCGCGAAGCGAAAGACCGTCGCGCTCCGGGCCGATGGAACCAACGGCATGCCTGCACGCACGAAGATCCTGCTGGCGGCGTTCGCCCTGCCGTGGGGCGCCCCGGCCGCGGCCGCCGACAAAGCCGCCGGGCCGGAGAAGACCCACGTGGTCGTCTTCGACTTCCACTGCCCCGGCGACGCCAAGTACGGCAAGGACCTGGCGAACGTCATTCGCATGCGGCTGGCGCGGCACAAGGAGCTGGCCGTCGTCGACCGCTTCACGACGGCGGAGTTCTCGCCCCCCCTGCCCGTCTCGACGGACACGCGGAAGGTCCGGCGCCTGCTGGGCGACCAGCTCGGGGCGCAGCTCGGCCTCTACGGCAGCGCGACCAGAAACGGGCACGACGTCCGCCTGGAGCTGCGCTTCGTCGATCTCCGCGCCAAGGGCGAGCGGTGGCGCAAGACCTTCCGGGACCGCACCGAGCGCCACAACGCCGTGATCAGCAAGGCCGTCGTCGAGGCCGTCACCGGCAAGGCCGAGTGGGTCCCGCCGCAGTACGGCGACGAGCCGGAGCCCAAGGACTTCGCCCGGCCGCTGAACGTCAACGGCACGTTCGACGAGGGCGGCCACCGGGGCTGGCAGCTCCCCGACAACGTCGCCAGCTTCCTCGAGAAGGGCCCCGCCGGGCGCGGGCGCGTCCTCCGCGTCCGCACGGACCTCGCCCGCTGGCCGTACATCAACTACATCCGCGCGATCCGCATGGGCCGGGCCGACCCCGCCAACCCGCCGAAGATCGCTACCGAGACCGGCTATAGCTGCCTCGGCGGCATGGAGGGCGTGCACTTCAAGAGCGACTGGATCCAGGCGACGCCCGGCCGGCGCTACTGGCTGATGGCCGACTTCGACCGGCCCGGGGCGAAGGTCTTCCTGAAGGGCTTCCAGAGGACCGCCCACGCGCTGGACGGCCTGCCGGAAAGCGCCCTGGCCCGCCTCGGCATGACGCCCGGGCAGTTCGCCGCCCTGCCGCAGGCCGCCCGCAAGAAGCTCATCGCCCAGGCCGCCAAACGCGAGCCCAAGCTCTTCCTCCGCGAGTGCTATCGCTGGTACCTCAACTGCCGCGGCGAGAAGGGCACGTGGAACCACCTCGCCGCGCCCGTGCCGCCGCGCGGGGGCCTGCCCGACGGCGTCGAGTGGCTCCAGATCCAGGTCTACTGCTACTGGCCGGCGGGCACGTACCGCTTCGACAACGTGCACCTCTACAAGGACCCCCGCCAGAAGGCCCCCCTGCCGGAGGAGAAGCCCCGCACGCCGAACGTCGGCAAGACCAGCGACGTCGTCGAGAAGCAGAC
>CAZXOC010000308.1:1862-3076 GCA_964642165.1 uncultured Planctomycetaceae bacterium | reverse complement strand
CCCCCCAAGCCCCGGTCCGGCGGGGCCGGGGCTGCCTCCGCCTCCGTCCCCCATCCCCCGTTGCTCCGCGGCGCGCGATGCTGTACACTGCCCGCACACGAACGCGCCTCGTCAGGATCCAGCGGGAGGACCCTTCGCAGGATGTGGACCAAGCCGTACGGACAAACCGGCAAGCAGGTATCCGTGATCAGCTTCGGCGGGATGCGATTCGCCAACCCGACCGACATCGACGCCAACGCCGAGGTCGTGCGGCACGCCTACCGCCGGGGCGTCAACTACTTCGACACCGCCCCGGGCTACTGCCAGGACCGGAGCGAGGACATCCTGGGCGCGGCCTTCGGGGACATGGCCCCGGGCACGTTCTACGCCTCGAGCAAGTGCATGGCCGCCGACGGCGCGGCCTTCCGCAAGAGCCTGGAGAAGAGCCTTCAGCGCCTCGGGCTGGAGCGGATCCACTTCTTCCACATCTGGTGCCTGGTCAAGCCCGAGCAGTGGCGGCAGCGGCAGGAAGGCGGGGCCGTCGCCGCCGCCCTCAGGGCCAAGGAAGAGGGCCTCGTCGAGCACGTGGTCGTCTCGTCGCACCTGCCCGGCGAGGAGCTGGCCAACGTCCTGCGGGAAGGCCCGTTCGAGGGCGTCACCCTCGGCTACTGCGCGGTGAACTTCCCGTACCGAGAGAAGGCCATCGAGCTCGCCGGCGAGATGGGCCTCGGCGTGGCCACCATGAACCCCCTCGGCGGCGGGCTGATCCCCGGGCACGCCGAGAGCTTCTCGTTCGTCCGGGGCGACGGCGACCCGTCGGTGGTCGCGGCGGCGCTGCGGTTCAACGTCTCCCACCCGGCCGTCACCACCGCCCTGGTGGGCTTCACGACCAAGGAGCACGTGGACGAGGCCTGCGCCGCCGTCGAGGGCTTCACGCCCTACGACGAGGCCCACGTCGCGGCCATGCGCGACAGGATCCTCGACTCCTTCGACGGGTTCTGCACCGGCTGCGGCTACTGCCTGCCCTGCCCCGAGGGGCTCGACGTGCCGCGCTTCATGGACGCCTACAACCACCGCCTGCTCGAGGGCGACGACCCCAAGCACGTCGTCAATCGCCTGAAGTGGCACTGGGGGCTCGAGCCGGACCTGGCCGCCGACTGCGTCGCGTGCGGCCAGTGCGAGCAGCGCTGCACGCAGCACCTGATGATCTCGCAGCGCATGGCGGAGATCGCCGA
>CAZXOC010000308.1:0-1762 GCA_964642165.1 uncultured Planctomycetaceae bacterium | reverse complement strand
GGCGACCGACGGATCAGCATCTCGCGCGACTCGGCCGAGGGCGAGCAGATGCTGGGGATGCTCGTGGAGCTGGCCGTGGCCGACGGCAAGGTCTCCCCCCCCGAGGAGCGCACGCTTCGCAAGATCGCCGCCCACATGGAGGCCCCCTCGGGCAAGCTCGAAGCCCTGATCGACCAGGCCCTGCGCCCGCCGGAGGTCGACGACATCGCGGTTGCGGCGCAGGTCGAGGAGATCTACGAGAGCTTCGCCGCCTGGGACGAGCCCACCCGCCGCGCCAAGGTGGCCGCGCTGGCCAGCCCGGGCCGGCACGCCGTCAAGCCCCTCGTGCGGGTCCTCGAGAGCTATCGCAGCCCCGACGGCATGCCCGACGCCCTCGCGCTGAAGGTCCTCCTCGCCGAGCAGCTCGGACACATCGGGGACGGCCGCGCCGTCTACTACCTCACCCAGCAGGTCAGCATCGGTGACATCGAGGACGAGATCACCAACCTCGCCCTGCGGGCCGCCGCCGCCGAGGCCATCGGGCGCATCAGCGGCCGGGGCTTCACCCGCGACCAGGCCGGCATCGAGGCCGCCCGCCTCTGGTGGCTCGGCGACGGACTCAAGGACTACAACTACCTGATCTACTGAGGCCCCGGCCGCGAACCAGCTAGGAGCCGCCGCCTTGCCTGCCCTGCTGATTGTCGCGTTCGTCATCCTGGTCGTCCTGATCGGCGTGCTGGGCTACTACCAGCGCCAGAAGCGCATCAAGGAGCTGACCGCCTTCGCCGCCGGCCGCCGACTCGCCTTCGACCCCGGCAAGGACCACGGCCTGGAGGACCGCTTCCCCGAGTTCAAGTGCCTCCGCCGGGGCTCCGACCGCTACGCCTACAACCGCATGTGGGGCGACTGGTCCGGCCGCGAAATCCTCGCCTTCGACTACCACTACGAGACCCACTCCCGCGACTCCAAGGGCCGGCGCAAGACCCACCACCACCGCTTCTCGGCGGTGATCCTGGCCTCGGACGTGCCGCTCCGGCCGCTCGTCATCCGCCCAGAGGGCCTGTTCGACAAGGTCGCGGGCTTCTTCGGCTTCGACGACATCGACTTCGAGTCGGCCGAGTTCAGCCGGCGGTTCTACGTCAAGAGCCCCGACCGCAAGTGGGCCTACGACGTCATCCACACGCGGACGATGGAGCTGCTTCTCGCCAGCCCGCGATTCAGCATCGAGTTCGACCGGCGGCACGTGATCGCCTACCGCCGGAGCACGTTCGACATCCAGGAGTTCGCCGCGGCGGTGGGCCTGGCCGAGGGAATCCTCCAGGGCCTTCCGGACTACCTCGTCCAGCAGCAGCGGGGAGAGGCGTGATGATCGGCGTCTACATCGCCATCGGCGCCGCGGTGGTCGTGCTGTTCTGGGTGATCGCCAACTACAACGCCCTCGTCCGCCTGCGCCAGCACTGCCGCGAGTCGTGGTCCGGCATCGACACCGAGCTCAAGCGGCGCTACGACCTCATCCCCAACCTCGTCGAGACCGTCAAGGGCTACGCGAAGCACGAGCGCGAGGTGCTCCAGGCCGTCGTCGAGGCCCGCAACCGCGCCGTCGCCTCCACCGGCAGCCCCCGGCAGCAGGCCGACGACGAGAACGCCTTCGTCGGCACGGTCCGGCGGCTCTTTGCCGTCGCCGAGGGCTACCCCGACCTCAAGGCCAGCCGCAACTTCCTCGCCCTCCAGGAGGAGCTGGCCAACACCGAGGACCGCATCCAGGCCGCCCGGCGGTTCTACA